>JAGWRA010000273.1 GCA_028876655.1 Acidobacteriota bacterium | reverse complement strand
GTGCCGGGGGTCGGCACCGGCGCCGTGCCGGCCGCGGCGGCCGTCCAGTCGGCGGCCAGCGCCTGAAGGGTCACGATCTGCGTCCCCGGGAAGTAGGTCTGCAGGATCGCGTCGGCACTCTGCCCGCTCTGCGCCCGGGCGACCGAGCCCAGCACGCAGAGGCCGACGCCATGACCGGATCCCTTCCCGCGGAACTCGTAGCCGTCGCGGGTGCGCCGCACCGAGAAGGCGGTGCTCTTCAGGTACTGCCAGCCCAGCGTGTTCCCCACCGCCACGCGCAGGTCCTGTCCCGAGATCACGTCCGGCTGCAAACCGTCGAGGCGCAGGCGGACCACGCGTCCGGAGACGTCGCGGGCCATCGGCGCGAGATTGCGGAGCCGCCGGCCGCGGAAGCCGGCCGCATGCAGTGCGCGCAGCAGGTCGCCGTCGCGCAGCGTGACGGACCACCCCGGTAGATCTGCTGCGGCGGGATCGGGCTTCGACGGCAGGTAGGGCTCGTCGACCGCACCGGGCCAGACCTCCGACGGCCGTTCGGTGTAGCCGCCGCACCACGCGCTGTAGAAGACCGAGGCGGGGGCGCCATCGTAGAAGAGCACCTCGCCAGCGGTCGCGTCAGCGGCCCGGCGCGTGTCGGCCGTCGGCGTCCGGTAGACCTGGCAGTGCGTCTGATCGCAGAGGTCGAACCCCTGAGAGGCGTGCCGGCCGAGATTCGCCACGGCGAAGGTGCGCACGGCGACGGCGAGCGCGTCGAGCGCGGCGGGCGGGCTGTGCGGCGCCGCCTCGCCGGCGAGAACGCCGGCCACGTAATCCTCGACCCGCATCGTGACGATGCGATAGCCCCCGCCGCGCGCGAGGCCGACGCGCAGCGTGAGCGGGCCGCGCGCCAGGCGGGTGCGCAACGCCTGCGCCTCACCCTGCCCCGATCCGCCGGCGGTCTGCACGGGGCGGGCGGCTGCCGCCAGCAGCGCCACCGTCGTCGCCAGCGCGATCAGGGCCCGCCTCACGGGGCCAGCTCCAGGAAGGCGGCCGTCTCGCGCCAGATCTGCGGCAGGCTGGCGCGCAGCTGATGGTCGTCGTCGAGCAGCCGGAGGGTGACGTGCGGCCGTCCGGCCGCCCATCGCTCCACCATCGCGGCGTCAACCGCTTCGTCGTGACGGCCCTGGAAGACGAGCGTCGGCAGCCGGACGTCGAGGGCGTAGGTGTCGTACCGCTGGCTGTCCTCGTAGAAGGCGTAGCCGAGCGGCCGCGGGGCATCGTAGGCGTAGTGAAAGACGTCGATCGTCCCCGTCTCCTGCCAGCGCGCGACCTGTGCCTCGCCGAGGAACCGGAGCCCGTCGCGGCCGAATTCGAGCGCGGGCGCCAGCAGCACGAGCCGCGCGGGCGGGTGCGGCCCGGCCGGGTCGAGGCCGGCGGCCGACTGCAAGGCCACGACGGCGCCGAGGCTCGACCCGATGAAGACGACCGGGCCGGGCGGGAGGCCGTCCACCAGCCTCCGTACCTGCTCGAGCATGCGCGTGACGGTCAGCGTCTCGAAGTCGGGGAGGTTGAGGTCGGGACAGTGGAGCGTCAGGCCGCGCGCGCCGAGGCGCTCGGCGAAATAGCCGGCCTTGGTGGACCGGGGCGACGAGGCGAAGCCGTGGAAGTAGAAGTAGTGCGGCGGCATCAGAGCTTGTTCGGGCACCCCGGCCGGCACCGGCACGGGATCGACGCTTCCCCGTCGGTGTTGTAGTTGTAGGTCAGCTCCTCGCCCTTCCGGATGTTCCGCGACGCGCGGATCCAGATCGTGTCGCCGACGATGTGGATGTAGCAGTTCGGGGTGCAGGAATGATTGATGAACCGCGCGATGTTGCCGCCGACGCCCGCGTCGATCACCGACCGGCTGTTCAGCTTGAAGCACCAGATGTGGCCCTTCTTCAGGTACCGGATCTCGCGCTTCAGGCTCTCCTTGTTCCCGATCTTCTCGCCCGCGTAGTAGGTGACGCGCGTGTTCTTCGTGATGGGCTGGGTGGCGTAGACGCCCCAGCCCTGGATCTTCGACCGCCGCTTCTCGATCATGGCGACTAAGATACAACGGTTCGCGGCCGCCGCGCAGGCCGCCGGCCCCATGACCAGCCACTGGATCGACGAACCCGCACCGCCGCTGCTGCTCGACGCGATCGCGCAGTTCAACCGCGGCGAGTACTTCGAGCAGCACGAGACACTCGAGGCGCTCTGGCGCGCCGAGCCGCGCGAAGTGCGGCGCCTGTACCAGGGCATTCTGCAGATCGGCGTCGCCTTCCATCACCTGCGCCGCGGCAACCGCGCCGGGGCCGTTCGCCTGCTCGCGCGCGGCCTGCACGGCATCGAGCCGTTCGCCCCCGTCTGTCAGCAGGTGGACGTAGCCGCGCTCGCCGCCGACGCGCACCGCGCCCTGAGGGCGCTCGCGGCGGATCCGGCCGGGTTCGACTGGCAGCTGGCGCCGAAAGTCCGGCTGCGGGCCTGAGTCCGCGCTACAATCGCGCGCGGAGGGAGGACTCCTGATGCGCGCGACGCTTCCCGTCATCCTGACCGTCGCCCTGTCGGCCGTCTCGGCCGGCGCGGGCGCCCAGACGAAGCAGATCATCCACACCGGCGCGGTCGCCGGCCTGCCGTTCAGCCCGGCCGTCAAGGCCGGCCAGTTCATCTACGTCTCCGGCACGATCGGACTGAAGGGCAGCGGCTCGAACGCGCCGCTCGCCCCGGGCATCGACGGCCAGACCCGTCAGGCGCTCGAGAACATCTCGACCGTGCTGAAGGCGGCCGGATCGAGCCTGGCCGATGCCGTCAGCGTCACGGTCTACCTGAAGCACCAGGCCGACTTCCAGGCGATGAACGCGGCGTACGCGACCTTCTGGCCGCAGGATCCACCGACGCGGACAACGGTCGTGACCGAGCTGGCGCGGCCGGACGCGCTGGTCGAGATCTCGATGATTGCCGTGCCGCACGGCGCGCAGCGGCGCATCATCCGGCCCGACGGCTGGCGGGAGTCGCCGTTCCCCTACAGCTACGCGATCAAGAGCGGCGACACGCTGTTCCTGTCGGGCCTGGTGAGCCGCGACGTCAAGACGAACACGCCGGTGTCGGGCGACATCAGCGTCCAGGCGCGGACGATCCTCGAGCATGCCGGCGAGCTGCTCGACGCGGCCGGCTTCACGTACCGCGACGTGGTCCAGTCGCGCGTCTTCCTGCCCGACAAGGCGAACTTCCGCGCCTTCAACGCGGTCTATACCTCCGTCTTCACGCCGCCGCCGCCGGCGCGGGCGGCCGTGCAGGCGGCCCTCTCGAGCCCGGATCACCTGGTGGAGATCACGCTGGTCGCCGTGCAGGGCGGGGACAAGAAGTTCCGCGCGCAGCTGAACCCCGACGGCACGCCCGGCCGGCCCAACCCGATCCTCAGCGCCAGCGTGCAGGTCGCCGATCGGCTCTACACGTCGGGGACGCCCGGCGGTGTGCCGCCGGGCGACGTGACCGCGTCGACGCGCGATGCCCTCGCGCGGCTCGGCCGTTCGCTGAAGGCCGCCGGCCTCGACTGGGCCAACGTGGTCGACGCGATCGTCTACCTGAAGGACATCAAACAGTTCGCCGCACTGAACGCCGCGTATCGCGAGGTCTTCAAGAAGGACTTCCCCGCGCGGACGACCGTGCAGGCGCCGGGCATGGGCCCCTCCGATCTCGAGATCATGCTCACGGCCGTGCGCTAGCCGGTCCGTACAAGCCGGACCGCGGCCAGCCGGGCTGCACACGACGCGCCGTCCTGTCCCCCAGCCCCCTGCGGGCCTGTTATAGTGGCGGAGAGGGCGGCGCGCCGTGGCGCACCGCTCCCTTCTCCCACAACCACCCGCAAGGAGGACACGTGAGCGGCCTGGCCCGCGATGTACTGCGGGCGTGGGGCCGGATCCTCTCCGGCTACACGCCTGCGCTCTCGATCGAAATCACCCGTGAGTGTCCGCTGCGCTGCCCCGGCTGCTACGCGTTCGGCGCCGACCATCTGGGAGGCGACGTCACCCTGCGCGAGGTATCGGACCTGCGGGGTCGCGCGCTCGTCGAGGGCATCCTGCAGCTCGTCGATCGCTACCAGCCGATCCACGTCTCGCTGGTCGGCGGCGAGCCGCTGGTGCGGTACCGCGAGTTGAACGACCTGCTGCCGGCCCTGTCGGCCCGGCAGGTGCACGTGCAGCTGGTGACGAGCGCGGTCCGGCCGATCCCGCCCGAGTGGGCCTCGATTCCCGGTCTGCAGATCTGCGTCTCGATCGACGGGCTGCAGCCCGAGCACGACGCGCGGCGGGCGCCGGCCACCTACCCGCGCATCCTGAAGCACATCGCCGGCCACCGGATCACGGTGCACTGCACGGTCACGCGGCAGCAGGCGACCCGCGACGGGTACCTCGAGGAGTTCGTCGCGTTCTGGTCGGCGCAGCCGGCCGTCGCGCGGATCTGGATCAGCCTCTACACGCCGCAGATCGGCGAGATCTCCGACGAGCGGCTCCGGCCCGCCGATCGCCAGCGGGTGATCGCCGACCTGCGGGCGCTCGCCCGGCGCTACCCGACGCTCGACATGGGCGACGCCCTGATCGCCGGCTACGCCGAACCGCCCGATTCCCCGGCGGCCTGCACGTTTGCACGGACGACGACCTGCGTCTCGGCCGACCTCACGCGGCCGATCACCCCGTGTCAGTTCGGCGGGGCGCCCGACTGCCGCAACTGCGGCTGCATCGCCTCGGCGGGCCTCGCCGCGGTGTCCCGCCATCGGATCGCCGACGTGATCCCGGTCGGACGGCTCTTCGAGGCCTCGCTGCGGGTCGGCGGGGTGGTGCGGCGGCTGCGCGGGGCGCCGCCGCCCGCGCCGGCACCCGGTGGGGCCGCCGGCGCATCCCGCCCGGAGGGCCGTCCCGAGGGGGTGGAGGCGCCCTCCCGGTGATATAATGCCGGGTTTGATGCCGTTCCTCGCGCACGCCACACGCCAGGCCCGGGCCGCCGGTCACTTCTTCCGGGGCCTCCTGGACACCACGCACCCGCTGCTCGTGCACCTCGTGCCGATCCGCCGCTGCAACATCGACTGCGGCTACTGCAACGAGTTCGACAAGGTGTCGCAGCCGGTGCCGACCGAGACCATGCTCGGCCGGATCGAGCACCTGGCGGGTCTCGGCACGTCGGTGGTGGCCTTCAGCGGCGGCGAGCCGATGCTCCATCCGGATCTGGACCGGCTGATCCGGGCGATCCGGTCGCACGGCATGATGGCGGGCCTCATCACCAACGGCTACCTGCTGTCGCCGAAGCGGATCGAGGCGCTGAACGAGGCGGGGCTGGACTACCTGCAGATCAGCATCGACAACATCGAGCCCGACGAAGTGTCGAAGAAGAGCCTGCGGCTGCTCGACAAGAAGCTGCAGTGGCTCCGCGACTTCGCGACCTTCGACATCAACATCAATTCCGTGCTCGGCGGCGGGATCAAGAACCCGGAGGACGCGCGGACGATCAACACCCGCGCGCGCGAGCTGGGCTTCTCCACCTCGATCGGCATCATCCACGACGGCTCGGGCCGGCTGAAGCCGCTCGGGCCGGCCGAGCGGGCGGTCTACGAGGACGTCTCGCGCCGCATCAGCAGCACGCGCTACGTGCTGAAGAACCTCTACTCCGGCATCCGCGACTTCCAGGACAACCTCGCCGACGGCAAGCCGAACGAGTGGCGCTGCCGCGCCGGCGCGCGCTATCTCTACGTCTGCGAGTTCGGCCTGGTGCACTACTGCTCGCAGCAGCGCGGCTACCCGGCCATCCCGCTCGAGCAGTACACGCTGAACGACATCCGCCGCGCCTTCGACACGCCGAAGTCCTGCGCCCCCTACTGCACCATCGGCTGCGTGCACCGCGTGTCGACGATGGACTTCTGGCGGTATCCGCAGACGCAGCCGGTGGCCACGCCCGAGGCGGCACAGGAACAGAACGAAGCAACGGCAAGGTAGGTGGCGTCGTCACGTACGACGTGCCACGTGCGGAACGTACTACGCATCGACGTGCAGACGTGCGGATCGTGCCACGCGTGGGCGACGTCGTACGTTGGACGTCGTACGTTGCGCACGTCGTACGCGGTACGTCGCACGTCGGACGTATGGGGGCTCCGTGGCCCGAAGCCTGGAGCCGGCGACCCATCTTCCTTCAGTGCGCCGGTGCCGACGGCGCCGCGTGGAGGTCGAGCATCAGTGGGCCGTCCTTCAGGTACTCGGTGAGGTGGATCTCCTCGAGCTCGCGCAGGCGGCGGGTGACGTCGGCAATCCGCAGCGCGTTGGCCTCGATCATCCGGAGGAAGCGGGCCATCGCCGGGTCGACGTTGCGCGTCGACAGCACGAGCTGCGCCGTGCCGAGGATCGCAGTGAGCGGGTTGTTCACCTCGTGGTTGAGCGTGATGGCCAGCTGCCCCACCAGCGCCTGCCGCTCCTTCTCCATCAGCTCCTGCTCGAGCATGACCATCCGCGTGATCTCGCGCGTCACGCAGACGCCGCCGGCCACCTTCCCCTGCCGATCGCAGAGCGGCACGATCGTCGTCGTGAAGTAGCTGTCGGGCTCGTCGGCCGGAAAGCCGATCTTCGCGTGGGTGACGACCTCGCCGGCGTGGACCACCCGGGCGAACGCCGCGTCCCACTGGGCGGGCGGCAGCACCGGGTGGATGCGGCCGACCGGCGCACCGATCAGGTCGAGCACCGGCGTGTCGACGCCGAGCCGCTGGAACAGCTCCGCCTGGTCGCGGTTGATGAAGGTCGCGCAGAACTGGGCGTCGAACACGATCAGCCCGAGGTTCAGGTTGTTCAGCACCCCTTCGAGGTAGCTGCGCGTCCGGCTGTGAATCTCCTCGATCTGGACGATCTCCGAGATCTCGTCGAGCACCACGACGAACTGGTGGCCTGCGGTCCGCGTGACGTGCACCTCGTAGATGCCGCGCCCGTCGTCGCCGGCCGGCGTCCAGCGGAACGCGCTGTGCAGCCCGGTCGCGCCCAGCCGCGCGCACGCCTTGCGCAGCGACCGGCTCAGGCCCGTCGACGCGCCGAGCGCCCAGGTCAGCTGCTGCAGGTCGCCCGTCGGGTCGCCCAGCAGTTCCTGGAACGCGCCGTTCGCGAAGCAGACCTCGAAGTCGGCCGACAGCACGCAGAGCGGCTTGGAGAGCGTGGCCAGGATTTCGTCGGTGTTGACGGGCATCGGGTCCCCTCCGGGCCTCACAGGCCCTCGGCCGCCATCTCGGCATCGAGCTGCAGGCTGATCCGCCCCAGGTCGGCCATCGTCAGATCGAGCAGGGTCCAGGCCTCGGGATGGATCGCCGGAATCTTCCGGTCGCCCGGAAACCCGATCCCCTTCGCGCGCACCAGGATGTCGGCCACGTGCACCACCGCCGTGCGGTCGGCGAAGTCGCGGCCGGGGTGGAAGTTGTTGTGGTACGCCACCGGGTAGACCAGCGGCGACGGGATCTGCCACTTCTTCAGCAGCCACATCCCCACTTCCTGGTGCGTGACACCCAGCACCTCGCGCTCGGCGTCGATCAGCAGGCAGTCGCGCTCGATCACGCGGCGGCCGATCGTGGCGGCCTCCTCCGGAAAGCACTCGATGATGATCAGCTTGCCGATGTCGTGCAGCAGGCCGGCCACCGCGAGCTCCTCGGGGTTCGGCATCCGCAGGTGCGCGGCGATCGCGTGCGACGCGCGCGCCGTCCCGAGCGAGTGCTCCCAGAGCCCCTCGAGCGACCGGGTCATCTCGGCGAAGACGTCGATGATGGACGCGCTCAGCACCAGCGTCCGGACGACGTCGAGCCCGAGCAGCACCAGCGCGTGGCGGATGGTCGAGATCGGCTTGCGGAAGCCGCAGAAGCCCGAATTGACGAGCTTCAGCACCTTCGCCGACAGCACCTGGTCCTTGCTGACCTCCTCGGCGATGTCGACCGTCGAGGCGGACGGCGAGTTCACCAGCGCCCCGAGCCTGGCCACGATGTGGGGCACCGTTGCGATGTTGGTCGTGTTCTCGACCCGGGCCCGGCGTTCAGCGGTTTCCACCCGACGCTCCCTGCGCGATCTGCTGCGCCACCAGATCCTTCAGTTCCATCATGAGGGGATGATCTTCGAGACCGGCGAACCGGACGTCCAGGTCGGCCAGCTGCTCGGACACGGAACGGACCGCGTGCCGATCGTCGCCTTCGACGACGAGATGGTCGACCCCCTTGCGCTTCAGCCCGGCGATGACCTCGTCGGTCAGCACCTCGCCGGCCTGCAGCAAGACCGTCCCCGTGGGCGTAGTGACCGCGCGCGCGACTTTCTGGCCGGCGACGGCCTCCTCCAGACTGACCCTGATCACAGTGGCTCCCTCCGGTGCAAACCGCCTTCCAGCGGCCGTACGTACAGAAGACGGCGCTCTGATAATCGGCGGCGGGGCCGGAGGGTGCAATCGGACCGGAAGCGCACGCGAACAGTGTGCGGAGGAGCACAGGGGCGCACACGGGGGGAATGTTCCCGGGAGTGAGGGATTGGGGCTTCGGGATTAGGGATTGGGGGGCGGGGTTCGGGGCTCGGGACTCGGGGGCTCGGTCCTCATTCCTCACAACTCATAACTCAGAACTCAGAACTCAGAACTGAGAACTCCGAACTGAGAACGTCAATAGAAATCGTGCGACCCGGCGGCAGCGTCGACCACGCCGAACCCCTGCACCCGCTCGGCCCGGATCGCCACGACGCCGTCCTGGCTCTGCAGGACCCCGTCGATGAGCAGGTACGGCTGCTCGAGGATCGCCAGCCGGTCCCGATCGAACAGGTCGGGCCGGACGATGATGTTGGCCAGCCCCGTCTCGTCCTCGAGCGTGAGGAAGACGAACCCCTTGGCCGTCCCCGGGCGCTGGCGGGTGATGACGGCGCCGGCCACCCGCACCCGCCGGCCGTGCCGGACCCGCCGGAGATCGCCGGCCCGCAGCGCCCCGCGCATGGCCAGCTCCGTCCGCCGCAGCAGCATCGGATGCGGCCCGATTGTCAGGCCGGTACCGGCGTAGTCGGCCTCCACCCGCTCGGCCGGGGTCATGGCCGGCAGCGGCGACGGTTCGGCCGGCGCGCCGTCTGCGCCACCTGCGTCCGCCGCCTGCCGGTACAGCTCGCCGGTCGGCTTCACCGCCCGCTCGATCTGCCAGAGCGCCGTCCGTCGATCGCCGCGGCCGAGCGTGTTCAACGCACCGATGTCGGCGAGCGCCGCCAGCTCGTCGCGCCGCGCGCCGGTCCGGGCGACGAGATCGTCGATGGAGGTGAAGCGGAGCGCTGGCGCTGATCGGGCTCCGGGCTGCGGGCTCCGGGCCACGGGCGGCGCCTGCGGCTCGTGCGAGACCGACTCGCACGCGCAGACATTGCAGAACAGCCGGCCCGATCCGGTGGTCTCCAGCATCGACGGATCGTCGCAGCCGCAGCGGGGACAGATTTCGGGGGCTCCGGGCTCCGGGCTCCGGGCTCCGGGCTGCGCCTGCGGCCCGCGCGAGGCGCCAGAGGGCAGCGAGGCGGAGCCGAGCCGCTGAGCGCGCGTCGATGGGGGTGGGGCCCCATCGACAGTGAATAATGCCTGCGCGATCGCGCGGCCGACCGACTCCCGCAGGCCGCGCACGTAGCACAGCCCGAGGCGGATCGTCCCGTCCGCCTCCACCGTGCACCGCCAGTCCGAGTGCTGCACGTCGACGCCGGCGAACCGGACGCCGCGGCGCTGGGCGTCCTTCACCAGCGTGGCCGGGCTGTAGAACCCCATCGGCTGGTTGTTCAGC
>JAGWRA010000272.1 GCA_028876655.1 Acidobacteriota bacterium | reverse complement strand
GGCCGCCGGCCAGGGCCACGAGCCGCCGGGGCAGTTCCGCTTCGATCACCACGCGGCCGTCACGCGTTTCCTGCGTGAGGACGCGACCCATCCGGTAGACGCGCGACATCCGCTCCCGCTCCTCCTCGTCGTCCGGGTTGAACTCGAGCACGACGCGCTGCGTGTCCAGCGCCACCCGCGCCGCCATCACCTGACGCAGCTCGTCGAGCCCCTCACCGGTCAGCGCGGAGATGCACAGCGCGCCCGGCTCGTGCATCTGGAGCCGACGCCGGTCGTCGGCGGTCAGCGCGTCGCACTTGTTGAACACCAGGACCGCCGGGACCGCCGCCGCGCCAACCTCTTCGAGGACCTCGCGCACCGCGGCGATCTGCCGTTCGCGGTCCGGGCTGGCGGCGTCGATGACGTGCAGGATGAGATCGGCGTCGACCACCTCTTCGAGCGTGGCGCGGAAGGCGGCGACCAGGGCGTGCGGCAGGCGATCGATGAACCCGACCGTGTCGGACACGAGCAGCGTGCGGCGATCGGGCAGCCGGACCTTCCGCACCAGCGGGTCGAGCGTGACGAAGAGGGCGTCGGACGCCTGCGCCGCCTCGCCGGTCAGCGCGTTGAACAGGGTGGTCTTGCCGGCGTTCGTGTAGCCGACCAGCGCGACGGTGGGACCGGCGGTCCGCTGCCGGCGCTCGCGGAGCTGGCCGCGCCGCCGCCGGATCTGATCGAGGTCGCGGCTGATGGCGTGGATCCGCTGCCGGATGCGCCGGCGATCGCTCTCGAGCTTCGTCTCGCCCGGGCCCCGGGTGCCGATGCCGCCGCCCAGCCGTGACAGCGCCGCGCCCGTGCCGGCCAGCCGCGGCAGCAGGTACTGCAGCTGCGCCAGCTCGACCTGCCCCTTGCCCTCGCGCGTCCGCGCGCGGCGCGCGAAGATGTCGAGGATGAGCTGCGTCCGGTCGATGACCTTCCGCCCGAGCGCCGCTTCCATGTGGCGGAGCTGGGCCGGCGTCAGCTCGCGGTTCGCGATGACCAGATCGACGTCGGCCTCCGCGCAGGCGGCGGCGAGCGTCTCGATGCGGCCGCGGCCGAGGAACGTCGCCGGGTCCGGCGCTTCGCGCTCCTGGACGGCCGACAGGGCCACCACCGCGCCTGCCGCGCGGGCCAGCCCGGCCAGCTCGGCGAGGGCGTGTTCTTCCGCCGCGCGATGCCCCCGCGCCGCGATGCCGACGAGCGCGGCCCGTTCGTGGCGGCCCGCGGCCGGTCCGGCCATCACGCGATCGATTCCGGCTGGCTGTCTGTGTGACACGGGCGGCAGGACATCATGCAGCGCGTGGGACCCCGCATCGGCGCGGCACTCAGCGCGCGCCCTCCTCGAGGGATCTTAGCACGTGCTCCCACGGGATGGCCCCCGCGCGCACCAGCGTCGGCGCGCGCCCGGTGACGTCGACAATCGTCGACGGCGGTCCCCCCGGGGCCGGCCCGGCGTCGAGCAGCAGCGACAGGCTCTCGTCGAGCTGGGCCCGCACCTCCGCGGCGGTCGCCGCCGGCGGCTCCCCGCTCCGGTTCGCGCTGGTCGCGGTCAGCGGCCGGCCCACCATGCGGCAGAGCCCCCGCGCCACGGCCTGCGCCGGCACCCGGACCGCGACACGCCCCGTCCCGCCGTGCACGCCCGGCACGACGAAGGGCCCGGCCGGGACCAGCAGCGAGAGCGGCCCCGGCCACCAGCGGGCGGCCAGCTGGGGCCCGCTGCCGGGCAGCGGCCCGATCTGCGCCGCCACCTGGGCGGCATCGGCGGCGATGAGCGGCACGGCGCGGTCGCCCGGCCGGCCCTTGATGTCGAACAGCCGGACGATCGCATTGGCGTTGGTGGGATCGGCGAGCAGGCCGTACAGCGTGTCGGTGGCGCACGCCACGATGCCGCCGCGCTCGATGAGGCCGGCCGCCTCGGCCAGGATGTCGGGATCGGGGTTGTCCGGATCGATACGTCGAACGAGCATGATTCAGTCTCGGCGCTCCCCTCGGCGTAACGGCCTGCACGGCAGGCCCGCGAACGGAACGGAGCGAGCCGCACGAGGCGAGCGAGTGAAGCGAGCCGGGGCGTGGGGCGGAGCCCCACCTGATACTAAAAGCGCACTTTGACGTCGCCGTCGTGGACGTGGATGCTGTCGACGAACCGGATCTGATGGGGATCGTTCTGCATGATGATCGAGCTCGTCCGGATCCCGTCGCCGAAGAAGCGGACCCCCTTCATGATGACGCCGTCGGTGACGCCGGTCGCGGCGAAGATGATCGACTTGCCGGGCGCCAGGTCCTTCGACGTATAGATCCGCTTCGTGTCGGTGATCCCCATCGCGCGGCAGCGGGCCTCGTGCTCCGGCTTGGTCACCACCAGGCGCGCGTAGATCTCGCCGCCCAGGCACCGCATGGCCGCGGCCGTCAGCACCCCTTCCGGCGCGCCGCCCGTCCCCATCACGGCGTGCACGCCGCTGCCGACGACCGCCGCCGTGATGCCGGCCGACAGGTCGCCGTCGCCGATCAGGCGGATCCGGGCGCCGCTCGCCCGGATGTCCGCGATGAGCTGCTCGTGCCGCGGCCGGTCGAGCACCACGACGACCAGGTCCTCGATGGCGCGGCTGAGGCTGGCCGCGATCGCCTGCAGGTTCTCGGCCACCGGCGCGTCCAGGCTGACCTTCCCCTTCGAGCTCGGGCCGACGACCAGCTTCTCCATGTAGACGTCGGGCGCGTGCAGCAGGCCGCCCTCGTCGGAGGCAGCCAGCACGGCAATGGCATTGTTCGAGCCGGTCGCGCAGAGGTTCGTCCCCTCGAGCGGGTCGACGGCGATGTCGATCTTCGGCAGTCCGGCCGGGGCCTTCGCCCCGGCCGCGGCCGCCATCCCGACCTTCTCGCCGATGTACAGCATCGGCGCCTCGTCGCGCTCGCCCTCGCCGATGACGATCGTCCCGTCGATCGGCACCGTGTCCATCACCTTGCGCATCGCCTCGACGGCGACCTGGTCGGAATGGTGCCGGTCGCCCTGGCCCATCGTGTGCGCGCACGCGATGGCGGCCTGCTCGACCACCCGCAGGAACTCGAGCGACAGCGCGGTGGAATCGGCCATCGTCGCCATGCTACTTCCCTCCGTGCGGCGGCAGCATGCACCGCGTCGGCCGATCGCTCCGGTAGCCCAGCACGTAGTCGGCCTGCATCAGCTTGTGGATCTCGCGCGTCCCCTCGTAGATCACGGCCCCCTTGCAGTTGCGGTAGAAGCGGCCGACCGGGTACTCGTCCGAGTAGCCGTTGGCCCCGTGCACCTGCACGGCGTCGCCGGCGGCCCGTTCCGAGGCGACCGTCGCGAACCACTTGGCCAGGCCGGTCTCGCGCGTGTTCCGCTCGCCGCGGTTCTTCAGCCAGCCGGCGCGCAGCCAGAGCAGCCGGGCCGCCTGGTAGTCCGACTCCATCTGCGCGATCATCTCCTTGACCAGCTGGTGCTGCGCGATCTCGACCCCGAAGGTCTTCCGCTCCTTCGCGTACTTGACGCTCGCGTCACGACAGGCCCGGATGAGCCCGGTCGCGCCGGCCGCCACCGTGTAGCGCCCCTGATCCAGCGCGAACATCGCGATCTTGAACCCTTCGCCCGGCTTGCCGACCAGGTTGGCCTCGGGGACCTCGACCTCGTCCATCTTGAAGAAGCCGGTGTTGCCGGCCAGGATGCCCCACTTCTCCTTCAGCGTGCCGCTCGAGAACCCCTTGAACGCCCGCTCCACGATGAAGGCGGAGATCCCCGACGTGTCGCGCTGCTTCTTCTTCTCGAGGTCGGTCCAGGCGAAGACCAGGAAGTTGTCGGCCACGTCGGCGAGCGAGATCCACATCTTCTCGCCCGTCAGGAGGTAGCGGTCGCCCTTCTTCACCGCCACCGTCTGGATGCCGCGCACGTCGCTGCCCGCGGCCGGCTCGGTCAGCCCGTAGGTGGCGATCTTCTTCCCCTGCGCCTGCGGCACGAGGTACCGCTGCTTCTGGTCCTCGGTCCCCCAGGTCAGCAGCGAGAGGCAGTTCAGGCCGGCGTGCACCGACATGATGACGCGCAGCGACGTATCGAGGTACTCCAGCTCTTCGCTGGCGAGGCCGAGGCTGACGTAGTCCATGCCCGCCCCGCCGTACTCGGCCGGGACGGAGATGCCGAGCAGGCCGAGCTCGGCCATCTGCGGCAGGATCTTCGGGTCGAACCGGTGTTCGCGGTCGAGGTCGTGGATGCGCGGCGCGATCTCGCGGGCGCCCCACTCGCGGATCGAATGTTCCAGCAGCCGCTGTTCGTCGGTCAGGTCGAAGTCGATCATGGTCAGAACCGGAAGAATGAGGAGGTTGACGGCATGAAGCAGAGCGGCAAATGCTACCACAGGGCTTTCCCGGCGGTCGACCGGCGCCGCCTCAGGCCCGCGTCCGGACGACCTCCACCACGGCGCCCCGCGACAACCCGAGCGCCGCGGCGGCACTCCCCCCGTTGGCCGCGATTTCCAGCTGCTCGGTGCTGCCGAACAGGGCGCAGACCTCCCCCGACCCGACATCCCCGTAGGTCGACACCAGCCGCTCGATGGCATGGCGCCCGGCGCGGATCTGCAGGCCGCCCGCATCGGCGAACCGTTCGAAGGTCGACCGGTCGATGTTGGTCACCAGGTTGCCGAAATGATCGACCCGCAGGACCTCCCCGGCCAGCCGGTCCCCCTCGATGGCCGGGGCCGGGATGTCGAGCGGCCGCCAGTCGGCCGCCGGCCGGCCCAGTGCCACCAGTTCGACCCCCTTCGCCAGCCAGGCGGCCGCCGGCGCGAACCGGTCGCGCCCCTCGAACGTCCGGCTGACGGTCGCCCGCGCATAGCGCCGCTCGGTCAGTTCCACCACCCGCCTGGGCGGCGTGTCGCGGAAGACGGCCGTCAGCACGCCGTTGTCCGGCGCCACGAAGCGGTAGTCGCCGGCCTCGGCCGCCAGCCCGCGGCGGGCCGACCCCACGCCCGGATCGACGACGACGAGGAAGATGGTGCCGGCGGGAAAGTACCGATAGCAGGCCGCCAGCTGCAGGGCCGCCGCCAGCACGTCCTGCGGCGGCACCTCGTGCGAGATGTCGACCAGCGTGCTCTCGGGACAGATGCCGAGCGCCACCCCCTTCATCGTGCCGACGTAGTGATCGCGGAGGCCGAAGTCGGTGAGCAGGGCGATGACGGGACGGGACATGGCGGCCCCTTTCTCCGGCCGTGCCGGCCGGTCGCCGGACGGGCGGCCCGTCCCGGACGCGAAGGAGTGCGCGGGGAACGGGACGGTTCAGGAACCGGCGGGCTCGCTGGCGGGATCGCCGGGCTTCCGGAAGAGGATCTCCCGCAGGTTCGTCTTCAGCAGGAACGAGTCGGACACCCGCAGCCCCTCGAACATCCGGATGATCTCGCGGTTCAGCAGGATCCCCTGCCGGCCGCGCGCCGCCGGATACGGCCGGTGCCGCAGGCTCGTCTCGTCGACCACGACGTACTTGGTGTAGTGCGTCTCGCTGGGCTGCGCGGTGCCGAAGAAGCCGAGCAGCGCCCCGTCGGGACGCAGCAGGCGCGTCAGCTCGGAGGCCAGCGCCTGCGCCGCGGGACGATCGAGGTAGTCGAGCAGGTCCCAACACAGGATCCCGTCGACCGTTTCGTCGGCCTGCGGGAACCGGCGCGCCAGGAACGCTGGCAGTTCCTCCAGCGCATTGCGACGGATGTGCCGCTCGAGATCGGCGTAGAGATCCTCGACGAAGATCTTGCAGCCGAGCTGCTCGCCGAAGAAGCTGACGTTGGAACCGACCACCGGCCCGAGGTCGAGCAGGACGGGCGATTCGCGGGCCGTCAGGCAGGAGAGGAACTTCCGCAGGGCCTTGGTCGGACAGACCGAGTCGTCGTCGACACCCGTCTCGAGCGCAGCGGCCGGCTCGCCCGGACGCCGCGCGCCCAGCCGTGAGAACAGATCGGTGAAGGATCGAGAAGTACCGCTGCCGGACAAATCGTCTCCTCGAAAGCTGCGTGCGGACGGCCGGCGCCGCCTGGGACGCCGGCCCCCGTCGGACTGTCGCGGGACGCGCCGGCTAGGCGCCGACGCGCGGGCCGCCCTGCTGCTGGGCCGCCTGCGGCGGCGGCGCCGGCTTGTTCTCGGTCTTGACCGGCTGCGCCGGCTGCCCCGGCTGCCCGCCCTTGCGCTGCATGTCGACGGCGCCGCGGAAGTGCGCCCCCTCGGCAATCGCCACGCGCGGCGCGATGATGTCGCCGTCGACCGACCCGTTGTCGCGGATGTCGACCTTCTCGGTGGCCGTCACGTTGCCCGTCACCTCGCCCAGCACGATCACGGACTTGGCGAAGACCTGCGCCTTGATCCGGCCGTTCGGGCCGATCGTCAGCACGTGCTCCTTCAGTTCGATCTTGCCTTCGACGTGTCCTTCGATGGTCAGATCCTCGCTGCCGTTCAACTCGCCCTTGATGACTACCGATTTCCCGATATTCACCATGTCCCTCTCGATCTGGGTTCTGACGTCGGCCTCGGGACGATGTCCCGCGCCCCCGCCGGCCCCACCAGGGGGTGTCGACGGCGTGCCACTGGTCGGTCTGACCGCTTCATCCCGTTTCCACATGCTGACCCTCCGCCTTCTCCAGACGCGCGGTCGCAGGGCGTCTGGAGGAGCGAAACTGTCCCGGTAAGATCCAAAGGCGCTGCCAGTATACGGGACCGATCCACCGATGTCTAGTCCTTTTGTTGCCGATGGTTAGCGGCAATGATACGATGACGGCATCCCGACTAGGGCGGAAGCACTAAGGCTTCGCTCCCGAGACCAGCCGATGCACATCTACTTCGACCACAACGCCACGACGCCCGTCGCCCCGGCCGTCGCCGACGCCCTCGACCGCGCCACGCGCGACCTGTTCGGCAACGCCTCGAGCGTCCACGCGTTCGGCCAGCAGGCCAAGGCCGCCCTCGACGAGGCGCGCTCGGCCGTCGCCGCGCTGGTGGGCGGCGAGCCGTCCGAAGTGGTCTTCACCAGCGGCGGGACCGAGTCGGACAACCTCGCGATCCGCGGCGCCGCCGAGGCGCTCGAACCAGCCGGTCGCCGGCATCTCATCGCCAGCGCGATCGAGCACGAGGCGGTCCTGAACACGCTGAAGGCGCTGGCGCGCCGCGGCTGGCGGACGACGCTGCTGCCGGTCGACCAGACGGGACTCGTGGCGCCCGACGCGCTCGCGGCCGCGCTCACCGACGACACGGCGCTCGTCTCGGTGATGCTCGCCAACAACGAGATCGGCACGATCCAGCCGGTGGCGGCGCTCGCCGACCTGGCCCACGCGCGCGGCGCGCTCGTCCACACTGACGCCGTGCAGGCCATCGGCAAGGTGCCGGTCGACGTCCACGCGCTCGGCGTCGACCTGCTGGCGCTCTCGTCGCACAAGTTCTACGGGCCGAAGGGGACTGGCGCCCTGTGGATCCGCCGTGGCACCCGCCTGGTGCCGCAGCTCACCGGCGGCAAGCACGAGCGGAACCGCCGCGCCGGCACGGAGAACGTCCCGGCACTGGCCGCAATGGGCGTCGCCGCCGACCTCGCCCGCCGGACGATGGCCGAGGCGGCCGCCCGCGTCGGCGCGCTGCGCGACCGCCTGGAGTCCGGCATCCTCGCCCGCATCCCCGGCACCGCGATCAACGGCGGCTCGTCGCCGCGGGTGGCCAATACCACCAACGTCAGCTTCGATCGCGTGGAAGCCGAGTCGCTGCTGATTGCGCTCGATCTCGAGGGCGTGGCCGTGTCGACCGGATCGGCCTGCTCGTCGGGCACGCTGGAGCCGTCGCACGTCCTGCGCGCGATGGGCCTGCCCACCCACCGGACGCAGAACTCCATCCGCTTCAGCCTCGGCAGCGGCAACACCGACGCCGACGTGGACCGCGTGCTGGAGCTCCTGCCCCGCCTCGTCGAGAAGCTCAGAGGGCTGACGAGGAAGACGGGGGTGGGGGTGACAGCGTGACGAACATGAACCGTGTAGCCATGGGCAATGGGCAACGGGCAATGGGTGTTGCCGTCGGTCGCGACACCGGATCAATACCCGTTGCTCATTGCTTCATTGCTCGTTGCCTGCAGCGACTGACTCATAACTCAGAACTCAAGACTCAGAACTAACAGCGAAGCTCCCCATGCGCATCGTCGTAGCCATGTCCGGCGGCGTGGACTCCTCGGTGGCCGCGGCCCTGCTCGCCGAGCAGGGGCACGAGGTCGTCGGGCTGTCGATGCAGCTGTACGACCAGCAGGAGGGACGCGCCGGGTTCGGGACCTGCTGCAGCCTCGACGACCTGCACGACGCCCGCCGTGTGGCCGCCGCGCTCGGCATCCCGCACTACGTCGTCAACTTCGAGCGGCAGTTCGAGGAGCACGTCATCGGCGACTTCGTCCGCGAGTACGCGGCCGGCCGGACGCCCATCCCGTGCGCCCGCTGCAACAGCGACCTCAAGTTCGCCACGCTGGTCGATCGCGCCCGCGGCCTCGACGCCGCCGTCGTGGCGACCGGCCATTACGCCCGGGTCGATCGCGAGCCGGCTTCCGGCCGCTGGCAGCTGCGCCGCGGCGCGGACGCGGCCCGCGACCAGTCCTACTTCCTCTTCTCGCTCACGCAGGAGCAGCTGGCCGCCGCCGCCTTCCCCATCGGCGCGCTCGACAAGCCGGCCGTCCGGCAGTACGCGCGCGAGCGCCGGCTGCCGGTCGCCGACAAGCCCGACAGCCAGGAGATCTGCTTCGTCCCCGGCCACGACTACGCCTCGTTCGTCGCGACGCGCGATCCCTCGGTGCGCCGCCCCGGCGCCATCGTCACGCAGGAGGGGGCGGTGCTGGGCCGTCACGAGGGGGTCCACCGCTTCACCGTCGGCCAGCGGAAGGGGCTCGGCCTCTCGTCACCGGCGCCGCTGTACGTCCTGGAGCTGCGCGCGGAGGAGTCGACGGTCGTTGTCGGTCCGCGCGAGGCCTTGGCGCGGACGACGCTGACCGCGTCGGAGGTGAACTGGATGGTGGACGAGCCGTCGGGGGCCCTGCCGGTGACGGCACAGATCCGCTACCGTCATCCGGCCGCGCCGGCGCGGGTCGAGGCGATCGGGCCCGCCCGGGCCCGCGTCACCTTCGACGAGCCGCAGTCCGCCATCACCCCCGGCCAGGCCGTCGTCTTCTACGACGGCGACCGGGTGGTGGGAGGCGGGTGGATCGACTGAGAGGCCCGTAACTAGGTAACGGACCGCTCAGCGCTCGCGGAAGCTTCAGCGTGCGCGAGGTTCTCGAGGTATCGCTCGGCATCGATGGCGGCCATGCAGCCCGACCCGGCGGCCGTGATGGCCTGCCGGTACACGTGGTCCTGCACGTCGCCGCAGGCGAAGACGCCGGGGACGTTGGTGCGGCTCCCCTCGCCCGTTTTGATGTAGCCGTTCGCGTCCATCGCCACCTGTCCGGTGAAGAGTGACGTGTTCGGCCGGTGGCCGATGGCCACGAAGACCCCCGACACCGGCACCTCCGAGCGGACGGCCGTGTCGCGGTCGCGGACGACGACGGCGGTGACCTGCCCGTTGCCGGCGTCCTTGATCTCCTCGACCTCGCTGTTCCAGATCCAGGCGATCTTCTCGTTGGCCAGCGCCTTCTCCTGCATGATCTTCGAGGCGCGCAGTTCCTTCCGGCGGTGAATCAGGTAGACCTTGCTGGCGAAGCGGGTCAGGAAGACCGCCTCCTCCATCGCCGAATCGCCGCCGCCGACCACCGCAATCTCGAGGTTGCGGAAGAAGTAGCCGTCGCAGGTGGCGCAGGTCGACACGCCGCGCCCCATCAGCGCCTTTTCCGACGGCAACCCCAGCATCCTGGCCGACGCGCCGGTGGCGATGATGAGCGCCCGGGTCCGCCACTGCTTCGCGCCGATCGTCACCCGGAACGGCCGCTCGCGCAGGTCGACGGCCGTCACGTCGCCCTGGATAATCTCGGCGCCGAAGCGCTCCGCCTGGGCGCGCATCTCGCCCATGAGATCGGGCCCCATGATGCCGTCCCTGAACCCCGGGAAGTTCTCCACCATCGTCGTGAGCATCAGCTGGCCGCCGGCCTCGAGCCCTTCGACGAGGAGCGGGTTCAGGCTGGCGCGCGCCGTGTACAGCGCCGCCGTCAGCCCGGCCGGCCCGGAGCCGATGATCATCACTTCACGCACGTCGTCACTTGCACTCATGGATCCACCCGCAGACAGCGTGGACCGGCGGGAGCCGGTCTCACAGGTGACGGTCGATGACCTTCTTGAGGTCGTCCTTCTGTGCCAGCCCCACGACCGTGTCCACCAGTTCGCCGCCCTTGAAGAGCAGCAGCGTCGGGATGCCGCGGATGCCGTACTGGGTCGGCGTGTTCGGATTGTCGTCGACGTTCAACTTGCCGACGACCAGCTTGCCGGCGTATTCGGCCGCCAGCGCGTCGACGGTCGGCCCGAGCCGCTTGCACGGGGCGCACCACTCGGCCCAGAAATCCACCAGCACCGGCGCGGACGACTTCAGCACCTGCGCCTCGAAGTCCCCGTCGCTGAACACCTTCACCTGTTCTGCTGCCATCTCGAATGAATCCTTTCGAATATGCTCGCCCTCAGCTCGGCCTGGCCTTCGGCGACGTGCCCGCGGCGCGGCGTTCCGCTCGCGCCGTTCGCCGGCCGTCCACCACCCTATCGTACACTTTGACGTACTCCGCCGCCGAGGCGTCCCACGAGTGGTCCTCGGCCATGCCACGGGCCTGCAGTTCCAGCCACTTGCGCCGATCGCGGAAGGTCCGCAGCGCCGCCTCGACCGCTCCCAGCAGCCCCTCGGCCGTGTAGTCGGTGAAGACGAAGCCGGTCCCCCGGCCCGTCCGCGGGTTGTAGGGGATCACCGTGTCGGCGAGCCCGCCGGTCGCGTGCACGATGGGGATGGTGCCATAGCGCAGACTGTAGAGCTGGTTGAGCCCGCACGGCTCGAAGCGCGACGGCATCAGGAAGACGTCGCTGCCGGCCTCGATGAGGTGCGACAGCCGCTCGTCGAAGCCGATGCGGACGCGGAACCGGTCCGGATACCGCTGGGCGATCCCGAGCCACCGGTCCTCGAGCCAGCGGGCGCCGCTGCCGAGCAGCACGAAGGTGGCATCCATGGCGGCGAGCCGCTCGCTCACGTCGGCGATCAGGTCGAAGCCCTTCTGCTCCACCAGCCGCGTGACCATGCCGACCAGCGGGCGCGCCAGCCGGGTGTCGTCCACGGCCAGGTCGAACGCCTTGAGGAGTTCGCACTTCGAGGCGACCTTCTCGTCGAGCGCCGTCGCGTCGTACGGCGCCGGCAGGTACGGGTCGGCGGCCGGGTTCCACCGCTCGGTGTCGATCCCGTTCAGGATGCCGACGAGATCGTCGCGACGCGTCCGCAGGATCCCCTCGAACCCGAACCCGTACGCGGGCGTCTGGATCTCCCGTGCGTAGGTCGGGCTGACGGTCGTCACCAGGTCGCTGAAGACGACGCCGGCCTTCAGGAAGCTGATGCGCCCCCAGTACTCGAGCCGGTCGATCGTGAACAGCGACCAGTCCAGGTCGAGCCTGGGCAGCCACCCGGCGTCGAAGACTCCCTGGTACGCGAGGTTGTGGATGGTCAGCACCGTCGGCACGCCGCCGAGCAGCGGATGCCGGGCGTAGATCGTCCGCAGGTAGACCGGCGCCAGTCCGGCGTGCCAGTCGTGGGCGTGGACGACGGTCGGCCGCTCGCCACGGCGGACGCTCCGCTCGAGCGCCGCCCGCGCCAGGAACGCGAAGCGCCGCGCGTTGTCGGGGTAGTCGTCGGTCCCGAAACCATAGAGCCCGCCGTCACGCGCGTACAGCTCCGGGCAGTCGACGAACACCGCGTGGACGCGGTCGGCGACGTCGTGCTCGAGCAGGGCAACCTCACGCGCGTAGTCGCCGACGGTCAGCGTGAACCGATCCGCCTCGCGCACCCGCTCGGGCCAGCCGTAATGCGGCAGCACCACGGTGACGTCGACGCCGAGCCGCCCGAGCGCCGCAGGCAGCGATCCCAGCACCTCGCCGAGCCCGCCGGTGCGGGCGAACGGCGACATCTCCGACGCGATCATGAGGATGCGATGGGCCGGAGCCGCGGGACGGGGCGACCGGACGCGAGGTGACGGGGTCCGCTTCTTGGGCATGCGCGGCAGGGTGATGGGGACGCGACGAGGACGATCACGGGGAGTGTAGCACAGGGGGATCAGCTACAATCCCCCACGTGACTGGAGAACGCCGCCGTCCGTCCCGCCCCGAGCCCCGCGACATCGCCGAGCTGCGTCAGCTCAAGACGCTGCAGCCCGAGCTGGCGCCGGCGGCCGACATGCACATCGCGCTGCTCGAACTGCAGCGCCGCGTGCAGGCGCGCGTGTCGCTCCCCTGGATCCAGTGCGACGCCGGCCGCCTCGGCGAGCAGCAGGCCGGCCATCCCCTGCTGCGCTTCGAGGACATCCCGATCGACTGGACCGAGCTCCGGCTGATGGTCCGCCAGACGGCCGACATCCTGCGGCGCTTCGAGGCCCTCGAACCGGACGACGACGACCGCATCCAGACGCTGGCCCGCGAGGGGAACACGCTGGAACCGGCTGTCGAGCAGTGGTTCCGCGCCAGCCTCGCCCGCGAGCCGTGGCCGGCCGACGAGGTGCACCCGGCGATGCTGGGCCAGGTGCTCGCGCTGGCGATCCGTCCCTTCCTCGCCCGCTGCGTCGAGGCCCTGCTGCCGACCGTGGACCTGTCGGGCTGGCGCCACGGCTACTGCCCGATGTGCGGATGGGATCCCGAGCTGGCCGTCATCACGCCGGCGGGGGAACGGCTGCTGCTCTGCGGCCGCTGCTCGGCCTCGTGGAAGTTCGATCCGATCGCCTGTCCCTGGTGCGGCAACGCCGACCGGACGCGCATCACCTCGTTCGCCACCCGCGACGGCCGCTACCGCCTGGCCGGCTGCGATCGCTGCCACCGCTACGTGAAGGCGTACGACAGCCGCAACGCCCCGCGGCCGGTGCTGCCAGCCGTCGACGCGGTGGCCACCCTGCCGCTGGACGCCGAAGCGATTCGTCGGGGATACGAGGGATGAGAAGGAGGCCGCAGCCGGCGGCTGCGGCCTGGACTACTGGTTCTGATCCTGGTTCTGATTCTGGTTCTGGGCGCTGGTGCCCAGCAGTTCCGACGCCCGGCTGCTGAACCACGCGAACAGGTTGCGGGCCTCGGTGAAGCGGCCGGCGTTCGAGCGGGCGCCGAGCACGACCACCGCGACGTCCCGGCCGCTCTGCGGCAGCCGCAGCAGCGTGGCCAGGCAGAAGCCCGCCTTCGAGATGAAGCCGGTCTTGGCCGCGCGCACGTCGACGTCGCTGCGCCGCAGCAGGTGATCGGTGCTGTGGATCGTGATCGTCCGGCGGCTCGTGCGGAAGGTGTACTCCGGCAGCCGCATGATCGACGCGATCTGGTTGATCTGCGACGCGTAGGTGATGAGCCGCGCCATGTCGTAGGCCGACGACACGTTGCGCGCGTCGAGCCCCGACGGATCGGCATAGTGCGTGTTCTCGAGCCCGAGTTCGGCGGCCTTCTGGTTCATCCGCTCGACGAACCCTTCCGCCCCTTCCGGCGAGATCCGCGCCAGCACGCGCGCGGCCGCATTGTCCGACGGAATCAGCAGCAGGTGCAGCAGGTCGTCCACCGTGACAACGTCACGCGACCGCAGGTAGGTCGTCGATGCGCGATAGACGTCCTTCGGCAGGACCTTCACCTGCGCGTCCATGTCCGGATGGCTCTCGAGGAACACCACCGCCGTCATCACCTTGGTGATGCTGGCGATCGACCGCTGGTCGTTCGCGTTCTCCTGGAAGAGCACCTGGCCCGACACCGGGTCGTAGATGATCGCCGCGGCCGCGCGGACCTCGGGCACCAGGTTGCCGTTGGCATCCACGCGGTAGCGCGGGACGACCGCTTCGGCCATTTCCCGCGCCCGGGCTTCGGCACGCGCCCGCGCCAGACGGGCCCGCCGGCTCGCGGCGCGCGCGCGGGAGTAGGCCGTCTTCGACGTGGTCTTCGTGTGACGCGGCGGGGCGGCCTGGGCCGAGGCGACGCCTCCGGCCAGCAGGGCCACGAGGAGGATCCTGGCAAGGCGCGATGTCCGAGTGCTGCTCACCTGGCGGCTGCTCCCTTGATGTCCGAGACACCCATTCAAAAAAGTAATCGGCATTTTAGCAGGAAGTTGATAGAGCGCAAGGACTTTTCGGCGAACAACCACCCGATTTCGCCGTCCGCTCGCCTGCGCCGCCGCCTGCACACCCCGGCACGGCCTGGCACCGGCCCGGCCGCCCGGCCTCCGGCTGTGCAAGAATGGCTCCCGGTTTCCGCCATGCTTCGCGAGGCGCCATGGATCCCGTGAGACTCGAAGAATTCGCTGCGTTGCGCGCCACCATCCGCGAGCGGGGCACCGCGCGCGTCTGGTTCTTCTGGGCCGGACTTGTCGGATGGGCGACGATCGTCGTCGTCGAGACGGCCATCAACAGCCTGCCGGTCCTCTCACTCGTGCCGCTGCTCGTGCTGGCCGCCACCTTCGAGGGGGTGTTCGCCCTGCACACGGGCGTGGAGCGGGTGGGACGCTACCTGCAGGTGATGTTCGAGGAGACGCGCGAGCCGGGAGACGAGGGGCTGCGCTGGGAGACGGCCGCCATGGCCTTCGGCCGCCTCTTCCCCGCCCGCGGGCCCGATCCGCTCTTCTCGGGCTACTTCGTGCTGGCGGCCGTGCTGAACCTGATCCCGGTGGCACTGGCCGGACCGGTCCCCGCCGAGCTCGGCCTCCTCGGCGTCATCCATCTGATCTTCATCGTCCGTCTCTTCCGGGCCCGCAGCGTGGCCGCCGGCCAGCGGGCACGCGACCTCGAGCGCTTCCGCCTGCTGGCGCGCGAAGTGTCGCACACCACGTCCGGAAGCACAGGGTCGAGCGATTAGCGCCGCACACAGCGCCGAGACCCGAGCCGCCCCCGCCACGTCCGCGTCCCGTCAAGACGAAACCACTGTCGGAGGAGCGGCCGGGCCGGTCGCCGGGCAGACACCAAAACCTGGGCCTTCAGTCCGGGCAGGGTTGTGCCGATTAGTAAAGAGAGGCTGGTACCCCATCGGTACAGAGGTTGCAGACGCCTCGGACCGTCAGGAGGTTGCGATGGGCGCGGTATTCAAGCTGCTCGGGTTCTCGAGGCTCGGGTGTGGCTGCGTGGTGGGGCGCTACCGTGAGGTGCCGAGCAGCCGCGAGGTGATGTACGTGGAGGAAAAAGGGGCGGCGTGCGGCAGCCACTGGCACCGCCGCAACCACACCGTCGCCACCGACCGCCTGCGCGAGTCCGGCCTCGCCGTCATCGCCCGGGCGTCGTAGCGCGCCCGCCGTCCGGGGGCCCGGCTTACCGGCCCGGCCCCTTGGCCGCCGACACCGGCACCGGCGGCGACGGCAGGTAGTACGTCTTCCGCGACCACACCTCGACGCCCGGCCGATCCACCTTCACGTCGATCGAACGGACCTTCTTCCGCGGGTCCGGATTCTTCGAATAGTAGCCCAGCACGTAGTAATCGCTGGTTTCCGCGTCGATCCGCTTCAGCGCCTTGTCGAAGTCGTTCTGATTGACCACCGCGATCCCTCCGGTGAGGTCGGCCAGCACGCGCAGGCTGTCCTGCGACTTGCGGATGTAGTCGGCCCACTCGGTCGGGTCGACGTTCTGTTCGAGGTCGGCGAAACCGGGCAGACCGCGCGGGTCGATCGTGTAGAAGGTGGCGTTGGCCCGGTTGGCCGCCCGCGTCAGTGCACCCAGCTCGCGCGCCAGGTCGGAATCGGCGAACACCTGCCCCTGGAACGCCTGCCCATCGGTCGACGGATCGTAGGTCGCCGCGTCGAACCGCGAGTCGAACGTGTTGCTGCTGCCGTGCCGCGAGCCCTCGAACGGGTTGAAGTCGTAGCCGTCGCTGACGTAGATGATCGCCTTGCGCCGATTCTGAATCTTGGAGATCGACTTCAAGAGATCGTAGGCCGTCGAGAACGCCACCGACGCGCGGTAGCGGACCTCGTCGGGCCCCTGGTCGCTCTCCGGCCCGTTGATGATGTCGTCAGGCTTCAGGCCGTCACCCGTAATCTTCTTGATCGCATCGTCCAGCTCCTGCCGGTCGTAGGTCAGCTGGACCGCAATCGACGATGGCCCGGTCGAGACGATCGCGAACTCGTCACCGGGGTGGATCAGATCCTTCTCGATCTTCTTGAACAGCTCGCGGATCCGGCCGGTGTTCTGGAAGTCCAGGTGCAGGTCGTCCACGAACAGGATGAAGATCCGGCCCGCGACGTCGGCCGCCGGCCGCGTCTGCGGCAGGATGATCCCTTCCTGTTGCGGCGGCGGCGCCGGTGCCACGAGGTTGTAGGTCCGCCCGCCGTGCACCAGCACGAGCGACGAGATGTCCTGCTTGATCCCGTCCTCGAGGACCGTGAAGTCCTTCTTCGTGAGATCGGGGACGAACTCCCCCTTGGCGTTGCGGACGATGACGTCGGTGGTGACCAGGTTCACCGCCACGCTGAAGTTCGGCGCCACCTCGCCGGCACCCGGATTGACCGGGAGCGGCTTTGGAGGGGGCGCCGCCTGCGCCGCCAGCAGGGCCGTCATCGCACCGCCGGCAAGCGCGGTCGACCAGAACCCACGTGATTTCAAGATCATAGACCTCAGTATAGCAGCGGAGGGCGCCCGCCGCGGACGCGGAAAATGGGGTCACTCATTGGACGTGCATCGGCGGGACTTGGCCGGAATGGCGGGACGCCGGACGGGCTAGTCGACCTCGTCCTCGTAGTCGGCCTCGGTGTCGCCCGCGAAGATGTCGAGCGCGGCGATCTCGCGGTCGTGCGCCGGCGG
>JAGWRA010000271.1 GCA_028876655.1 Acidobacteriota bacterium | reverse complement strand
GGCGGCCGATCTGGCGCGGCAGGCGGCGCTGGCCCATCGCGGCGATCGCGGCCTCGCCCTGCTGGCGGCGCGGGCGCTGGACGCGGCCGGCCGGCACCGCGACGCCGTCGCCCTGCTCGGCGCGCGGTTCGCCTCGTACGTCGACGCGCCGTCGACCGGAACGCCGGCCGACTTCTGGCGGCTGATCTATCCGCGGGCGTACTGGAGCGCCGTGAAGGCCGCAGCGGCCGACAACCACGTCGATCCGCTGTTGCTGCTGTCCATCATGCGGCGGGAATCCCTGTTCGACGCCTCGGCGGTCTCGTCGGTCGGTGCCGTCGGGCTGTTCCAGGTGATGTCGTACACCGCAACCGACTACCACGCGGCGAAGGGCGACCCGGCGCCGACCGCCGATCTCACCGCTCCACGCGTCAGTGCGGACATCGGCGCCCACCTGATCGCCCGTCTGATGAAGCTGTTCAACGGCGAGGTCGCCCCGGTCGCGGCGTCCTACAACGCCGGCGAGGACCTGGTGTCGGTCTGGTGGAAGGCGGTCGCCGATCGCTCTGGTCCGATGTTCGTCGACACGATGCCCTACGGCCAGACGCGCAACTACGTCCGCGCCGTCCTGACGAACTACGACGCCTATCGGCGGCTGTACGGGGATCCGGGCGCGAAGTAGGACGTCACCGTTCTTCGAGGAACCCCTCCGCCACCTTCGCCGGGTCCTGCCGGTCACGATCCACTTCCAGGTTCATCTGCCGCATCGCCGCGGCATCGATCGTCCCGCCGAGCGCCTGGAGGGCCTTGATGACGTCCGGCCGTTCCCGCACCAGGCGCTGGCTCGCCAGAACGATCGCGTCGTAGGGCGGGATGGCGCCCCGGTCGTCGTCCAGCACGCGCAGGTTCAGCGCCGCGATCCGTCCGTCGGTGGAGTAGGCGCTGATCACGTCGACCGTCCCCTGACCGATGGCCTGGTACATCAGCGCGGGATCCATCGACCGCTGCGACCGGAAGCGCAGGCCGTACACCTGCCGCAGCGCCTGCCATTCGGGGCGCGAGAAGAATTCGTAGTCGCTGCCGATCGTCAGCGCCGGTGCGTGGGGAGCCAGCTGGCTGATCGTCCGGACGCCGAGCCGCGCGGCCTGGGGCTCCCGCATCGCCAGCGCGTAGGCGTTCTCGAATCCCAGCGTGCAGACGAGGGTAATCCCGTAGCGGGCCTCGAGCTGCTGCCGCACCTGCTCGAGCACGGCATGCCGATCCGCCGGCACGGTCGTGTGATGGAGGATGTTCGCCCAGATCGTCCCCGAGTAGTCCACGTAGGCGTCGATCTGCCCGTGGCGCAGCGCATCGAAGACCACCGTCGAGCCGAGCGACGACAGGACCCGCGTCGGGGATCCGGTCCGCCGGTGGATCTGCTGCGCGAGCAGGTCGCTGAGGATGTACTGCTCGGTGAAGTTCTTCGCGCCGATCGTGATCGTCTGCCGGCCCGACGCCAGCAGCCCGCTGGCGGCCCGGCCGCCCGCCCATCCGGCCAGCACGACCACCAGGCCGAGCGCGACGGCCAGCCGCCCGCGGCGCCGCCCGGCCACCGCCGTCTCGATGCCGTGGACGATCCCGTCCAGCACCAGCGCGAGCGCCGCCGAGGCGACGCAGCCGAGGAGGACCGCCGCCGTGTTCCGCGTCTGCAGCCCGCTGAAGATGTAGTTGCCGAGGCTCGTGGCGCCGACCGGCGTCGACAGCGTCGCCATGCCGACGGTCCAGACGGTCGCCGTCCGGATGCCCCCGACGATGACGGGCATCGCGAGCGGCAGCTCCACGCGCCGCAGCTGCTGGCCGGGCGTCATGCCGACGCCGCGCGCCGCCTCCTTCACCGCCGGATCCACGCCGGCCAGCCCGATGACGGTGTTCCGCAGGACGGGCAGGATGCCGTACAGCGTCAGCCCGATGATCGCCGGCAGGAAGCCGATGCTCTCGAGGCGGAGCGCCGCGAGCACGGGGACCATCAGGGCGAGCAGGGCGAGGCCCGGAATGGTCTGGATGATGCCGGCGGCGGCCAGCACGGGCTGCTCGATCCACGGCCAGCGCGTGGCGAGGATGCCGGCGGGAACGCTGATGAGCACGCTGAGGCCGATGGCCAGCAGCGTCAGCTGCAGGTGGGCCGTCAGGTAGGCCGGCAGCAGGGCCAGTTGCGCGCTCACGCCGGCTCCCCGCCGTCCCGCAGCGCATCGGCCACCAGGGCGGCCTGGCGCTTCGGCGTCTCGATGAGCTGCCGCACGTAGTCGTCGGCCGGCCGGGTCATCAATGCGTGCGCGGTCCCGATCTGGATCAGCCGGCCGTGCTGCATCACCGCAATCCGGTCCCCCAACCGCATCGCTTCGACGATGTCGTGGGTGACGAAGATGGCCGTCAGCTTCAGCGCCTGGCGGATCCGCAGAAACGACTCCTGGAGGCGGTCGCGCGTCAGCGGATCGAGCGCGCCGAACGGTTCGTCGAGCAGCATCACCCGTGGCTCGGCGGCCAGCGCCCGCGCCACACCCACCCGCTGCTGCTGGCCCCCCGAGAGCTGGGACGGCATCCGGTGGCGGACGGCTGCCGGGTCGAGCTCGACCAGCGCCAGCAGGTCGTCGACGCGGCGGGCGATCCGCGCCGGCTCCCAGCCGAGCAGGCGCGGCGTGATGCCGACGTTCTCCGCCACGGTCATGTGCGGGAACAGGCCGATCCGCTGGAAGGCGTAGCCGATGCGCCGCCGCAGCTCGTGCGGCGGCAGCGTGGCGGCATCCTGACCGTCGATGAGCACGCGGCCCCCGGTCGGCTCCACCAGCCGGTTCACCATCTTCAGCGTCGTCGTCTTGCCCGAGCCCGACCCGCCGAGCAGGACGAGCAGCTCGCCTTCGGCGACCGCGAGCGACAGCTCGTGGACTGCGACGATCGGGCCGTACCGCCTGGTGAGCGCCTGCAGTTCGATCATGGGAACCCGGTCAGGCTATCAGAAACGGCCGGGGAGGGTGGATACTCTAGGGGAATGAATGGAGAAGTCTACGGTCTTCAGTCTCCGGTCTACGGTGCAGCAACGACGCACCGAAGACCGCCGAAGACGGCAAACCGAAGACTGCAGACCGAAGACTGTAGACGACGCGAATGCTTCTCAGACCCGCCACGGCGGCTGATGCCGATGTCATCGCCCGGATCTACAACGAGGGGATTGCCGACCGGATAGCGACCTTCGAGACGCGGCCGCGCACGGGCGACGATGTGCGCGGCTGGTTCGATGGCCGCCACCCGATCGTCGTCGTCGAGGACGATGGGGGAGAAGTGCTGGCGTTTGCCGGCACGTCCAGCTATCGCCCGCGCGCCTGCTACGACGGCATCGCCGAGTTCTCGGTGTACGTGGCCCGGACGGCCCGGCGGCGAGGGGCCGGGCGCCTCGCCATGGCGGGGCTCATCGAGGCCGCGGCGCAGGCGGGCTTCTGGAAGCTGGTCTCGCGGGTCTTCGTGGAGAACCTGGCGAGCCGGCGGCTGCTCGAGGCCTCCGGCTTCCGCGAAGTCGGCGTGTACGAGCGGCACGGTCAGCTCGACGGTGTCTGGCGCGACGTCGTGATCGTCGAGCGGCTGCTGCCCTGAGGCGGCCGGCGCGTCCTGCGATCAGGAAGGGGTCGGCTCGTGGACGGGCGCCTCGGCGTCACCGCCTGCCAGCGCGTTGATCTTCATCCGCCAGGCCCGCGTCTCCTCGACCGACGCCGGCGCCAGCGAGACCCCCACCGACAGGCGCCCCGACGGCGTCACCCGTCCCGTCCAGACGAGCTCGACGGCCAGCGTGGTCTCGAACGACGGCAGCCGGACGCTGAACGGCCTCGGGAGGGCGATGGCTGAACCGTGGGGCAGTTCGAACCGGAGACCGCCGGCACTGACGTCCACCAGCTCGCCCACGACATCCCCGATCGCCATGGTCGTCCCGGGGGCGACCGCCTTGCGCACCCAGCGGCGCGGGCGGCCGATCCCGGCCAGCGTCTCGCTGACGTGCGCGAGGAACGCGACCGGGTCGAACGGCTTCACGAGGTACGCCGACGCCCCGTACTGCCGGGCCTCGCTCTCCAGGTAGGTGTCGCTGAAGTCGCTGGTCACCAGCGACGCCATCCGCGGATGGGTGACGCGGCTTCGTAACAGGAGCTGGAGGCCGTTGTCGCCGCCCAGCTGGACGGCCGCGACCAGCAGGGCCGGCCTGGTGACGGCCAGGGTGGAGGCGGCCTCGTCGACCGTCCGCGCGCCGATCGGCTCGTGGCCGGCCGAGCGCAGCAGCCGGGACAGGCGCGTCAGGTCGGAGGTGTGATGTTCGGCAATCAGAATCGTGGCCATGGCAGCGTCCGGATCGGTCCCGACCGGACCGCTGGAGCAAGCACCGGACCAGCGCCGGTGCGCCAGACGGGTCCGGATCTGCGGGAGGAATCGCGCCGCGGGTCAGCCGGTGTGTAACGAATACGTAATCCGTGACACGAAGCCGGTAGGCGCGGTGCACGTGCGCTGACCGGGCCTGGTCACCGCGTTTCCGGGGGCGGGTCCGGGCCGTCGGCGTCGGGACCCGAGGCGTCGATCGACGCCTGTCGGTGCAGCCGCCACGCCATCACGAGCAGCGCGATCCCCAGCCAGCCGCCGATCAGGCTCAGCGGGATGACGACGAGGTGGGGCCAGATGATCGCCACGGCGACGATGGCGAGGACCAGCAGGCCGGCGGCGCCGAGCACCTTCGCCTCGGCCGGGCCGAGCGGCCGGCGCCGGCCGGCGGCCGCGCCGATCGCACTGCCGATCCCG
>JAGWRA010000270.1 GCA_028876655.1 Acidobacteriota bacterium | reverse complement strand
GGCCTGCTGCTCGCCGCCGGCGTGACGCGGGTCTTCGCGAGCCAGCTCGTCGGCGTCGACCCGCTCGACGCGGTGAGCTTCGGCGGCACGGCGATCGTGCTGGCCCTCGTGGCGCTCGTCGCCTCGTGGCTGCCGGCCCGGCGCGCCGCACGCGTCGATCCGCTGTCGGCACTGCGCTGCGAGTGAGCCGGCGCCCCATCTCGACCGTATCCTCCCAGGCGCCGTCGGCCGTCCGCGCCGGCCTGCATTCGTGATACAAGGACGGGACGCGGGCGCGATGCAGCGTCCGGACAACATCCAGGGGAGGATACCGGGCATGGGCCACGAGAAGACGAGCGGTTCCCTCGATCGACGGGCGTTCCTGCGTTACAGCGCGCTCGGCGGCGCAGCCGTCGTGGCGGGGTCGTCACTGGCCGGCGCGGCCCCCGTTTCCGGCACGCCTGATGCGCCCTCGCCGGCGAGCCAGGCTCCCGGCGCAGCCTCGGGGGGGACGTTCGATCTCGAAGAGATCTCCGTCACCGAACTGCAGAAGCGGATGCAGTCGGGCCAGGAGACCGCCCGCTCGCTCGCCGAGCAGTACATCGCGCGGATCCACGCGATGGATCAACGCGACCCGCTGCCGCTCCGGAGCGTCCTCGAGATCAATCCCGACGCGCTCGCGATCGCCGATCGCCTCGATGCCGAGCGGAAGGCGAAGGGGCCGCGCGGCCCGCTGCACGGCATTCCCATCCTCATCAAGGACAACATCGCCACCGCCGACCGGATGCAGACGACGGCCGGATCGCTGGCGCTGGTCGGGTCGAAGCCGCCGAAGGACTCGTTCGTCGCGCAGCGGCTGCGCGCGGCGGGCGCGGTGCTGCTCGGCAAGACGAACCTGAGCGAATGGGCCAACTTCCGCTCCACGCATTCGTCGAGCGGCTGGACGGGCCGCGGCGGCCAGTGCCGCAACCCGTACGCGCTCGACCGGAGCCCCTCGGGGTCGAGCTCGGGCTCGGGCGCGGCGGCCTCGGCGAACTTCTGCGCCGTGGCGATCGGCACCGAGACGGACGGGTCGATCACGTCGCCCTCGCAGGTGAACGGCCTGGTCGGCCTCAAGCCGACCGTCGGGCTCTGGAGCCGGGCCGGCATCATTCCGATCTCACACAGCCAGGACACCGCCGGGCCCATGACGCGCACGGTGCGCGATGCGGCCATTCTGCTCGGCGCGGTCGTCGGCACGGATCCCGACGACCCGGCGACCCACGACAGCAGCCGGCGCGGCCACACCGACTACACGACCTTCCTCGACGCCAACGGCCTCAAGGGGGCCCGCATCGGCGTGCCGCGCAAGGGGCTGTTCGGCTACAGCCCGGCCACCGACCGCCTCGTCAACGCGGCCATCGACGACCTGAAGCGGCTGGGCGCGGTCATCGTCGATCCCGCCGACCTGGCGACGATCGACGAGCTCGACGGCCACGAGAACGTGGTCCTGCAGACCGAGTTCAAGGCCGACCTGAACAAGTACCTGGCCGGGCTCGGGCCGGGCGCGCCGGTGCACACGCTCCAGGACCTGATCGCCTGGAACGCGCAGCACGCGAAGGAGGAGATGCCGTACTTCGGCCAGGAGATCTTCGAGCAGTCGGAGGCCCGCGGGCCGCTGACCGGCCAGGAGTACCTGGACGCACTCGCCCGCGACCAGCGCCTGACCCGCGCCGAGGGGATCGACGCCGTCATGGACACGTACCGCCTCGACGCGCTGGTCGCGCCGACGGGCGGACCGGCGTGGCTGATCGATCTCGTCAACGGCGACTTCGTGACCGGCGGCGCCACCACGTATCCGGCCGTCGCCGGCTACCCGCACATCACCGTGCCGTGCGGCTTCGACTTCGGCCTGCCGATCGGCCTGTCGTTCTTCGGTCGCGCCTGGAGCGAGCCGACGCTGCTGAAGCTGGCCTACGCCTACGAGCAGGCGACGAAGCACCGGCGGGCGCCGAAGTTCCTCATGACCGCGAACCTCGCCGTGTGAGGAGGCTTCGCTGTCGCAATGCGCAATGGGCAACGGGCAACGGGCAATGGGTGTTGAACAGGTTCGGAACGGCGGATTGTGCTCAATACCCATTGCGCATTGCTCGTTGCCCATTGCCTCAGGCACTCAGAACTCAAGACTCACAACTCATAACTGACAACTGACAACTACTCATCACTCATAACTCACAACTACCACCACTCATGTCATCGTCACCCACTCCCCTCCCCATCCCCATCCAGCCGGTGCCGGGCAACGAGGATCTGCCGCTGCCCTCGTACGCCACCGAACTGGCGGCCGCGATGGACCTCCATGCGGCCGTCACCGAGCCGCTCGCGCTCGCGCCCGGAGCCATCGCCCTCGTCCCGTGCGGCTTCGCGATGGCCGTACCGCCCGGCTTCGAGGCGCAGGTCCGGCCCCGCTCGGGCCTGGCCGCGAAGCATGGCGTGACCGTGCTGAACGCGCCGGGGACGATCGACGCCGACTATCGCGGCGAGGTGAAGGTGATCCTCATCAATCTCGGCACCGCGCCGTTCGTGGTCGAGCGGGCGATGCGGATCGCGCAACTGCTGGTCGCCCCGCTGCCGCGGGTCGAGTGGGCTCCGGTGACCGAACTGCCGCCCACAGAACGTGGCGCGGGGGGCTTCGGTCATACGGGACACTAGAAAACGACCGAGGTCCGAGCCCCGAGTCCCGAGTCCCGAGTCAGTTACAATACGCCCTCAGGAGACGCACCCCGATGCCCCGTACGACCGATCTCGCCCTCTCCCGGATCGTTCGCGAACAGATCGACCATCCCTCGCCCATCCGCCAGATCATGAAGATGGCGGAGCGGCGGAACATCATCGAGATGGGCCTCGATCCGGACGATGTGATCTCGTTCGGCGGGGGCTGGGTCAACCACGAGGCGCCCGAGGCGTTCCGGCGGCAGTACGAGGCGATTGCGGCCGACCCGGTGCTGTTCCACCGCAGCGGCGCCTATACGGCCACGCTCGGCGACAACGAGTGCCGCGAGCAGATGGCCGCCTTCGAGCGGCACCTCTTCGGCGTCGAACGGCTGACGCTCGAGAACATCGCCATCGGCGCCGGCAGCACGCAGCTCACGCACGACTTCTTCCGGACGGTCCTCGATCCTGGCGACACGGTGCTGCTGCTCGATCCGACCTACGCCAACTACGCCGGCCAGATCGCCTTCGCCGTCAACGGCGCGCGCATCGTCCGGGTGCCGGTGCTGGATCCGGATCGCTGGGCCTACCTGCCGGAGACCGATCCGCAGCGGGTCATCGAAGTGATCGACGAGGCGTTCCGGGTGCACCAGCCGCGGCTGGCGCTCTTCTGCGCCCCCGACAACCCGACGAGCCAGATCGTGCCGCAGGTGGTGGTGGACGCGCTGCTCGCGCGGACGCAGGCCGCGGGCGCCTGGCTGGCGATTGATTTCGCGTACAAGTGCCAGTACTTCCGGACGCCGCCGGCCTACTACGGCTGGTCGCCCGAGGATTACCCGAACGTGGTGGCGATCCACTCCAACTCGAAGTGGGCGCGCGGGCTCGGCCGCCGGCTCGGCTGGATCGAGGCGTCGCGGCCGCTCATCGACGCGATCGAGCGGGTGCAGCAGTGCAGCCTGCTGTGCGCCGACACGCTCGAGCAGATGGCGATGGCGCGGTACCTGCGCGAGGCGATCGCCGACGGCAGCCTGCGCCGGTACATCGACGAGACGAACGTCCGCTACCGGCGCGCGGCGGACGCGACACTGGCCGCCATCGACACGCACCTCGGCCGGCCCCGGCTGGTGCCGGCCGGTGCGCTCTACACGGTGATGGACGTCGGGATGGACGGCGACGAGTTCGTCCGGCAGGCACTCAAGGCCACCGGGGTGCTCGTGATACCCGGCCGCGGCTTCGGCGAGACCCTCCGCCGCGGCGTCCGCATCTCTTACGGCCCGCTCGTCAGCGACCTCGGGAAGATCGAGGAGGGGATGGGGCGGCTCGGCGCCTGGATGAAGACGCGCTGAGCGTCACCGCTGCCCCGCCGTCGGCGCCTTGATGTTCAGGTTCCCCTTCCAGGGGTTCGCGTCGGCAGCGCTCGTGGGACCGAGCTTGCCGACCACTGACGCGAGCAGCTTCTTCGGGTCGTACACGCGTCCCGCCTTCATGACCAGCTGCACGTAGCGCGTGTTGCGGATGTCCTGCAGCGGGTTCCCCTTGCAGACGAACAGGTCGGCGTACTTCCCGGTCTCGAGGCTGCCGAGCTTCGAGGCGACGTTCAGCGCGCGCGCGCCGTTGATCGTGCCGAAGCGGAGCGCGTCGGCCGGCGGGATCCCCGAGAGGACGAACGCCTGCAGCTCGCGGTGCGAGCCGAAGCCCGAGAAGAACTCGCCCCAGCTGGGGTGATCGGTGCCGAGCGTGATGTAATCCCGGCCGCCGGCATCGTAGAACGCCTTCAGCGTCTTCCGCTTCACGTAGTAGATCCGCTCGAACTGCATGTTCACCGGGCGCGGCAGCCGGCTCTCGACGACCTTGTGGGCGTACGGCGTCAGGAACTGCATCTCGTTGATCCAGTACGTGTAGACGGCGGGATCCTTCTTCCCGAAGTACCCGTAGGCCGTCAACGTGGGATCGAAGTACACGTGCTGCCGGAGGAACAGCTTGATCTCCGCCAGCACCTCGGGGCGCGACGCATCGAGGTACTCGAGCGAGTCGTACGCCGAGCGGGTTGCCGGGAACGCGTCGCCGCCGATGAAGTGCTCGATCCGATCGATCCCCATCAGGATCGCGTCGCGGGGATTCACCGTGCCGTGGTAGCCCGAGCCGAGGTGGCCCGTCACGGTCAGGCCGTGCTTGTGGGCCTCGTCGATGAGCGCCCGCAGCTGGTCGGCGTGGATCCCCTTCGCCTTGAAGTCGCGCACGCCGTGGTTCGCCCAGTAGTCGACCTCCTGGCGGATCCGCGCCGGGGTCTCCTCGGCATCGTTCCAGCCGGGCCGCGCCGATCCGAAGTACGGCCCCGAGTTGTAGATCCGCGGCCCGATCTGCTCGCCGGCGTCGATCCGCTCGCGCGCCCGCATCATCGCGCCCGGATCGATCTCACCGGCCGGGAAGGTCGAGGTGACGCCGTTGGCCAAATAGAGCACCGGATTGACGTGATACTCGTCGACCCGGCCCTGGCCGAACAGGTCCACCGCGTAGTGCGCGTGGAGGTCGAAGAGGCCCGGCAGGATGTACTCGTCCGGCTGCAGGTCGATCACCCGCGCCTTCGAGAGGTCCAGCCCGGCGAGGTCCGCGTGCACGTCCATCAGCACGCCGTCGCGGACGATGATGCCGGTGTTGCGCTCGGCGACCCCCTTGAGGACGTCGATCATCCAGCCGCCGCGCAGGACGACGTCACCCGCCTGAACGCCGACCGGCGCCTGCGCCCGCAGGCGCACCGTGCCGACCGCCGCCACGACGAGCAGGGCGACAACGGCGCGCCGAAGAACCCGGACGATCGCTGCGTGGCTCATGTCCGCTCCTGTCTGTCCTTCCCTATCGCCGGCCCGGCGTGAGGCTCGTCGACGCGACTGGCGCCGGCGCCACCGCCGCAATGCCGTCCTTCTGCATCTGCGCATTCAGCGCCGCGAGATCCTTCGCCTGCAGCGCCTTCCACGCCGCGAGCTGCTCGTCCAGCCGCCGGCGCAGCCGGCCGAACACCTCGATCGACTGCTTCGTCGGCGCCGCATCGGCGCTGTCGACGACCGTCTGCAGGTACGCCAGCTGGCTGTTCAGCTCGACCGGATAGTTCAACTGCTCTTCGTCGGCCTCCGACTTCGGCTGGTACAGCTTCCCTTCGACCGCCAGGATCTTCCCGTCGAGCGCCTTCGCGGCCGCCACGATCGGCTGCCCCTTGGGCACGCCAGCCAGCCGGGCCTGGAGCGCCTCGAGCTGCGCGTGCAGCGAGAGGATGCCGTTCACCGCCACGTGGTCCTCGGCGAGTGCCTCCCACGTCTGCCGCATCAGGTCGAACTGCGCCTGCAGCGCGGCCGGCGCGACGTGCACACGCGGATCCAGCACGACCTTCAGCGGCGCCGTCTCCGTGTGCCCGGCCACGGTCAGCTTGACCTGGTAGGTGCCCGGCAGGACCATCGGGCCGAGCGGCCCGCCCATGTCGTACACGGCCGCGACCTTCGCCCGGATGTACGGCGGCAGATCGTAGCGCAGGTTCCAGACGATGCGGTGGAAGCCGGCGCCGGTCGGCAACTGCTCCGGCTTGGGCGCCCGGCCGTACTTCAGGTGCGGCGGCGGCTCCTGCTTCTCGCTGGTGAAGTGGCGCACCAGGCGCCCCTGCGGGTCGTAGACGTCGAGCGAGACCGGCCCGGTCACCTTGTCCTTCAGGTAATAGTCGATCGTCGCCCCGTCCGGCGGGTTGCTCGCCAGCCCGACGTGGCCGTCCGGCCCGTTGCCCGGACGGAAACGGATCGCCGGCGCGGGCGTGAACAGGTGGGCGGCCTGTTCGGCGACGGCGGCCGTGGCCTGGCGCAGCGGCGTGATGTCGTCCAGGATCCAGAACGAGCGGCCGTGCGTGGCGACCACGAGATCGTCGTTCTTCACGGCGAAGTCGCGGACGCCGGTCGTCGGCAGGTTCAGCTGCAGCGACTGCCAGTGATCGCCGTCGTCGAACGAGACGTAGGCGCCGGTCTCGGTGCCGGCGAACAGCAGCCCCTTCCGCACCGTGTCCGACCGGACGGCGTGCACGTAGGCCGGCTCCGCGATGCCGTCGGTGATCGGCGTCCAGGTCTTGCCGAAGTCGCGCGTCCGGAAGATGTAGGGCTTGAAGTTCCCCAGCTTGTGCGCGTCGACCGACACGTACGCCGTGCCCGCGTCGAACGGCGACGCCTCGATCAGCGCCACCTTCGCCCAGGCCGGCATGCCGGGCGGCGTGACGTTCTGCCACGTCTTCCCTTCGTCCTCGGTCAGCTGCACCAGCCCGTCGTCGGTGCCGATCCAGATCTCGCCCTTGCGGACGGGCGACGGGGCGATGCTGTAGATGAGGTCGTAGTACTCGGCGCTCGCGTTGTCCTTCGTGATCGGCCCGCCCGACGACTGCTGCTTGCTCTTGTCGTTGCGCGAGAGATCCGGGCTGATCGCCGTCCAGCTGCCGCCACCGTCGGTCGATCGGAACAGCACCTGCGAGGCGGTGTAGAGGACGTGCGGGTCCTGCGGCGAGAAGGCGAGCGGCGCCGTCCAGGTGAAGCGGTGCTTCGCGACCGATGCCGGCCAGCCGTCGGGGTCCTCCGGCCAGGGCGAGATGTCGCGCACCTGCCCCGTGTGCCGGTCGTACCGGGTCAGGATGCCGAAGTAGGCGCCGGCATACACGATGTCGGGGTCGGTCGGGTCGGGCAGCACGTAGCCGCTCTCGCCGCCACCGACCTGGTACCAGTCGCGCCGGCCGATCGCGTTGAAGTCGCTGCGGCTGGCGATCGCCACGGTGCTGTTGTCCTGCTGCGCCCCGTAGACGTAGTAGGGGAAGCGGTTGTCGGTGGCGACGTGGTAGAACTGCGCGGTCGGCTGGTTGTAGAGCGAACTCCACGTCTTCCCGCCGTTGACGGAAATGGTGGCGCCGCCGTCGTTGCCGACGATCAGGCGCTGGCCGTCGGACGGATCGATCCAGCAGCCGTGATTGTCCCCGTGCGGCACGTTCACCCGCTGGAACGTCTCGCCGCCGTCGGTCGACCGGTAGAAGCCGGTGCTGACGGTGTAGACCGTGTCGGGGTCGGTCGGATCGGCATAGACCCGCGTGAAGTACCAGGCACGCTGACGGAACTGCTGGTCGCCATTCACCAGCGTCCAGCTGTCGCCCCCATCGTCGGACCGGTAGAGCCCCCCGTCCTCCGCCTCGACGATCGCGTAGACGCGGTCGCCGCCCGCCGCCGACACGCCGATCTTGCCGAGCACGCCGCCCGGCAGGCCGTGCCCGGTCAGCTGGTGCCAGGTCTTCCCCTCGTCGCTCGACTTGTACAACCCGCTGCCGGGACCGCCGCTCGTGAGCGACCACGGCGTGCGCCCCATCTGCCAGAGCGCCGCGTAGACGATCGCCGGGTTGTCCGGGTCGAAGCTCAGGTCGATCGCGCCGGTGTGCTCGTCCTTGTAGAGGACCTTCTGCCAGGTAGCGCCGCCGTCGGTCGACCGGTACACGCCGCGGTCGGGACTGGTGGCATACGGCTGCTCGCTGTAGATCGGCCCGAGCGCCGCGACCATCACGATGTCGGGATTCTGCGGATCGACGAGGATCCGGCCGATGTGGCGCGTGCCGTCGAGGCCGAGATGCGTCCAGGTCTTCCCGCCGTCGAGGGACTTGTAGACGCCGTCACCGAACGAGATGTTCTCGCGCGGCGCCGCCTCGCCGGTGCCGACGTAGATGATGTTGGGGTTCGAGGGGGCGACCGCGATGGCCCCGATCGAGGCGACCGGCTCGTGCTGGAACAGCGGGTCCCAGGTCCGGCCGCCGTCGACGGTCTTCCAGACCCCGCCGACGACCGCGCCGAAGTACCACGTGCTGGGATGCCCCGGCACGCCGGTCACCGCGAGCACGCGGCCGCCGCGATACGGACCGATCTCCCGGTACTTCAGCCCCTTGTAGACGCTCGCCGGCACCACCGGTGCAGCCAGCGCCACGGCACCGGTCAGCGCGACCATGGCGGCCAAGGACGCGCCGAACCGTCCAGCTCGTCGGATTGCAGAGATCATCGACTGACTCCGTGTTGTCATTATTCAATTCCGATGGGGCCCCACCCCCATCGGTTGCCGTCGCTTACGCTCCGGATCTGGCGGGCAGCGGCGTTGCCGCCTTGACTGGCAGCGGCTGTGGCCCCCCCCCCCCGGCGCGAGCTGACGCCGTTGCTCGCCCTCGGATCTCCATGTCCTCGGCTCGGTGTGGCCTTCGGCGAAGTTCACGTCGTACGTTCTGCGTTCTTCGCTTACACCGTCAGTGGATCACGAACACCGTTCCGATCCCCTTGGCGTGCAGCTGGTCGTTCAGCGCCTTCAGCTCGTGCTGCTGCAGCGCCTCCCACTGGCCGACCGTCGCGGCCAGCCGCTGTTCGTAGTCGCGGGTCATCTCCCGGAACTGTGCCGTCGGCGCCGTGTCGCCGAAATCCACCTCGTCCTCGAGGTAGGCGATCTTCGAGTTCAGCTCGGTCGGGAAGTTCAGGAGCTCCTCGCCGGTCTTCGCCTTCGACTGATACAGCACGTTCTCGATGACGTCGGCCTTGCGATCCAGATCCGCCGCGGCCGCGAGGATCCCCTGGGCCTGCGGATCGCCCGCCAGCCGCTTCTGCAATCCGGCCAGCTGCTCGCGCAGGTCGAGGATCTGGTTCACTGCCGCGTGATCGCGCGCCAGGTCGGCCATCAGCTGCGTCGCCAGCTTGAACTGGGCCTCGAGATCGGCCTGCGAGACGTGCACGCGGGGATCGTTCTTCACGGTCAGCGGCGCCGTGTACGTGTGCCCCGCCGCCGTCAGCCGCACCTGATAGGTCCCCGGCAGCGCCAGGATGCCGCGCGGCGGACGCTCGTCGTACGCCGCGCCGGGAATCGGCGCCGGCACCGGATAGCGCAGATCCCAGACGACGCGGTGCATGCCGGCCGTCCTGGCCAGCGGCCCGCGCACGCGCGCCTCGCCCGGCATGCCGCCGACGCCCGCCGCCACCTCGTGCACCGGCGCGCTCGTCTCGTGGAACGCCACGTGACCGGCCGCATCCAGGACCTCGAGCGACACGTCGCCGGCCGGCGCGTCCTGCAGGTAGTAGTCGAGCACGGCGCCGTCGGGCGGGTTCTGCCCCACACCGCCGGTGCCGATAGTGTAGGTCGCCGCCTCGTGAATCCTGAGCGCCGTCTCCGGCGTGAACAGGTGGACCGCCGAGGCCGCCACGGCGGCTGTCGCCTGGCGCAGCGGCGTCACGTCGTCGAGGATCCAGAAGGACCGGCCGTGCGTGGCGATCGCCAGGTCGTTGCCGTGCACGGCCAAGTCGCGCACCGAGGCGGTCGGCAGGTTCAACTGCAGCGACTGCCAGTCGTCACCATCGTCGAACGAGACGTAGACGCCGGTTTCGGTCCCGGCGTACAGCAACCCCTTGCGCGCCGGGTCCTCGCGCACCGCGTGCACGTACGCCGGCGCGGCGATGCCGCTGGTGATCGCCGTCCAGGTCTTCCCGTAGTCGTGCGTCCGGAAGATGTACGGCTTGAAGTCGTCGAGCTTGTGCGCGTCGACCGCGACGTACGCCGTTCCGGCGTCGAACGGCGACGCCTCGATGAGCGCCACCTTCGC
>JAGWRA010000269.1 GCA_028876655.1 Acidobacteriota bacterium | reverse complement strand
GGGCGCGGCGACGATCCGGTGTTCGTGAACTATCGAGGGACGCGGCTGACCGCGCGCAGCGTGCACCGGCTGGTGCACCGCTACGTCACGGCGTGCAGCAGCCGTCTGGGCATCAGCCCGCACGCCCTGCGCCACTCGTTCGCGACGCACCTGCTCGAGCGGGGCGCCGACCTGCGCGCCATCCAGGAGCTGCTGGGGCACGTCCGGCTGAGCACGACGCAGCGCTACACGCACGTCACGGCGTCGCACCTGCTGGAGACGTACCGGAAGGCGCACCCGCGGGCGAAGGAGAAGGGGGAGTGACCCCTACCCGGCGACCGCCAGCTGCCGGCGGCTGCGCGGGAGCGCGATGCCGAGCGTCTTGATCTTGTAGTTCATCACGCGCGGGCTGATGGCGAGCAGCTCCGCGGCATCCTTCTGCACCCAGTTCGACATCCGCAGCGCCTCGACGAGCGCCGTCTTCTCGATCTCCTCGAGCGCGATGCCGGTCGGGGGGATCTTCACCACCGGGCTCGCGTCGCGGGCGCCGCCGGCGGCCGGGCTCTCGCCGAGCCGCAGGTCGCCCGCGCCGATGGTCGATCCCTCGGTCAGCAGGATCGCCCGCTCGATGGCGTTCTCGAGCTCGCGGATGTTCCCGGGCCAGTTGTAGCGCATGAGCATCTTCTGCGCGTCGGTGTCGACGCCGTCGATCTTCTTCTTCAGCTCGCCGGCGAAGCGGTGGATGAAGAACTCGGCCAGCGGCACGATGTCCTCCTTCCGGTCCCGGAGCGGCGGCATCTCGATCGAGACGACGTTCAGCCGGTAGTAGAGGTCCTCGCGGAACTGGCCGCTGGCGACCATCGACGGCAGGTCACGGTTCGTCGCGGCGACGAGCCGGACGTCCACGCGCAGCGTCCGCGTGCCGCCCAGCCGCTCGAACTCGTGCTCCTGGAGCACGCGCAGGATCTTGGCCTGCGTGTTCGGACTCATGTCCCCGATCTCGTCGAGGAACAGGCTGCCGCCGTCGGCCTGCTCGAACCGTCCGATGCGCTGCTTGTCGGCGCCCGTGAACGCCCCCTTCTCGTGGCCGAAGAGCTCGGATTCGAGCAGGTTCTCCTGCAGCGCCGCGCAGTTCACCTTCACGAAGTTGCGGCCCGATCGCAGCGAGTTGTGGTGGATGGCGCCGGCGATGAGCTCCTTGCCGCTGCCCGTCTCGCCGCGGATGAGCACCGTCGTGTTGCTCTTGGCGACCTTGCGGACGACGCCGAGCACCTGCTGCAGCGCCGGGCTCGACCCGACGATCCGGTCGAAGTCGTAGATGTCCTGCTGCGTGTGGCGGAGGTAGTCGAGCTCGTGGCGCAGGCGCCGCACCTCGAGCGCCTTCTCGACCTTCACCTCCATTTCCTCGATCTCGAACGGCTTCTGGACGAAGTCGAACGCCCCGATCTTCATCGCCTCGACCGCCGTCGAGACCGAGCCGAACGCCGTCATCAGGATCACCGCCGTCGATGGGTGCAGCGCCTTGGTCGTCCGGAGGACGTCCAGGCCGTCGCTGCCGCCCATCTTCAGGTCGCTCAGCACGAGGTCGTAATGGCCGTCGTGCAGGCACTGGATGGCCGCGTTGCCGTTCGGGGCCTCGTCCACTTCGTGGCCCGCGTCGGTGAGCGCGCGCGCCAGGCCCCGGCGCAGGGCGTCGTGATCGTCGGCGATGAGGATGCGTCCCATCTGCGTACCTTTCCTACTCCGAGTCTGCAGGTGTTCCCGACAGCGGCAGGATCACGCGGAAGCGCGTCCCGCCCTGCGGGGGCGTACTGACGTCGATCTGCCCGTCGTGGGCGTCCACGATCTTCCGGACGATGGCCAGGCCGAGGCCCGACCCCTGCGGCTTCGTGGTGAAGAACGGGTTGAAGATCCGCTCCTTCACGTCGGCCGGCACGCCCGGACCGTTGTCGGCGATCTCGATCGCCACTTCCGGCCGCTGCGGCACGTCGGGCGCGAACGGCCGGCCCTCGTGCGGGCTGGCCGCTCGCGCCGTGATCGTGATCGTGCCGGTGCCGTTCAGGGCCTCCAGCGCGTTGGTCAGCAGGTTGGTGAAGACCTGCGTCAGCTGGTGCTCGTCGCCGCGCACGGCCGGCAGCCCCGGCGCCAGCCGCATCGCGAGCGAGACGTCGCCCCGCCGCGCCTTGCTCTCGGCCATCGTCACGGCGTTGTGCAGCATCGCGGGGACCGACGTCTTCCCCAGCTGCAGCCGGATCGGCCGGACGAACTCGAGCATCTCGACGACGATCGCGTTGGCCAGCTTCGCCTCGTTGATGATGTCGGCGATGGCCGTCTGCGCGTCCGGGCTCTCCGGCACCTGGCGCCGCAGCAGGCCCGCCATCACCTCGATGCCCGCGAGCGGGTTCTTCAGCTCGTGCGCGATCGCCGCCGCCATCTCGCCGAGCGCCGCCAGCCGGTCGCGCAGCCGCTCGCGCTCCTCGAGCTGTTCCACGCGGGTGAGATCCTTGAAGTACATCGACACGCCGCTCAGCTGCCCGCGGTCGTCGCGCACCTGGGCGAGCGTGTAGCCGATGACGCGCCCCGACGGCTTCAGCCGCAGCTCGGCCCGATTCGGCGGATGGCTCAGCTGGAACCCGCTCGCCACCACCCGGACGGCCTCGGGATGCGCCTGCAGCACCTCGCTGAACGGCCGGCCCATGTCGCCGGGCTGCGGCGTCAGATCGAAGATGCGATAGGCCTCGGCGTTCATCACCGCCATCGTGCCGTCGGCCCGCACGGCCAGCACGCCGTTGCGCATGCTGGTCACCATCTGCCGGAAGAACCGGTCGGCCGGCGCAGCCGGGGCCGCCGCCGCCCGCCCGGGCGTACGGCGCCGGCGGGAGCCCGAGGACGAGCGTCGTGGAGCCTTGGCCATCGGCATGCGCTCCGGACAGGGGCAAAGGCCATGCCCTGTCGAAATGGGGCCGTTGGCGGTGGTTTCGCACCGCGGTGCCCGCCAATCGTCGCCAGAAGTATTACAAAAATGTAATTACACTTCCAGTACTTGTCAGGCGAGAAACCGTCACCGGATGGGGCAGGAATTACGCTTTTTGTCGGCCTTCGTCGCCGGTGAGCAGTTCCTGGAGGGCTTCCCACTGCTCCATGAGGGATCCGACCTCCCACATGAGGGCCTGGTGGCGGTCGATGGTCGGCTGGGCGGCCTCGCGGTCGGCATAGAAGCCGGGCGCCGCCATGGCCGATTCGAGCTCCTTGATGGCGGACTCGCGCTCGGCGATGCGGGCTTCCAGTTCGTCGATGCGGGTGCGGCGCGCCTTCAGCTCCCGGTCGCGGCGGCGCTGCTCGGCCTGCTGTTGCTTGCGGGCGTCGCGATCGAGTCTGTCTGGTGGTGAACCGCCAGCATTGTTCAATTCGCGCGGGGCCGGGCCTTCGCCCGCCCTCGATTCGAGCGGGCTTCGGCCGCGCTCGCCGGAGCGCCCGTGGCGCGAAGGCGGCCCACCCCCGCGCGGAACTGACGCCGATCCTCGCCCTCGGCGCTGCATGGCCTCGAGCTCGGATGGCCGCGGGCGCTCGTGACCGCTCGTCGCGACCTCGACGTTCACGGCGCGTGGAGGCGTCGGCTGGCCGTCGGTCTTCTGCGCCTTGCTCCAGAGGAACTCCTCGTACCGGCCGGGATAGACGGTCGCGGTGCCCCCGCCGACCTCGACGACCTTGGTGGCCAGCCGCTCGACGAAGTACCGGTCGTGCGACACGAAGATGAGCGTCCCGCCGTAGTCCTCGAGGGCGTCCAGCAGGACGTCCTTCGAGTCGAGATCGAGGTGGTTCGTGGGCTCGTCGAGCAGCAGCGTGTTGGACGGGTGCAGCAGCATGCGGGCGACGGCGAGACGCGTCCGCTCGCCGCCCGACAGCACGCCGGCCCGCTTGTAGATGTCGTCGCCCGAGAAGAGGAAGCCGCCGAGGATGTTCCGGACGGCGGGCACCATGTCCATCGGCGAGCCGGCGACGAGCGTTTCGTAGACCGTCAGCTCGGGGTCCAGCCGGGTTGCTTCGTCCTGTGCGAAGTACTGCATGACGACCTGGTGGCCGGCCAGGCGTTCGCCCGCATCCGGCGCCTCGGCGCCGGCCAGCATCCGCATCAGCGTGGACTTGCCCGCGCCGTTCGGGCCAACCAGCGCGAGCCGGTCGCCGCGCTCGACCTGCAGCGTGAGGTCGCCGAACACGACGGTCGCGCCGTAGGCCTTGCGGACGTGCCGCAGCTCGATCACGCTGCGTCCGCTCCGGGGGGCGGCGGGGAAGTGGAAGTGGATCCGCTTCCGCTCGGGCGGGACCTCGATCGGCACCACCTTCTCGAGCATCTTGATGCGGCTCTGCACCTGCGACGCCTTGGTGGCCTGGTAGCGGAAGCGGTCGATGAACTGCTTCACGCGCGCCACTTCCTCGTCCTGCCGGCGCTTGGCCTCGCGCAGCCGCTCCAGCCGGGCGTCCCGCTCGACCAGGTAGTCGCTGTAGCCCCCGTAGTAGTCGGTGAGGGTCCGCAGGCTCAGGTCGGCAATCCGCGTGACGACCGCATCGAGGAAGTAGCGGTCGTGAGAGACGAGGATGACGGCGTGCGGGTAGGCGGAGAGGTACATCTCGAGCCAGTTGCGCGCGTCGAGATCGAGATGGTTGGTCGGCTCGTCGAGCAGCAGCAGGTCCGGCTGGCCGAGCAGCAGCTTGGCCAGGGCGATCCGCATCTGCCAGCCGCCCGAGAAGGTCTCGACCCGCCGCTCCGCGTCGTCGGGCTGGAAGCCGAGGCCGCGCAGGACGGTGGCGACCTTGAGGTCGATGCCGTAGCCGTCGTGCAGGCGGAAGCGGTCCTGCAGATCGCTGTACCGGACGAGCAGCGCCTCGTGCTCGTCGGCGGGGACGTCGGGCTCGGCGAGCCGGTGCTCGATGGCGTGCATCTCGGCCTTCTGCTCGAGCAGCGGCTGGAAGGCGAGGCTGACCTCCTCGTAGACCGTCCGGCCCGCGTGGGCGATGCCGTCCTGGGGCAGGTAGCCGACGGTCTGGCCGGCGGGCCGGACGACCTGGCCGCTGTCGGGCTCCTCGAGCCCGGCCAGCATCCGCAGCAGCGTCGTCTTGCCGGCGCCGTTGGGGCCGCACAGGCCGACGCGCTCGCGCTCGTCGATCTGCCACGTGACGTGGTCGAGCAGGACCCGGTCGCCGAAGGATTTCGTGAGGTCCGAGAGTTGAAGCACTTACTCGCCGAGGGCCTTGGCGGCGGCCGCCAGCACCTGCGGCACGCGAAATGGCTTGGTGAGGTAGCCGGCGACCCCGAGGTTCACGGCCTCGATGGCGCTGGCTTCGGTCGAATAGCCGGTGATGATGATGACGGGGAGGTCGGCCTTGTAGCGCTTGGCCTCGCGGATCACGCTGAGGCCGTCCATGCCCGGCATCTTGAGATCGATGATCAGCAGATCGTACGGATACAGGCGCATCCGCTCGAGTGCCGAGCGGCCGTCCGGCACGACGTCCACGTCGTACTCGGCCAGGGCCAGCGTCTTGGCCAGCAGGTCGCGGATGCTCGCCTCGTCGTCGACGACCAGGACCCGCGGCCGGGCGAGGGTCGAGGGGCGCGGGGCCGCCGGGGCGGGTGCCGTCCGGGCGGTGCGCGGCCGCTGGCTGTCGAGCCAGGCGTCGATGTCGCGCTTCCGGAACCGCCACTGCCGGCCGACCCGCACGGCCGGGATCTTCCCGGCCTTGATCAGCCGGTAGACCGTCCGCAGGTTCACCTGGAGGTACTCGAGCACCTCTTCGGTCGTCAGGAATGTCTCGTCAATCATGCCTGTGTCCCGGGCGTGTTGCCCCCGGCGTCCGGCTTCACCGGCAGTTCGACGGTGAACATCGCGCCGCCTCCCGGATGGTTCGAGGCGAGGATCTGTCCGCCGTGCTCCTGCACGATACCGTACGCGATGGCCAGGCCCAGCCCGGTGCCCTGCCCGACCTCCTTAGTAGTGTAGAACGGTTCGAAGATTCGCGGCAGCACATCTTGCGGAATGCCCGGGCCGTTGTCGCGGAAGCGGGCCACGAGGCGCTGGCCCGACGGGTCCAGGGTCGTCTGGATGTCGATCCGGCCGCCGTCGCGCCCGGCCAGGGCCTGCTCGGCGTTCAGGATGATGTTCAGGAACGCCTGGTGCAGCAGCAGCGGATCGCCCGAGAGCTTCGGGAGGTGCTCGTCGTAGTGGCGGACGACGTCGATGGCGGCCGCGCGACAGGCCGTGGCCCGGGCGGTGAGCACGCGCTGGATGACGGCGTTCAACCGCAGCGTCCGCCGGGCCGCCCGGCGGGACCCGGCGAAGACGAGCAGGTTCCGGACGATCTTCGCGGCCCGGTCCGCCTCGCGGTAGACCACCTGGACGTCGCGGCGCAGCGGCTTGGGGAAGGCTCCGGTGGCCCGCAGCAGCTCGAGGTGGCCCAGTACCCCCTGCAGCGGATTGTTCAGCTCGTGGGCGATGCCGGCGACGAACTGACCGAGCGCGGCCAGCTTCTCGGACTGGGTGAGCCGCGACCGGAGCTCGGCGCGCTCGGCCTCCAGACGGGCTTGCGGCGTGATGTCGCGGGCGACCATGACGCGCCCGACCGGCTCGTGATCCTGGCGCAGCAGGTCGGTGACCGTCACCGAGAAGGTCCCCTGGAGCACCGGGTCGGTGATTTCGCGCGTGACGGGTCCGCGGCCGCCGCGCCGCGGCTGCGCGCGGTCGAGCGCGTTGAACCACCGCTGGGTGTCGGGCCCGATGAAGTCGGCGAGCGGCCGGTCGACGATTTCGTCCCGCGGCACGCCCACGCGCGCGGCGAAGGCCTCGTTGGCGCGCACCAGGCGCTGCCGGCGATCGCACACGGCCACCAGGTCGGCGATCGAGTCGAAGGTGTTCTCCAGCTCGCGCCGCGACCGCAGCACTTCCTCGAGCAGCTGCATGTTCTCGATGGCCCGCGAGAGCTGGTGGGCCACTTCGTCGGCGCGTTCCAGCAGGTCGCGCTCGCTGCCGGTCTCGAAGCGCACGCCCTCGAAGATGATGACGCCGAGCGCGCGACGGTACCCCTTCAGCGGCACCGTCAAGACCGGCCGGCGGCCGGGAATCAGCTCGGCCCGGCTGCGGCGCATCGCCGCGGCCACCGGCGAGCCGGGGTCGTCGGTCGGCACGCGCCCGCCCCGGCCGACCATGCCCGGGTCCGAGGAGGCCTGCAGGACGAGATGGCGTGCACGGCGTTCGTGCAGCCAGATCGAGGTCCGTCCGGCGGCGAACAGCCCGGTGGCCCGCGCGCAGAAGCGCTCGAGGCCGCTCGCCAGCTTCGACGTGGACGAGACGACCTGGGTGAAGTCCTGGAGCAGGCCACGCAGGCTGCGCTGCAGCTCCAGGTCGCGGCGCTGCCGCAGGTAGGCGAGGGCGAGCGTGTAGGCGTCGGCGAGGGCGCCGAGCCGGGCCTGCACGTCGGAGAGGCGGCGCGGTCCGCGCAGCCCGACGATGAGCAGGCCGAGCCGTTCGTCGCCGCGTACGAGCGGCGCGAGCACGGCCGCCGGCGTCCGCACGTAGGCCGCCAGCGCGGGCGCGGACCCGTCCAGATCGGGCAGCAGCCGCGGCCGGCGGCCCGCGAAGATCCGTTCCGTGAGCTTGGCTTCCGCGCGGCCGGGCGCCCACGGATCGGTCTGCAGCCGGTCCCGGCCGAGCGCCGACGTGGGGGTGAGGTGGCTGCCGTGCGGCGTCCGCTCGAAGAGGACGACACAGGTGCCGTCGAGCAGTCCGAGCGCCTCCCGGTGGAGCGCGGGCAGCGCCTCGCCCGCATGTCCGGCCCCGAGCAGGAGGCTGGCGAGCGGCGTGGCGGCGGCCGGCGCGGGGGGCGGGCTGACGGTCCGGCGGACCGCCCGGGCCTGCGGACGGGATCGCTTCGATGAGGAGGTCCTGGGCATCTGCGCGAGGCTGCCTGCGGCGGGCCGTGACGCGGCGGCCCGGCGACGGGCGATTCTACGTCAGGCGGCGGGGCCCGACCAACCCGTTTCCGGCCGCGCATCCGCGCCGGCCGGCGCCGGTGGATTATGCTGGGCGGAGCCCCGATCTCCAGCCTGCGGCTGCAGGCCCGCCAGGCTCCTCCCGACTGTGGCGGGCGTTCGACCGTCTTAAGGAGCGAACCGGTCGGGTTCCCCCTCCGCGCCCGGGCTGGCAGGCGGGAGGCCCGATCCAGAAACGCGACTCAATGCCGCGAGACGATTCGACCGCGCTGCGCGCGACGTGGACCGACGAAGAGCTCGTCGCGCACTCGATGCGCGGCGACGCCGAAAGCTTCAACCAGCTCATCGTCCGCTGGGAGCGGCCGATCTATGCCCTGGCGTACCGGGTGATCGGCCGCGAAGAGGATGCACGCGACGTCTGCCAGGAGACCTTCCTGCGCGCGTTCCGGGCGCTGAACGGATTCCGCGGCCAGTCGAAGTTCTCGTCGTGGCTCTACCGGATTGCGCTGAACCTCTGCCGCGACTGGATCCGGCGCGAGCGGCGGGCGCCGGTGGTGCAGGCCCCCGAGGGGGTCGATCTGGTCGACCTGGCGACGGCGCGGGAGCCGGTCGAGTCGATCGAGGACCTGGTCGCCCGCCACGATCTCAGCCGGCGCGTCGCGAGTGCCATGGCGGTGCTCCCCGAGGAGCAGCGCACGGCGATCATCCTCAAGGAGTACCACGGCCTGACGTTCCAGGAGATTGCCGACCTGGTGGGCTGTCCGCTCAGTACCGTCAAGACGCGCCTCTATCAGGGGCTCGTCGTCCTCCGGCGTGAACTCTCCCGGCGCGGCGGGACCGGCCCCGGCCCGTCGCCGGCGCCTTCGGGATCACCATCATGACTCAGCAGTACGAAGCCTCTCACGATCGGGAGTCGTTGATCGCGTACCTCTACGACGAGGCCGACGCGGACGCGCGCGCGCAGGTGGAGGCCCACCTGGCCACGTGCGCGGCCTGCCGCGACGAACTCGACGCGCTGCAGGGCGTGCGCCGCCAGCTGACGCAATGGGCCCCGCCCGAGCGCGAGCCGGGGTTCGTCGTGATGCCCGGTTCGGCGCGGGCCCCGTGGTGGGTCGCCTGGCGCGTGCCGCTGCAGGCGGCGGCCGCCGTCCTGGTGCTGGCCGTGGCGGCTGGCGTCGCGCACGTCGAGGTCCGCTACGATGCGCGCGGCCTGGTCGTCCGGACAGGCTGGCCGGCGGCGGCCGCGGCGCAGACGCCGTCCCCCGTGGCGGCGTCCGCCGCGCAGCCCTGGCAGCCGGAACTGCAGGCCTTCGAGGCCCGCGTCGAGCACGAACTGCAGACGCGCACGGGTGCGCAGCCGACTCCGGCTGCGGCACGGACCGGCCAGGCCCCCGGCGACGCGGCGGTGCTCCGGCAGGTGCGCGCGCTGCTGCAGCAGAGCGAGCAGCGCCAGCGTCGCGAGATGGCGCTGCGCCTCACGCAGGCGATGCAGGACATGGAATACCAGCGGCGCGCCGACCTCGTCCGGATCGATCAGAACCTCGGGCAGATCGAGGGGACGACGGGGGCCGCCGTCGCGCAGCAGCGGGAGCTCTGGAATTACCTGGTGCGGGTCGCCCAGCAGCGGCCGCAGTAGTGGGCGTGATCATGGAGGACGGGAGGGCAGGATCGTGAAGGCTTCAGCGTTCCCGGGAACAGGCAGAGGGACCGGCCGCGCCGCCGCGACCGCGGTGGCGCTGGCCGTCGCGCTGCTGGCGCCGGCCGGGGCCGGCGCCCAGACGGC
>JAGWRA010000035.1 GCA_028876655.1 Acidobacteriota bacterium | reverse complement strand
GGCCCGCGCCGTGCAGCAGATCGAGCGGCTGGGGATCCCGCGTGACGTGGCGCGCGAGGCGGTCGCCGAGGTGGCCGCGACGCTCGATACGACCGACCTGCTGGAGCGGGCCCTCGCCCGCCGGCTGCCCCGCGGCGCGGGCATCCCCGACCGCGCCGCCTTCGCCCGCCTCTACCGCTTCCTCGTCGGGCAGGGCTTCCCGTCGGATCGGGTGATCGAGACGCTGCGGAGGAGACAGAGACAGGGACAAGGGGCAAGGGACGAAGACTGAGCCCCGAGCCCCGAGCCCCCAGGCCCCGAGTAGAATAGTCCCCATGACCGCGAACGAGATCCGCCGCTCTTTCCTGCAGTACTTCGAACGCCACGGCCACCGCATCGTCCCGAGCTCGCCGCTGGTGCCGCACGACGACCCGACGCTGCTGTTCACCAACGCCGGGATGAACCAGTTCAAGGACGTCTTCCTCGGCCGGGAGGGGCGCGACTATCGCCGCGCCACGACGTCGCAGAAGTGCATGCGGGTGAGCGGCAAGCACAACGACCTGGACAACGTCGGGCCGTCGCTCCGGCATCACACGTTCTTCGAGATGCTGGGCAACTTCTCGTTCGGGGACTACTTCAAGGAAGAGGCGATCGCCTTCGCCTGGGAGCTGCTCACCGGCGTCTGGCGGATGCCGGCCGACCGCCTGGTCGTGTCGATCTTCAAGGGTGACGCCTCCGTGCCGCGCGACACCGAGGCGTATGACATCTGGCGGACGTTCGTCCCCGCCGATCGCATCCTCGAGCTCGGCGCCGAGGACAACTTCTGGTCGATGGGCGACACCGGCCCCTGCGGCCGCTGCTCGGAAATCTACTTCGTGCGGGGCTCGGGCAGCGATCCCGAGATCGAGATCTGGAACAACGTCTTCATGGAGTTCGACCGGGCGGCCGACGGGACGCTGACGCCGCTGCCGGCCCCGTCCATCGACACGGGCATGGGCCTCGAGCGGATCACGGCCGTCCTGCAGCAGAAGGACTCCAACTACGACACCGACCTGTTCACGCCGATCCTGAAGCACCTCGGCGAGCTGGCCGGCGTCAGCTACGGCGCCAGCGCGAGCCGGCCGTCTGACGTCTCGATGCGGGTGGTCGCCGATCACATCCGGGCGACCACGTTCCTCATCGGTGACGGCGTGATTCCGTCCAACGAATGGCGCGGCTACGTGCTGCGGAAGATCATGCGGCGGGCGATGCGGCACGGGAAGCACCTGGGCTTCCGCGAGCCGTTCCTGTTCCGCCTGGTCGAGGTGCTCGACCGCGAGATGGGCGACGCCTATCCGGAACTCCGGCGGAACCGCGAGATGGTCGAGAAGACGATCCTCGCCGAGGAGAACCGCTTCGAGGCGGTGCTCAGCGAAGGGCTGCCACGGCTCGAACAGGAGATCGAGAAGGTCGTCGGCACGAAGAGCAAGGTGCTCTCGGGCGAGGCGGCCTTCCGGCTCTACGACACCTTCGGCGTGCCGTACGACTTCATCGAGGACACCGCCGCCACGCAGGGGGTGACGGTAGACCGCCCGGCGTTCGACCGCGCGATGGAGGGCCAGCGCGAGAAGGCGCGCGCCGGCAGCTCGTTCGACGCGGCAAAGCGCGGCGAGGCGTTCCTCTTCACCGCGGACACCGACCGGGAGGCGCTCGTCCGGATCGGCGACCACTTCGAAGGCTACACGACCACGATCGTGAAGGGCGTGCCGGTGGTGGCGCTCTTCGACGGGCAGCACCGGCAGGTCGGGGCGCTCGACGCCGGGACGACGGGCTACGTCCTGCTGGAGCGGACGCCGTTCTACCTCGAGGCCGGCGGCCAGGTGTCGGACGTCGGGACCCTGAGCGGCGCCGGCGCCGAAGCGGTGGTCGAAGGCGTCGTGCGCGTGGCACCCGGGGTGCCGCGCGCCCACCGGATCCGCGTCGAGCAGGGGCGGCTGCAGGTGCGCGACCTCGTCACCGCCGAGGCCGACACGCAGGTCCGCGACGCGACGCGGCGGAATCACACGGCGACCCACCTGCTGCACGCCGCGCTCCGCCAGGTGCTCGGCACCCACGTCAAGCAGGCCGGCTCGCTCGTGGCGCCCGACCGGCTGCGATTCGACTTCGTCCACTTCCAGGCGGTTACCAACGAGGAGCGCGACCGGATCGAACAGATCGTCAACGAGCAGGTGGTGAAGAATACGCCGGTGCAGACGGACGTGCGGTCGACGCAGGAAGCGATTGCCGCCGGCGCCATGGCCCTCTTCGGCGAGAAATACGGCGACCAGGTGCGCGTCGTCTCGGTCCCCGGCTTCAGCATGGAGCTGTGCGGCGGCACCCACGTCCGCGCGACCGGCGACATCGGCCTGTTCGTCATCACCCAGGAGGGCGGCGTGGCGGCCGGCGTCCGCCGCATCGAGGCGCTGACCGGCCTCGGCGCGCTCCAGTGGGCACAGGACCAGCGAGCGGCCGTCGACCGGATTCTCGGCGCGCTCCACGTCGGCCCCGATCTGGCGGTCGAGTCGATCGAGAAGCTGCAGAGCGAGCAGAAGAAACTCACGCGCGAGGTCACCGACCTGAAGACGAAGCTGGCCATGGGCGGCGGTGGCGGCACCGCGGCCGAAACGGTCGAAGTCGCCGGCGTGAAGCTCGCGCGCCGGCGCGTCGCCGGTCTCGACAAGAATGCTCTGCGGCAACTCGCCGACTCACTGAAGGACCAGTTGAAGAGTGGCATCGTGGTCATCGCCTCGGAGAACGACGACAAGGTGGCGATCGTCGTCTCGGTGACGCCCGACCTCCACAAGCGCGTGCCGGCGGGCCAGGTGGTCAAGCAGATCGCCCCGATTGTCGGCGGCGGCGGCGGGGGCCGGCCGGACTTTGCCGAGGCCGGCGGACGACATCCCGAGAAGATCGACGAGATGCTCGCGGCCACCACTGACGTCGTGGGCGCCCTGCTGGCGAAGGCCTAGCGAAGACCGCCACGGGCTGCAGTTCCGTGCAGCTGCGGCCGATACCGTGACAATGGGTGATTCCTGCCTGCCGCTCCGGCGGGCCAGGCCTCTGGGGAATGAACGGTTGAAGCTGAGAGCCGTCCTGGGAGCAATCGCGCTGCTCGCGCTGGCGTCGGCGCCGGCCCGGGCACAGATCTACTCCTGGCGCGATCCCGGCGGCACGCTCGTCCTCTCCGACCACCCGCCTGCCGACGGCTCCCAGAGCTACGCCATCAGCCGGTCGGAGACGGCGGTCCGGACGACGCGCCCGGCCGAAGCGAGCCGGCCGGACCGGTACGAGTCGATCATCGCCCGCCACGCGCGGCAGCAGCGGCTGGATCCGGACCTGGTGCGGGCGGTCATTCAGGTGGAGTCGGGATTCGATCCGAAGGCCCAGTCACCCAAGGGGGCCCTTGGGCTGATGCAGCTGATGCCGGCCACCGCGGCTGAGTTCGGCGTTCGCAACCCCTTCGATCCGGCACAGAACATCCGGGCAGGCACCCAGTACCTGCGCACGCTGCTGGACCGCTATCACGGGGACGAACGGCTGGCCCTCGCCGCCTACAACGCGGGGCCGGGAACGGTGGATCGCTACGGCCAGGCCGTCCCCCCGTACGCCGAAACGCGCCGCTACTTGCGGCAGGTGCAGTCGGCGGCCGGCGCCGAGGCCACTGCCCCGTCGGCCGGCCGGCACGTCATCTACAAGACCATCGAGATGGTGAACGGCCGGCCCGTCCCACGCTATTCCGACACCAAGCCGGCGTCCGGCCCGTACGAAGTCGTCAACCAGCCCTAGCCTTCCGGCCCGGCCGGGCTTCCTATCTCTTCTTGCGGGCGGTCCTGCGGCGCGCGGCCTTCGCGGCGCGGCGCACCGGCT
>JAGWRA010000034.1 GCA_028876655.1 Acidobacteriota bacterium | reverse complement strand
GCGGTCGGCGACGTCCGCCTGGGGTCGATGAAGCGCGTGGCGTCCGCGGTGGGCGAGGGAGCCGGCGCCGTGCAGAACGTGCACGAGTACCTGAACGAGGTGGCCGAGGCGACGCTGATCACGGATCCGCAGGCGGTCACGACCGGGCCGGGCCGGAGAGTTGGCCCACCCGGCGCGTCGCAATGATCAACGGGCGATGAGCAATGGGCCATGAGCAATGGGTATTGCTCACCGTCCCTTCCTTGACCTCCAGCGGAAAGGCATCGCCAGACACCGAGAGGCCGCGCAGTTGACGCGGTTGTTCGCCGTGCATCCAGGCGTCGATCCGGCCGAGCATCTCTTCTGGTGTCGTCTGCTTGTATGCGACCGTGCCGATGGATCGATCCAGGAAGTGATGCGGATCGGCCCAGGCCTTGATCGGCCGCATGACGACCACGCCATCGAGGTCCCGCCACATGTAGCGCGGGTCACGGCACGTGGGCGGCGCGGCTCATGGCGATGAAGAGATTGCCGATGGTCCAATCCTGGATGGGGAGCTGGATGAACGGCTCCGCACCGGGGCCATGCCACTGCACGGGTCCGTCGAGGGCAGATGAGGCGGTTGGGGATGAGGTCTGCGCGTACGAAGGCGAGCTGACCGCGAGCAGAACGACCGCCGACAGCAGCAGAACCGTGCGGCGCATCGAGAGGAGTATACGCCTGTGGGACGCGGCAGTGGCAACGGGCAATGAGCGATGGGCAATGGGCAATAAGAGCCGACCGCGAGGTCCGCTCTCCGTATCAGGACCGTAGACCGCAGACTGGAGACCGGAGACTGCGTCGAGCCCTGTAGCCCATAGTCCGAAGCCCGTAGCCCGACGATCTATCCTCGCCGATTCACCAGCGCCGCGCTGGCCATCTCCGGCTTGACGACGCGGCGGTAGGCGGCGAGGGTGGCCTCGCCGACTTCGAGCGTCCGGGCGGCGAAGCGGCGGGCGACCTCGGCCTCGCGCAGCGCCTCCTTGGTCTTCTGGTCGGCCGCCAGGATCGTGGCCACCAGCTCGCCGGCCTGCTGGTGCAGGGTGGCGACGCGATCGAAGCCGGGAATCTGCGCGGCGAGGTGCCGCTCTTCGTGGATGGCGAGGCGCAGCGGGCGGATCTCGTGCTCGATGCTGACCAGGCTCGCCATCAGCCGCTCGCGCTCGTCGTTGAGCCGGTTGATCGACTGGAGGTCGGGTTCGCGGCTCGCCGTGTGCTGGATGTCGGCCAGCCGCTGCAGGTGGCGGAGGAGCCGCAGCTCCGCCTCCACGCCCGCCGCGTAGGAGAGCAGGGCCTGCGCCAGTTCCTCCCGGGTCACGCCTGGCCTCGATCCACGGCGACCGGCCCCGGGGGGTTCTTCGCAATCTGCGCCCAGCCGTCCCGCAGGACGTCGAGCAGCTGGCGCGCCTCGTCGATCGGTCCCGGTTCGTGGCGGAGGTTGCCGTCGAGGATGAGGCCCCGGATGTAGGTGTAGAGCGCGTCGAGCCTCGTGGCGACCTCGCCCCCCTCGGTCATGTTCAGCGTGCTCTGGAGGTAGTTGACCACGCCGAGCGCGTTCGAGATGCCACGGTGGCGCGCCTGGAGGTCGTGCCGGTCCATGGCCTCGCGCGCCGCGGTCAGGAACCGGATCGCTCCGTCGTAGAGCAGGACGACCTGCTCGAGCGGACTGCAGGACTGCACCTGCGTCTGCTGGTACGCGGATGCGGCGCGGGCGGCGGCGGCTGGCATCGAGAGTTCCACTCCTTCGGGCTTCGGCCCCGGGGCTCCAGGCTCCGGGCCACGGGCTACGGCGACGATTCCTCGCGTCGACCTCAGTAGAGCGAATACCCGCTGTTCAGGCTGCTCAGGGACGACCCCTGCTGGTTCAACGCACTGATGGCGCTGTCGGCGGCGGTGAACTGCTGCTGCAGCGACTGCTGCTGGATCGCCAGCTGGCTCTGCATGTTGGAAATCTGCGTCGCCAGGCTCGAGAGCTCGTTGGTGATGTTCGTCTGCTGGTTGGCCACGAGGCCGCCCGAGCCGACGTAATCGCTCAGGACGTTGTCGATCGACGTGAAGATGCCGTCGGTCGTACCGTTGCCCGAGAACATCGTCTGCACGTGGCTCAGCGAACTGCTGGCGACGGCCGTGTCGAAGGCGCCGCCGTCGAACGTCAGGTTGCCGCTCGAGTCGAAGCCGATGCCGACCTGCGAGAGGTACTGGAAGGTCGAGTCGGCACTGCTGGACCCGCCGATCGCGGCCCGCAACGACGAGGACAGGCCCCGCAGCACCCCGTCGTTCATGATGTTCGTGGTGTTGTTGAGCGAGGCCTGCTGCTGGGAGTTGATGAAGCTCTCGAGGTTGTTGTAGGCGGTCACGAACGACTGGATCGCGCTCTTGGCGGCCGTCGTGTCCTGGTTCACGGTCACGCTGATCGTCGTCGCGGGGTCGGCCTTCGACACCGTCAGCGAGCCGCCCGGAATCGCGTTGGCGATCGTGTTGGTCGCGCTCGTGATGGTCAGGCCGTTCACGGTGACGCTGGCGTTGGCCGCATCCTGGGCGTTGGCGCCGAAGGTGATCCCGGCGCCGCCGGTCAGGTTGTTGGTGATGGCGAACGCATTGGTCGTGCCGGTCTGCGTCCCCGTCAGGACCAGCTCGTACTGCCCCGGCGTCCCCTGGACGACGGACGCGGTGACCGGGATGTTCGCGGTGCCGTTGATGGCGTCGGCCAGCCCCTGCAGCGTCGTGTTGCCCGTGAGGGTCACCGTCGCGCCGCCGATCGTCAGCGACCCGCCGCTGGCGACGACCGTGGTGTCGCTGTCGGCGTAGGTGGTCGACGAGGCGGTGACCTGCGCCTGGGCGAGCGCGCCGACGACGATGGAATAGGACCCCTGCGGCGTGGTCGTGCCGGTCGACACCGACACGGCCGTCGGGTCGGTGTTGGTCACCGAGGTCCCCGACAGCGACGTGGAGCTCTTGAGGGCGGCGGCCGCCGTCTCGAGGGTCCCCAGCTGGCCGGCCAGCGAGCTGTAGATGCTGTTCTGCGACTGCAGCGTCTGCTGCTGCGACTGCAGGTTGGTCAGCGGGATCGACGCCTGCTGCATCATCGCCTGCAGGATCGAGTTGAAGTCGATGTTGTTGAACCCGCTCAGCGTGATCGGCCCGCTCGCCGAGGTCGAGGAAATGGGCGAACTCATGGCGAAACTCTCGTGAACCCCCGCTAGCGCTCCAGGTGGCCCGCCGCCAGGCGGGCGGCGAAGCCGGCCAGGCGGTGGCGCACCGCGCTGGGCAGCTGGCGGCTCGGCTCGCCGGTCCGGTCGTCGACCAGCCGCATCACTCGCTGGCCTGTCTGGGGACTCAGGCCAAACGACAGGCCGATGTTGTACTCGGCCAGCAGACTCTTCACGGCAGCAAGCGGCGTGCCTTCGGCCGGGGCCGTCTGGGGGTCGGGTCTCGGGTCGACAGCGGCGCGTTTCATGGGGCCTCTCACGGGTTTCCGGCCGGCCCACACAGCGGGCCGGTGCACAGAGGGGTAATCGGCGGCCGGGAGCCGGGCTTGAGCGCTGCCGCGGTCGTCACGCGGCCGACACTTCGCGCCGGCCCGAATGGCGAAGGAACGGAGAAGATCTGGCGGGAGGCGGACGCCGGTCCGCGGGGGCGGCCGGCCCGGAGGCCGGCCGTCCCGCGGCTCGACGAGGTGTTACCGGAGCAGCGCGAGCACGGCGCTCGAGCTGTTGTTGGCCTGGGCCAGAGAGGCGATACCGCTCTGGTTCAGGATGTTGTACTTCGTGAGGTTCGCCGACTCCTGCGCGATGTTCGCGTCGCGGATCCGGCTCTCGGCCGCCGTGTCGTTGACCACCTGCGACTGCGCCAGCGAGATGGCGAAGTTCAGCCGGTTCTCGAGGTCGCCGACCTTGCCCTGCGAGGTCGCCAGCGTGTCGATCGCCGCGCGGATGGTGGAGACCGCCGTGGTCGCCGCGCCCTGGGCCGTGATGGCGAGCGAGGAGATCCCCAGCGTCGAGGTCGTGACGGCCGCGATCGTGCCGCTGATCGTGCCGTTCGTGCCGTTGTTGCTGAGGAACACCGAGAAGCCCGTCGAGGTGTTGAGGTTCGCGACGGTGGTTTCACGGTTGATTTCCGAGAGCACGTCCTGGAACTCGTTGTTCAGAATCGTGCGGCTGGCGTCGGTCGTCGAGCCCGAAGCCGCCTGCGTCGCCAGCGTCGACAGCCGATCGAGCAGCTGCGAGACGTTGTTGAGCGCGCCGTCCTTGATCTGGAGCGACGACAGCCCGTCGTTGGCGTTCAGGATGCCCTGGTTCAGGGTGGCCAGGTCCGACCGGTAGCCGTTGGCGACGCCGAGACCGGCCGCATCATCGCCGGAGTAGTTGATGCGGAGCCCGCTCGACAGACGCGTCAGGGTCGTGTTCAGGTTCCGGTTGGTCTGATACAGATTCGCCTGCGCGTTGACCGACGCGATGTTCGTGACGACTGAAAACGAAGCCATGTGCGCTTCCTCCTTGACCGAAATTCGCCCGGCATCCATGCCGGACCGTGCGGCCAACGCCGCAACTCAGGTTCGGCCGGGTAATCGGAGGAGGCGGCGGAGTCTTTAATTCGACACCGCTGACGGCCGGGCGGCACCCCCGGCGGTGGGGTGCCGCGGCCCGTCTTCAGGCGGGTGCGGCGGCCGGCGGGACCCCGCGGGTCCCGCCGTGACCGGCCTACCGCAGCAGGGCCAGGATGGCGGAGGTCGAGTTGTTCGCCTGCGCCAGGGCGGCGATACCGCTCTGGTTCAGGATGTTGTACTTCGTGAGGGCCGCCGACTCCTGCGCGATGTTGGCGTCGCGGATCCGGCTCTCGGCCGCCGTGTTGTTGGTGATCTGCGAGTTGCCGAGCGCAATCGCGAAGTTCAGCCGGTTCTCGAGGTCGCCGATCGTCCCCTGCGAGGTGCCGAGGATGTCGATGGCGGCGCGGATGGTCGACACCGCCGTGCTCGCCGCCCCCTGCGCGGTAATCGAGAGCGACGAGATGCCGAGGGTCGACGTCGAGATCGCGGAGATCGTCCCGGCCACGACGCCGTTCCCGCTGCTGTTGGAGACGAACACCGAGAAGCCGCTCGCCGCGTTCAGGTTCGCCACGGCCGATTCGCGGTTGATTTCCGACAGCACGTCCTGGAACTCCTGGTTCAGGATCGTCCGGCTGGCGTTGGTCGTGCCGCCCGAGGCCGCCTGCGTGGCCAGCGTCGAGAGCCGGTCGAGCAGCGTCGAGATGTTGTTCAGCGCGCCGTCCTTGATCTGCAGCGTCGACAGCCCGTCGTTGGCGTTCTGCACGCCCTGCTGCAGCACGGCGATGTCGGACCGGTACCCGTTGGCGACGGCCAGGCCCGCGGCGTCGTCGCCCGAGTTGTTGATGCGGAGGCCGGACGAGAGACGCGTCAGGGCCAGGTTGAGGCCCTGATTGGTCTGATACAGGTTGGCCTGGGCGTTCACCGAGGCGATGTTGGTGACGACCGAGAACGAAGCCATGTCCCTTACTCCTTCGAAATCTGGTCGGCCTCTCCAGGCCGGCTGTGTTGACCTCGTGTGCGGTGTGTGCGCTCCCGCACAGTCAGGAGGGTAATCGACGCCCCTCCGAGGTTCTTTAATCGATTTTTCGGGGCTGGCACGATTTCACAGCCGTGTGCGGTCCCGCACACGCGGGCGCACACGAAACAGGCCGGAAAGCGGGGGAATCGGGCTGCGATGGGAAGCGGGCTGGCGGGTGAGCTGAGGTCCGAGGGGCCGGCCGGGCTGGCTGCCCGGCCGGTTCAGGGGGCGGTCTGCGGGCTCAGGCCGACGCCGGGGCAGCGGCCTCGGCGCCGGGCCGGTGG
>JAGWRA010000268.1 GCA_028876655.1 Acidobacteriota bacterium | reverse complement strand
CGTTTCAGGGAATTCCTCCGCTGGCGCCTCCGCGAGCGCACGCCGCGGTCGGCCGAGCCGGACCCGCCGGACGTCGTCTTTCCCGGGGGCACGCCGGCAATCGTCGCCCCGCGCGCCGACGCCGGCTACCGGTCGGTGACGTGGGTCGGCCACTCGACCGTACTGCTGCAGCTCGGCCCGCTCAACGTGCTGACCGATCCCGTGTGGAGCGAACGGGCGTCGCCCTTCAGCCGGATCGGGCCGCGCCGGCTCGTGCCGCCGGGGCTCGCCTTCGACGCGCTGCCGCCGATCGACCTGGTGCTGCTCTCGCACAACCATTACGACCATCTCGACGCCAGGACCGTGCGCCGCCTGGCCGCGCGCGATCCGCAGGCGATCTGGCTCTGTCCGATGGGGGTCGGCGGACTGCTGCGCCAGTTCGGCGTCACCCGCCTCGTGGAACGCGACTGGTGGGAGCGGGCGGAGGGGACGGGCTGGTCGGCCGCCAGCACGCCGGCACAGCACTTCAGCGCCCGGGGGCTGCGCGACCGGGGCGACACGCTGTGGTGCGGCTGGACGCTCGAAACCGAAGCGGCGCGGATCTATTTCGCGGGCGACACCGCGCTGCATCCCGAGTTCGCCGCGATCGCCTCGCGCCTCGGGCCGTTCGATCTGGTGATGCTGCCGATCGGCGCGTACGAGCCGCGCTGGTTCATGGGCAGCGTGCACATGAATCCGGAAGATGCGATCGAGGCCTATCGCGCGCTGGCGGGGACGGGGACGCCGCCCCCCTGCCTGGCGATCCACTGGGGGACGTTCCGGCTGACCGACGAGCCGGTGGCGGAGCCGCCGGCGCGCTTCGCCGCCCGCTGGCGCGAGGCCGGCCTGCCCGCCGGCACCAACTGGACGTTGGCGCACGGCGAGACGCGACGGCTCTGACCGCCGGCCTACTGGCCGCCGAGCAGCCCGGTCTTGAACTTGTCGGAGCCCGGGCCCGGGTTCGGCCCGATCCAGAGCGAGAGGATGGCGTCGGCCGTCGCCTTGCCGGGCAGCGTTCCCTTCGCCTTCCCGTTCACCTCGACGCGCGTCCCCTGTCCGGGGAGGTAGATCATCTGCAGGGAGCTCCCCTTCGCCATCGGCTCCATCCAGTCGCACAGCTGCTGGAAGTTCCGGTGCACTTCGGGCGACGCGTCGGGAACGTTGTCCTTGAGGCCGTCCCGCCAGGCCGCGCAGACCTGATCCTTGCTGACGTCCCAGAGGAAGTGCGAGACCATCTCGCGCGGCTGGTCGGTCTGCAGGATCTCCTGCGGCGAGTCGGCCCGGCGCGGCAGGTACAGGCCGCCAACGTAGATCTTGAAGAAGAACTTCGTGCGCAGCCCCAGCCCGTTCAACACGAGCGTGTGGCCGTCGACGTCGAGGGCGTTGGGAAAGGTGACCCCGGCCAGCGTGGCCGCAGCCGCCGGCATCGCCGGGACGCCGAGCGCGATCAGGCACGCCGGCAGCAGGCCGATGAGCCATCGGTACCGCATGTTCCTCCTCGTCCCGTGACCGCCTCGGGCGTTCACGGGTCCATCGCGGGCGTGTCGCCCAGTTTACCGCAACCGGCGCCCCCGGTGAACGGCCCGCGCACGGCCGGCCCGGCCGCTACCGCGCCGGCTCGTCCGTGCCCGCCTCCGCCCCGTCGGCATCGCCCTGCGCGAGCCGCCGGCGGCGGATCGCGATCATCACCGCCGCCGCCACGACAACAACGGCCACGAAGGTGACCAGCTCCGCCATGGCGCCCGGGTCGGTCAGCGTCCGGCCCGCCCAGCCCTGAATCGCCACCGTGATGCCCGCGCCGAGGAAGTAGCCGAGCCAGTAGTACAGCGTCGCCCACAGCACCGAGGCGAGGGCGACCCCGGCCAGGAACGACGCACGGTTCATTCGGAGCGACCCGGCCGCCACCGTCAGCAGGATCCGGAAGCCCGGCACGAGGCGGCCGAAGCCGATCGTCAGCGTGCCGTGCGTGTTCAACCAGGTCTCGATGCGACGGGCGCGCGCCTCGCTGTAGCCGAAGCGGTGGCCGACGCGCGCGAGGATGGAGTGCCCGATGCGCCTGGAGATCTCGAACAGCACGATGCTGCCCGACATCGCGGCCGCGAACACGACGAGCGTGGTGGTCAGGAAGCCGGCACGCCCGCGGCTGCCGGCGGCGCCGAGCGCGGCGATGAAGACGTCCCCCGGCACGGGCAGCGGCACACCGGCCTCTTCGAGGAAGATGCCGATGAACGCCCCGAAGTACCGCCAGGTCGTCAGGAAGCTCAGCGCGTCCACGCGCCGATCTTACCGGAGCGGCGGGCTGGCGGCGAGTTCGGCGGTCCCGAAGCTCGCCAGCCGCGGGCCGTGCTCGTCCAGCACCAGGAATTCGAGCCGATCGTCGCGCAGACAGCCCGCGTTCGCGTACCGATCGTCCGCCGCGAGGTACCGGCGGTGATTGTGGCCGAAGACGCCGAGATCGCACCCGTGCCGCTCGACGCACGCGAGGCAGTGACGGCGATAGAGACGATCGACGGCGCCCGCCGCCAGCGTCGAGACCGCCGCCTCCATCGTCCGCGCGAACCCCCGCACGACCGCGAGGTGACCGAACCGGCGGGAGATGCGATCGCCGGCGTGTTCCGACGGCGCGCCGGTCGCGTCCACCCGGTGACCGTGCATGACGAGCACGCGCCCCGCCGCCGGATGCTCGAGGACGATGAACGGGGCGCCGGTGCCGGGATCGTGGTTCCCTTCCGTCCGCTGCGCCTGTCCCGTGTCGATCAGATCGGCGATGGCAGCGGCCAGGGCCGGGTGCGCCGTCTCCGCGCGCGCCACCGGCTCGAAGAGTCCTTCGAAGATGTCGCCGTTCAGCACGAGCCGGTCGCCGCGCCGGCGCACGTGCAGCAGGAAGCCCGCGGCGAGGGCGACCTGCCGCGGCGGGCTGTAGTGTCCGAGGTGCCAGTCGCTGGCAATCAGGGTCCGCACGGCGCTCGTCAACGGGCCTTCCGGCCTCGGCGGGCGAGCAGCCCGTCGTAGAGCGCCTGCGTGGCCGCGCGGATCTCCTGCTGCAGCGGCTGGACGATGGCGGGGTTGCGGGCCTGATCGGGCTGCGCGGTGACGTCGAACGGCCGGCCGATCGCCACGTCGAGCCGCGCCGGCAGCGGCACCGGCGACCACAGCGACAGGCGCCCGGCGGCGAGGCCCGGGTACGCCGCAAACCCGCCGACCACCGCCAGCGGCACGATCGGCACGCCGGTCTTCAACGCGAGCCGCACGAACCCGTAGCGATCGTTCCACCGCAGCTGATAGTCGCGGGCGCGCGGGCTCGCCTCGCGGCTCCCGCCCGGCGTGATGAGCAGCTGATCGCCCCGCTCGAGCGCGGCGAGGCACGAGCCCTCCGAGGTGTCGATGACGCCGACGCTCCGCTTCAGCGCGGCCAGGCCCGGGATGGCACGCTCGAGGGCGTGCCCCTGGCTGGCGACGATCCGCAGCGGCTGGAACGGCCGCCGGCTGCGATACCACGGATGCCAGGACAGGTGATAGACGGCCAGGACGAGATCCATCGTGAAGTAGCCGGCGCCGTGGTGCGCGACGTAGATGCACGCCCCTCGCGGCACGTCGCCCTCGATCCGGAGCCGGTGATAGCGCGACAGCAGCCGCAGGGGCGGGCCGATGACGATCCGATACCGGGGATGCTGCGGGTCCAGCGGGAACACACCGTCCTTGCGCGTCGCCACCGCACCGATCGCCGGAGGCGGCGGCGCGGCTCCGATCAGCTCGCGGGTCGCCGCTTCGACGCGGCCGGCGAACGCCTCGACGTCCTCGCCCGGCTGCGCCGGCGGCGCGATCGGGCGGCCGAAGCGGTAGTCCAGCCGCACCGGCAACGGCAGCGGCGGCAGCCAGAGGCTCGAGCCCTTCACGGACACGCGCCAGGGATGCTGGCGATCGGCGCCGCGGATGGCGAACGGGACGATTGGCGTGCCGGTCTCGATCGCGAGCCTGGCGAAGCCGAAGCGCCCGGCCCACTGCAACGTGTCGCGCGGGCCGTAGAGCTCGCGCGTGCCGCCGGGAAACACGAGCAGCGACTCGCCGCGGGCGAGGGCCAGGCGCGCGTGCTCGGGGCTGGCGGGCAGCGCCTGCACGTGGCGCCGCACCCAGCCGACGACCGGGGCACGGTGCAGCGAGGTCTGCGTCTGTTCGAGCACGCGGAACGGCGGCCGGTCGCTGTCCCAGAACGCGAAGAGCCCGAGGAGGATGGTTTCGAGGTAGAGCCAGGTGCGTGGGTGCTTGCCGACGTAGATGACCGGACGGTCGCGGGGGATGTGCTCCACGCCCGAGGCGCGCGCCCGGAAGTAGCATGCCAGCAGGCGCGAGGCCGGCATGATCACGAGCCGGAGCGGCCAGTCGCGCGCGAACGGCTCGACGGCGTCCTGCAGCATCGTCAGGCGGAGACGACCACCACGTCCTGCCGCTCGGCCTGTCCCGCGGTGACCGTCTCGTACAGCGAGTTGATGTTGAGGGCGACGCGGCTCCACGCGAGCTGCCGCGCCCGCTGCCAGCCCTTCCGGATGACGTGCGCCCGCAGGCGATCGTCGTCGGCCATGCGCACGATGGCGCCCGCCAGCGAGCGCGGGTCGCCCGGCGGCACGAGGACGGCGGCGCCGACCGACGCGTCGCGGTAGCCGGGAATGTCGCTCGCCACCACCGGCCGCCCGCTCGCCATCGCCTCGATCAGGACGACGCCGAAGCTCTCGCCGTGCGTCGACGGCGCGCAGAAGATGTCGCACCAGCGGTACATGCCGGCGAGCGCCTCGTCGTCGAGGCGGCCGATGAACGTGGCGCCCGCGCGCTCCGCGAGGTGCGCGAAGGGCCGCGGGTCGCCGTGGCCGACGATGCGGACCTCGACCTGACGACCGTCGCGCCGGAGCAGCGCGGCGGCGCGGAGGAAGTGCGGCAGGCCCTTGCGCGGCTCGTCGAACCGGCCGACGAACAGCAGCCGCAGCGGCCCCGGCTCGCGCGGGGCGTTCAGCCGCTCGACCTCGTGCGGCACGTGGGGACTGGCGAACGCCGCCGGGTCGATGCCGTTCGGGACGACGTGAATGGGCCCGGTGAAGACGCTGCGGGCGAAGTCGGCCGCGAGCCCGGAGACGGCGATGCCGCAGCTGACCCGCCGCAGCGGCCGGGCCAGCACGCGGCGCGCCATCCGCGTGACGCACGATTCCGACTCCGCATAGGTGTGGAACGTCGCGACGATCGGCACGTCGGCGCACTGGACCGCGTAGCGCGACAGCCCGGGCACCCACGGCTCGTGGACGTGTACCAGATCGAAGTTGCCGTCGTGCAGGTAGCGCTGCACGGCACGGCGCGAGACGAGCAGCCCGACGCGCGCGCGCGATCCGTTCGCCGGCAGCTCGACGACGCCGGGCAGGCTGTCGCAGCGCGGCGGCGCCGTGCCGGTCGCCGGGCCGAGCACGTGCGTCTTGTGACCCAGGTGACCGAGCGCGCGCGCGAGGGTGATCACGTGACGGTTGACGCCGCCATCGTGCGAGAGGTCGTACGGCGTGACGAGGCAGATGCGCATCGGCGGTTGTTCGCTGACGACGACAAACCGGCGCTGACTGAGGTGTGCCGCGAAAGAGTCACCTAAGGCTAAACCGAAATCGCATGGCAATCCACTATTGAGTGCCTGCGCGCGCCGGACACCCGTGTCGCGCACGACGGCCGAGCTGGAAGGGCCTCGGGCTACGCCCGTGCTTGCAAATCGGCGCGCGTTGAAGTTCGCGGCGGCACCGGAATATTTCCGGCGGTGCCGCCCCGATGCCGCGTGGGAGGACGGCGGCCGCCGCGCAGCGAGCCGCGCCCTTCAGGGCCGAACCGGCGATCGCGTGCAACCCGAGCCATTGGCATCGCCATTGCCTGATCGTCCCTCGGATTCCAGACCCACGCCGGCCGCGTCCCCCTCTTCCGGCCGGCGGGGCGTCCTCGCAGACGACAACCGGCGACATCGGATTCGGCGCTGAGTGGAGGACAGCATGATCGTCACCTCAGGCCCCGGCGAGCGCGCCGCGCCCGCGGCGCCGCCGCGCGTCGCGGCCGTTCACTTCCGGCGGCCGGCCGAGCGGCCGTTCACGGCCGCCGAGCGCGCCACCACGACCATTCTCATCGGCGGCCTCACGCGCGCGCACGACGCGCTGCTGAAGGCCGCGTTCCAGGCCGCCGGGTACCGGGTCGACGTCCTGCCGGTGCCGGACAGCGGCGCCTTCCAGCTCGGCAAAGATCTCGGCAACAACGGCCAGTGCAACCCGGCGTACTTCATGGTCGGGAACCTCGTGCAGTTCCTCCGCTCGCTCGAGGCCGCCGGGTTGTCCCGCGACGAGATCGTCGACCGCTACGTCTTCTTCACGGCCGGATCGTGCGGGCCGTGCCGGTTCGGCATGTACGAGGCCGAGTACCGGCTGGCGCTGCAGAACGCCGGCTTCGACGGCTTCCGCGTCCTGCTCTTCCAGCAGGCCGATGGCGTGAAGGCGGCATCGGGCGAACCCGGACTGCAGTTCACCGTCGACTTCGGCCTGTCGGTCTTCATGGCCCTCAACCTCGCCGACGTGCTGAACGACCTGGCGGGCCGGATCCGGCCGTTCGAGCTGACACCCGGCACGACCGACCGTGCGGTGGCCGACTGTCTGGCGACGCTGTCGGCCCGCATCCGCTCGCGCTCGCGGTTCGAACTGCTCGAGCGGCTGCCGGCGCGCCTCGTCCCCACCCTGCGCCGGGTGAAGCCGGCGACCGACATCGCGACGACGCTCGGCAAGATCTGGCTCCACCTCTACGGCCGCGAGACGCGGGAGATGCTGCGCGAGGTCCGCGCGCGCCTCGGCGAGGTCGTCGTGGATCGGCTGCGGGCGAAGCCGGTCGTGAAGGTCACCGGCGAGTTCTGGGCGCAGACGACCGAGGGCGACGGCAACTTCCGGATGTTCGCCTTCCTCGAGCAGCAGGGAGCGGAGGTGGTGGTCGAGCCGATCGGCACCTGGATCACCTACATGCTCTGGCTCGCGCAGGCGAAGTTCGAGTGGCGGAAGGGGCTGTACGGCCCGCCGCGGCCGCGCTGGGCGCTGCACCGGCGGCTGGGCGACGAGCTGGCGTTCCAGGCGAAGCGTGCGTCGTTCGCCCTCGGCCGGACGTTCTACACGCGGTACTACCGGCGCCTCGTGCGGGAACTGGGCGGCATCGCCCACCCGCTCGTCAGCCTCGACACGCTCGGCAGGCTGGCCGCGCCGTACTACAACGTGTTCGCCATGGGCGGCGAGGGCCACATGGAAGTGGCGAAGAACATCTATTACACGCGGACGAAGCAGTGCCACATGGTGCTCAGCCTGAAGCCGTTCGGCTGCATGCCGTCCACGCAGTCCGACGGCGTCCAGTCGGCGGTGATGAGCCACTTCCCCGACATGATCTTCCTGCCGGTCGAGACGTCGGGCGAGGGCGAGGTGCACGCGCACAGCCGCGTGCAGATGGCGCTCGGCGAGGCGCGCGCCGCCGCCAGGGCCGAGTTCCGGCACGCGCTCGACGCGACCGGCCGGACGCTGGACGAGGTCCGCGCGTACGTCGCCGCCCATCCGCTGCTGCGTCATCCGTTCTATCGCGTGCCCGCCGAGCCCGGCGTCGCGGGGACCGCGGCGCGCTTCGTCCGCCACGTCGGCCGCCTGATGGATCGCCGGCCCGCGCCGGGACGCGTGTAGGGCACGAAAGGGGCACGATGCCAGCCACGCCCCATCTCATCGGACTGGACGTCGGATCGACCACGGTGAAGGCCGTGGCCATCGACCCGGCCACCGGAGCGGCCGTCTGGTCCGGCTACGAACGCCACGAGACCCGACAGCTCGAGAAGGCGCTCGAGTTCCTGCAGCGCCTCGAGGCAGACCTGCACGTCGATCGCGAACCGTGCCGGATCTTCGTGACCGGTTCCGGCGGCCAGGCGCTGGCCCCTCTGGTCGGCGGGGCCTTCGTGCAGGAAGTCACGGCGCTGTCGGTCGCCGTCGAGCGGCTGCACCCGGACGTCCACGCCGTCATCGAGCTCGGCGGGCAGGACGCGAAGATCATCGTCTTCCAGGACGATCCGGTGTCGGGGCACCGCAAGAAGATCCCGTCGATGAACGACAAGTGCGCCGGCGGCACCGGCGCCGTCATCGACAAGATCAACGCGAAGCTGCGGATCCCGCCGGACCGGCTCGGCGACCAGGGCTTCGCGGGGATCCGCCGGCACCCGGTGGCCGGCAAGTGCGGGGTCTTCGCGGAAACCGACATCAACAGCCTGCAGAAGGCCGGCGTGCCGCCCGACGAGCTGATGGCCTCGCTCTTCGAGGCCATCGTGCTGCAGAACCTCACCGTGCTCGCCCGCGGCCACACGCTGCGGCCGGCGGTGCTGCTGCTCGGCGGCCCGAACACGTTCATCCGCGGCCTGCGCGAGGCGTGGCAGCACCACATCCCGAAGCTCTGGGCCGAGCGCGGCGTCGCCGTCCCTCCGGGCCGGACGCCCGAGGAGCTGATCTACGCGCCGGATCACGCGCAGTACTTCAGCGCGATCGGCGCCGTCATCTTCGGCCGTGACGAGGACGACGAGACGGTCGGCCGCTATCGGGGCACGGCCGCGCTCGAACGCTATCTGGCCGTCGGCCGGCGCGAGGCGCGGCGGGCGTCGGGGACGCGCGGCCTGAGCGCGTCGCCCGGCGAGCTCGCCGCCTTCCGCGATCGGTTCGCGCCGAAGCCCTTCGTCCCGGCGGTCTTCCGCGCGGGCGACGTCGTGCAGGGGCTCGTCGGCCTCGACGGCGGCTCGACGTCCACCAAGGCCGCGCTGCTGTCGCCCGATGGCGACGTCCTCTGCACGGCCTATCAGCTCTCGCAGGGCAATCCGATCCGGGACACGATCGAGATCGTCGGCCGCCTGCGCGGTCAGGTGGAGGCGCAGGGGGCCCGGCTCGACGTGCTGGGCGTCTGCACGACGGGCTACGCGAAGGACGTGCTGCGCGACGTCCTGCGCGCCGACGCCGCCATCGTCGAGACGGTCGCCCACACGGAATCGGCGGTGAAGTACTACGGCCGGCCCGACGTCATCGTCGACGTCGGCGGCCAGGACATCAAGATCATCGTGCTCCGCGACGGCCGGGTGAAGGACTTCCGGCTGAACACGCAGTGCTCGGCGGGCAACGGCTACTTCCTGCAGGCGACCGCCGAGGCCTTCGGCGTGCCGCTCGACGAGTACGCCGGGCGGGCGTTCTCGGCGCACTCGATGCCGGTGTTCGGATACGGCTGCGCCGTCTTCCTGCAGACCGACATCGTCAACTTCCAGCGCCAGGGGTGGACGGCGAACGAGATCCTGGCCGGGCTGGCGGCGGTGCTGCCGAAGAACGTCTTCCTGTACGTCGCGAAGATGCCGCATCTCTCGAGGCTGGGGACGCGATTCGTCCTGCAGGGCGGCACGCAGCGCAACCTGGCCGTCGTCAAGGCCGAGGTCGACTTCATCGAGGCGGCCTTCGAGGGCAGCGGCGAGCGGCCGGAGATCGTCGTGCACGAGCACTGCGCCGAATCGGGCGCCATCGGCGCCGCCGTCGAGGCGCAGCGCCTGTGGCGGCTGGGCCGCAAGACGACCTTCATCGGCCTCGACGCGGTCGCGGGCATCCGCTATCGGACGACGCGCAGCGAAGAGACGCGGTGTCACTTCTGCCGCAACGCCTGCCTGCGGACGTTCATCGATATCGGAGAGGCGGAGGCCGAGGCCGCGCCCGCCCCCGAGGCGCAGGTCCCCGCGGCCTTCCGATCGGCGGTCCCGAAGGCGGCCGGCGAGCGCCGGCTGATCGTGGCGACGTGCGAGAAGGGGGCGGCGGAGGATCCGGACCGCCTGCGCGCCATCAGAGCGACGCTCGACGCGGCCAGGCGGGCGAACCCGAACCTCGTGGACGAAGCGGCGCGCAGCGTCTGGAAGATGCGCAGCCCGGCGATCGTCGCCGATCCGGTGCCGGCGCGGGCCTGGACGCGCGCCGCACGGGCGCGCGCCGAGGCGAGGCGGCGGCGGCCGCAGCTGCGGATCGGCCTGCCGCGCG
>JAGWRA010000267.1 GCA_028876655.1 Acidobacteriota bacterium | reverse complement strand
GGCGGCCATGTCGACCGGCATCGGCAGCGACTCGCAGAAGCCGTTCGCCATCGTCATCGTCGGCGGCCTGCTGTCGCGGCTGGCGCTCGACATCTTCATCGCGCCGGTGCTCTACACACTGGTGGCGCGGAAGAACGACGTGTTGAAGGTGTAGGGGGAGAGTCCCACGCAATGGGCAATGCGCAACGGGCAATGAGAGCGGCGCGGCTCCGGCACGCCACCCGTTGCTCGTTGCCCGTTGCTCGTTGCGACTCGCGCAGTTCCGAGCCATGCTGAAATCCTGGCGCCTGAACCGGATCGCGCTGCGCCTCGTGGCGGTGATCCTGGCGGCCCTGATGGTCGCCGGGTCGCTGGACGCCTACCATCTGGCGAAGGACGACGACCCGGACTTCGGGCCGGCGGTCGCCTTCGGCGGCCACCTGACCAGCCGCCTCGACGCCAGCACCACCCGCGACACCGCCTCGGATCCGCACTGCGCGATCTGCCACTGGCTGCAGTCGCTCGGCACCTCGCGCGTCGCCGTCCGGCTGCAGACGCCCCCGCCGACCTCCCGCCTCTGCCGGCTGTTCTTTACGCGCGCCCACGTCGGTGTCCTCGCGCGCGCTCAGCTCTTCGCCCGCGGCCCGCCGCTCGCCTGATCCCGTCCATCCGCCGTTGGTGACCACGGTCCGTCGTGCCCGTACCGGCCGGCGTGCGTCCGCGCACGTCCGCCCCCGGGCGGCGGCCCGTCGTCGTGCCCGTATACCTGGATCAGGAAAGGCCGGCCTCGTGACACGTGTATCCATTCGTCGTGCGTCCCTGTGCGCGCTCCTCTGCTTCCTCCTGGCGGGCCCCGTCCCGCCGCTGCTCGCCCAGGGCCTCGGCGGCACGGGCACGGTGCAGGGGACCGTCACGGATCCCAGCGGCGCCGTCATTCCGGGCGCTACCGTGGTGCTGAGCAACGCGCTCGCACAGTTCGAGCGTCAGGCGGTCACCGACGGCCAGGGGGCGTTCGCCTTCACGAACGTGCCCCAGGACACCTACGCCCTGATCGTCACGCTCGAGGGCTTCCAGACCGTGCGGCGAACGGTCCGGGTCCGCTCCGCGGTGCCGATCGCGCTGGACGTCGAACTGTCGCTCGCCGCGACCAGCACGACCGTGGTCGTCCACGGCAGCGAGCAGAGCCTCGTGGCGAACGTGCCGACGGCCCGCACCAACCTCGATGCGGCGACGATCAAGGCGCTGCCGATCCAGGGCTCCAATCCGTCGGGCCTGAGCGAGTTGCTGGCGCTGGCGGCGCCCGGCGTCGTCGCCGACTCGAACGGGTTCTTCCACCCGCTGGGCGATCACGCGCAGACGGAGTTCTCGATCGACAACCAGCCGGTGCCCGACCAGCAGAGCCGGGTCTACTCGAACCAGCTCCCGCTCGACGCCGTGCAGTCGACGGAGGTGGTCGCCGGGATGCCGCCGGCCCAGTACGGGGACAAGACCGGCCTCATCGTGAACATCATCACGAAGTCGGGCCTCGGGCACCAGCAGCCGCAGGGGAGCGTCTCAGCGCAGTACGGCAGCTTCGGCACCGGCACGGGTGACGTCACGCTGGGCTTCGGCCGCGACGGCTGGGGCAACTTCGGGCTGGTCAACGGCTATCGCAGCAACCGGTACCTGGACGGGCCGGAGTTCAAGGCGCTGCACGACACGGGCGACTCGATCTCCGCGTTCGACCGTGTGGACGTCAGGCCGACGCCCGAGGGCGGCACCCTGCACCTGAACCTGCTGTACGGTCGGTCGGCGTTCCAGATTCCCAACACCTACGACGAGCAGGTGGCCGGCCAGCAGCAGCAACAGCGGATCACGACCATCAACGTCGCGCCGGGCTGGTCCCAGACGTTGACGTCGAACCTGCTCATCACGGCCAATGCCTACGCCCGGCACGATGCCGTGACCTATCAGCCGAGCCCCGATCCCTTCTCCGACACGCCGGCCACCATCGCACAGCACCGCACGCTGCTCAACTCGGGCGGCACGTTCGAGGTTTCGTACTTCAAGGGAGTGCACAACATCCGGGCGGGCGCCAATGTCGCCTTCTGGCAGCTGCACGAGGACTTCAGCCTCGGCCTCACCGATCCGGGCTTCAACGCGCCGTGCCTGGCGGCCAGCGGCAGTCCCGACGCGGGCCCGCTGCCGGCGGGCGGCTGCGGCGCAGCCGGCCTGACGGCCAATGACGCGTACCTCCCCGCGCTGGCGGCCTACGACCTCACGCGCGGCGGGTCACTCTTCCATTTCAACGACAGCGGCCTGATCAAGGAGCAGTCGGCGTACGCGCAGGACAGCATTTCGCTGAAACAGCTGACCCTCGACCTCGGCGCGCGGTTCGACCGGTACGACGGCCTGTCGCGGGCGACCGCGTTCGAGCCCCGGCTCGGCGTCTCGTACCAGCTCCCCACCGGCGGCGTCCTGCGCGCCGCGTGGGGCAAGACCCTGGAGACGCCGTACAACGAGAACCTGCTGCTGTCGAGCGCGACGGGCGCGGGCGGGCTGGCGAACACCGTGTTCGGCGCGGTGGGGGGCACGGCCCTCGTCCCGGCGCGGCGGCGCATCTGGACCGTCGGCGCCTCGCAGCCGATCGGCTCGTGGGTGGTGGTCGAGGTCAACTACCTCTCGAAATACACGACGAACGCGTTCGACTTCGACACGCTTTTCAACACGCCGATCGCGTTCCCGATCGAGTGGGCGAAGTCGGAGGAAACCGGCATCGACGGCAAGGTGACGCTGCTCCCGCACCACGGGTTCAGCGCCTACACCGTCTTCGGCCACGCGCACGCGCTCTTCTTCAACCCCGAAACCGGCGGCATCGTCTTCAACTCGCCGCTGGCGACCAGGGCCTTTCTGATCGATCACGATCAGAAGTTCGAGCAGACGACCAGCGTCCAGTACAGCTTTCCGGGCCGCCTGGGCGCCTGGGCCACGCTGACGTGGAACTACGAGTCGGGACTGGTCAACGGCAGCGTCCCGGACTACGCGACGGCCCTCATGCTGACGGCCGACCAGCAGGCCGCCATCGGCCTCTACTGCGGCAGCACGTTCGCGACGCCGACGATGGGGATCACGGCCTGCAACTCGCCGACGTTCGGCGCGACGCGGGTGGTCATCCCGGCCGCCGGGACGGAGAACGACGCCACCAATCCCGGTCGCATCGCTCCCCGCAACCTCTTCGATCTGGGCGTCGGCGTGGACAACCTGCTGCTGTCGGCCGACGAGCGGCGGCGAGTCAGCGTGCGGCTGACGATCATCAATCTGATGAACAAGGAGGCGCTGTACAACTTCCTGTCGACCTTCAGCGGGACCCACTTCGTGGCGCCGCGATCAGTGGCCGTGCAGGTCGCGTATCACTTCTGAGGAAGGGAGTGGGGGCAGGAGAGAAATCGTCGGTCGTCGGTCTCCAGTCTCCGGTCTTCGGTCCTGAATCTCGAGGGACGGCCACGCCGGCAGCGTGACCGTCCCGGCTCGAGAACTCAACACTCAGAACTCAAGCCTCATAACTCATAACTCATAACTCATGACTGATAACTGATAACTGACACCTCTCACCGTCCTCCCGTCGCCGTCCCCTTCATCGGCAGCAGCCCGCTGAAGCCCTTGCCGGCGCGCGGCCCCTTGTTGTCGCGCACGGGGGCGTGGCCCAGCTCGGCCACCTTCCAGCCGGTCTCGTAGACCAGCTGGCCGATGTGCACCATCTTCTCGAAGTGGATCTTCTCCACGCTGTCGGTGTTCGCGTGGTAGTCGGGGTGCAGCCCCGTCGTGAAGAAGATGATCGGGATGCCCGTGGCCGCGTAGCTGTAGTGGTCGCTGCGGTAGTACACCTGCTCGAGGTCGGTCGGATCGTTCATCTCGTAGTCGAGCGTCAGGGGATGCGGGATGGCGGCGTCGGCCGCCACGTTCAGGTTGTGCAGCTCGGTGCTGATCCGGTCCGACCCGACGACGTAGACCGTGTTCTCCTCGGAGGCCTTGTTGTCGCGATCGCGCCCCACCATGTCCATGTTGAGCTGCGCGACGATCCGGTCGAGCGGCACCGTCGGGTGATCGACGAAGTACCGCGAGCCCCAGAGGCCCTCCTCTTCCCCGGCGTGCCAGACGAACAGCAGCGACCGCTTCGGCCGCGGCCCGGTGGCGAACGCCTTCGCGAGCGCCAGCAGCGTGACCGTCCCCGACCCGTCGTCGTCGGCGCCGTTCCAGATGCGGTCCTCGTACGCGCCGGCGGTGACGCGGCCCACCGCCCCCAGCCGCTTCTCCTGGCCCTGATCGTCCTTCGTCAGCTCGCCCTGCGCGTAGCCCACGTGGTCGTAGTGGGCGCCGAAGGCGACGTAGGTCTGCTTCAGCACCGGGTCCGCGCCCTCGAGGACGGCCACGACGTTGTGGGTGTAGCGCGTGCGGACGACCTCGTAGTCATCGTCCAGGTTGAAGGTGATGTGGACGCCGCTCAGCCGGAAGGACGGGAGCGGCTCGCCGGCGTCGGCCTTCGCCTTCAGGTCGGCGTACGTCGCGGGCGCGGCACTGAAGAGGAACGTGAGGAAGTCGTCCTTTGCCGTCACCGCCGGCGGCAGGACGTGATCGAGCCGCTGCGCCGTCGTGAAGTCGGCCTTGGGCAGCCCGGGCGGCGTGTCGTCACGATTGAAGGCCCCGCGGCTCGGCAGCTCGGGGCCGATGGCGGCGACGGCGCCCGACTGATCGGTGGCGAAGCGGCTGCGGCCGGCCAGCGCCCGGCGGTACAGCTGCTGGTCGAGCCCAGTCGGGCCCTTCGGTCCCAGCCAGACCACGACCTTGCCCGTCACGTCGCGGCCGGCGTAGTCGTCGTGATGGGCCAGCGGCGCGTCGAGGCCGTAGCCGAGGAACTCGATGTCATCGGCCGTGAACGTCCGCTTGACGCCGACGTTCTTCGGCAGCTCGATCCCCTCGCCGTCCTTGAAGGTCCGGGTCTGCCCGTTGACGGTGACCGTGACGGTGGAGTGGCTGGTGCTCTTCACGCCGCGGACGACGACGCGCTGGAGGTAGAGGCCGTCGGTGCCGGCCGGCGTGAACCCCCATTCGTGGAGGTGATCCGCGATGTAGGCGGCAGCCAGGCCGAGCCCTTCCGAGAAGGTGCGGCGGCCGTTCAGGTCGTCGGACGCGATATAGGAAAGCCACGTGTGCAGTTCCGCGGGCTGAATCGTCGCCAGCCCGCCGGCCGCCGGGGCGCGGCGCGCCGACGTCGCCGCGCCGAGACACGCGGCCAGCACGATCACGAGAGACACCTGCCGAAGCCTCATACGGGTCCTCCAGGGAGCGTTATGCTGCCAGATGGTGCCGGGGACCATACCACGCATGGGCTGGCGGAGTCACGGCGCCGGGGCCGCGCCGGGGCAAGCCTGTTATGATCGCCGCATGGACTGGGAAGCGCTGCGCGAGAACGTCGGCGGCTTCTTCCGGGGGATGGCGTACGGCCACTACGAGCAGTACGTCCGCGCCCAGGTGATGCAGCTGAACGACCTGTTCATGCTGCTGTGCTATATGGAGATGATCGGGCTGCCGAACCCGGCGGCGCTCTACCTCCTCGAGGTGTATCCGTACTTCGTCGAGCAGTTCCACCTCTGGCACCGCCGGATGGGCATGGAGCACTCACCGCTCGACAACCTGCCCTGCTGCTGACGCATGAGACATCTCCTGGATCGTCAGGTGCTCTTCTTCGGCGGCAAGGGTGGCGTCGGCAAGACCACCTGCGCGTCGGCCACGGCGCTCGAGGCGAGCCGGCGCGGCAAGCGCGTACTGCTGGTGTCGACCGATCCGGCCCATTCCACGTCGGACATCTTCGAGCGGCCGTTCGGCCGCGAGGAACAGGAACTGCTGCCCGGGCTGTTCGGCCTGGAGATCGACGCCGGGCACGAGGCCCGCCGCTGGGTCGAGCAGGTGAAGCAGCAGGTCGCCGAGCTCTTCAGCCCCGCGATCCTGAAGGAGGCGGCGAAACAGATCGAACTGGCGGCCGCCATGCCCGGCGCCGAGGAGGTCGCCCTCTTCGAGCGGATGAGCGAGCTCATCGTCGATCGCGACGAGGAGTACGACCTGGTGGTCTTCGACACGGCGCCCACCGGCCACACGCTGCGGCTGCTGCAGATGCCGGAGCTGATGACCTCGTGGGTGCGGGCCCTGTCGAAGACCCGGAAGGCGATGCTGGCGCAGGATGCCGGGCCGGACCCGGTGCTCGCCTCGCTCGAGCGCCGCCGGGATCGGCTGCAGATCGTCCGGGCGCGGCTGATGCGGGCGAAGGCGGTGGCCTTCGTCCTCGTGCTCATTCCCGAGCGGCTGCCCATCGAGGAGACCGCACGGGCCATCGAGATGCTGGCCGCCTCGGACGTCCACGTCGGCGGCCTCGTGGTCAACCGGGTCCTGCCGGCCGGCACGGACGGCGCCTTCTATGCCGCGCGCCGGAAGCAGCAGCAGGTCTACCTGGACGAGATCGAGGAGCGGTTCGCCGCCTTCCCGCGGCTGCTGATTCCCCAGGCCGAGGCCGATATCCATGGCATCGCCCAGCTGGAGGCCGTCAGCCGCCAGCTGCTCGGCGCGGCCTGACCCCGCAGGCGCGGCCGAGACCCGCGCGCGGGCCCGCGCCGGGCGAGACTTGCCAACGCCGGCACAATCGGTTAGGGTTGAGGTTCCAAATCTTGCGCTGCAGGCCTTGCGTGCGCCCGTGCTAACCGAACGCCTTCAGGTCCCGTCCACTCTCCCAACCGCCCGGTCGACGTGCGGAAGCCGTCCAGGCTCGACGCCACGGGACAGCTGCGCGCGCCGGCGGCCGGAAGCGCAGCGGGGTCGGTTCCCGAAACACTCTCAGACGAGGTAGCTGCTTGTCAGTCCGGTTGTTCGTCGGCAATCTGCCGTTCTCCGCCACCGAGGCGGATCTGCGCGAATACTTCTCGGCCGTCGGCGCCCCCCAGCAGGTGGTGCTTCCCACCGACCGGGCGACCGGCCGGCCCCGCGGCTTCGCGTTCGTCGAGTACGCGGACCGTGCCATGGCCGAGCAGGCCATCCAGCGGTTCGACCGGCAACCGTTCATGGGTCGGCCGCTGGCCGTCAGCGAGGCGCGCGGCCGCGACGAGCGCCCCGCCGGCCCGAGGCCGGGCGGATTCGCGCCGCGGCCCGGCGGCTTTGCGCCACGTCCGGCGCCGGGCGCCGGC
>JAGWRA010000266.1 GCA_028876655.1 Acidobacteriota bacterium | reverse complement strand
CGCGAAGAACTCGTCCAGGTCGAACCGGTGGAGCCACTGCAGCGTCGTGACGAACCCGAGGGTCGCGAACTGCGGGTAGCGGCGCACGTAGCGCGCCCGCTCGAGCAGCTTCGGATCGAGCAGCGGATCGCCGATCGTCGCGTTGAAGTCGATCTCGACACCGCCCATCGCCGCGAATTCGTCCACCGCCTTCCGGAACAGGTCCATGTCGAGCGGCTGCTTGCGCCGCTCCATCACCCGGTTGGCGCAGAACACGCAGTTCGCGTTGCAGATGTTCGTCGTCTCGATCGAGAGCTTCGGCGGATCGTGCGGCGTGAACCGGCCCGGCGCGAACCAGCCGCGGACGTAGCGGCCGGTGAACGCCAGCGCCTTGCGGACGTGCGTCAGCGTCCGGCGAGCCGGTGCCGCGGCCGCGGCCTTCCCCGACTGCACGTCAGCCACGGCCGACCTCCGCGATCAGTTCCTCGTACACGGCTTCGTACGCCGACACGATCGCCTCGTCGGTGAACCGGCGCTCGGCATCGGCGCGGCAGGCCGATCGGTCGAGCGACGGCAGGTCGGCGATGCGCGCCACCATCTCGTCGGCGGAGTCACACACGAAACCCGTCTGGCCGTCCACGATCCCCTCGGGAATGCCGCCACGCCGGAACGCCACCACGGGCGTCCCCGACAGGAGCGCCTCGGGCAGCACCACGGGAAACGGCTCGTCCCATTCCACCGGCAGCAGCAGCGCGGCCGCCTTGCGCAGCAACTCCCCTTTCTGGCGATCGTCGACGGGCCCGACGTACGTGACCTGACGGTTGTCGACGAGCGGGGCCACCTCGCGTTCGTAGTACGCCCGCTCATGCGGCAGGGGCGACAGGTTGCCGGCGATGACGAGACGGCGCCCGGCGCGACGGGCCACCGCGATGGCGGTGTGCGCCCCCTTGCAGCGCTCGAGGCGGCCGAGGAACATCAGCGGGGCCGTGCGGGCGTCGACCGCCGGATTGAACGGGAAGCGCGAGGCCGATGCGCCGTTCGGCACGACCGACCAGTCGCCCCCGCCGGGCTGCCCGGTGTCGCGGATCGCGACGCTGACCGCCGTGTAGCGGAGACGCCGCCCTCCCAGGGCACGCACCTTCTGCATGTTGCGCGGGTTCACCGGCCGCATGTAGGTCTGCACCTTCACCACGTCGGCCCGCAGCACCGCGAGCAGGTACGCCAGCCGGCCGAAGTTGTGGATGACGTCGAAGCCGCCGCGATGCCGGAGGAACCTGCCGGTCAGCACGAGCGTGTTCCGCACGTTGCTCCACCGGGTCCATTCGCCCGCGCGGCCGAACGCCGAGAGCCGCGCCGAGGTGCGGGACTCCGGTGCCGCCCACAACGTGACGTCGTGCCCGCGCCGCACCAGCCCGTCCGCCAGATCCGCAATCACCCGCTCGATCCCGCCGTAGTGGACCGGTGGGACGGGGATGAACGGATCCATGATCAGCAGGATCCGCCGGCTCACAGCAGCGCCCCGCACACCGTCGCCACGAGCGCGTCCCGCTCGGCCGGGTGCCGCCAGTGCCACCGCCGCTGCGCCGCCGCAAACGCCGCGGCCCGGCTGGCGACCAGGCTGGTGCGATCCAGCGCCCAGCGGGCGAACCCGGCTGCCAGCGCCTCCACGTCGCCCGGGACGTACGCCAGCGCCCCGTCGCCAAGGTCGCTTCGCAGTTCCGCCGTACCTGAGGTGCTCGACAGCACCACGGCGAGGCCGGCGAGCGGATACGTCAGGGCCTTGTTGCAGACGGCGAGCTCGCGGCTCACGCTCGTGGGCTCGTCGCCCGAGAGCCCGATGTCGTACGGCCGGCACAGCTCCACCATCGCCTCCGGCGACGCCGGCAGGTGATGCACGAGGCGCAGCGACGGCGCGACGCCGCGCGCGAGATGCCGCAGCGTCTCGAAGTAGCGGGTGTCGAGCCGCCCGCGCAGGTGCAGTTCGCCGGGCACGCCGGCGAGTCCCATCGCGCGCACGGCGTCTTCGAGGCCGCGGCCGCCGCCGATGGTCTGGCCGAACCAGTAGAGCTTCAGGCCACGCCGCGAGACCGCCGAGGGATCGGGCGGCTCGGCCGCCAACTCGAACGTGTTGTGGATGACCGTGGCGCGCACGCCATATTTCACCGCGTACGCCGCGGCCATGGCACGGCTGCTGGTCGTCAGCGCGGCGGCGGCCGGAAGCACCGTCGTCTCGACGCGTTCGCTCATCCGATCGCGCCAGCGGTCGGCCGGTGCGTTCTGCTCGGCGCTGTGGAAGTCCTCGAGGTCGAGCACGAACGGAATGCCGAGCCGGCGGGCCGCGAGTGCCGCCGGCAGCAGGCCGCCGGACGATCCTCCATAGATCAGATCTGCCGGTTCGGCCGCTGCCGCGCGGGTCAACTCCCCGTGCGCGCGGATGTTCGCGGCCGCTGCCAGCCCGACCGGGACGCGCGCCCCCTCGCCGAGGATATGCGCCGCCGTCCGCGCCAGGCGCGTCCGGACGCCGCTCCAGAGCCAGGTGGCCGGCGCCGTATGCCGGTCGTAGTCGACGACCGTCCAGCGCCATCCGCGCGTGCGCGCCAGTTCGCGATCGGTTTCAGCCGCCCAGCCCAGATGGTGTGTGCTCACCACCCGCACGTCGCAGCCGGCCTCGGCCAGCGCGTCGGCCGCCTTCAGCATCCTCGGGGCCGTTGACAGGTGCCCGGCCGTCACCACGCAAACCCGTGCCCGCCGCATTCAGCCCTGCACGACCGCCGGCTCGATGAGGCTGCTGTAGAGCCGCACGTAGTCGGCCGCGATGGCATCCATCGTCCGCGGCGGAGGAAGCGCCGTGCGCCAGCGATCGACCATCGCGGGCTCACGCGCCAGTTCGTTCAGGATGCGCGCCAGCCCGCCGACGTCGCCGGGCTCGAAGAGACGGCCGTTCTCGCCGTCCGCGATGATCTCGGGGAGGGCACCGAGCCGGCTGCCGATCACAGGCGTCCCGACCGCCTGGGCCTCGAGCGCAATCGTGGGGCCGTTCTCGAACCAGACGGACGGGCAGCAGAGGACATCGTACCGGCCCAACGCGGCGCCGATTTCCGCCGGCGCCAGCGCCGGCCCGAACGTCAGCCGGTGCTCCGGTCCGGCCAGCGCCTTCAACTGCTGCAGACACCGCTCGTCGTCCGGCCCCGACACCGGCCCGCGCAGCTCGACGTGCAGGGGCACCTCGGGTGGCAGACGGCGCACGGCGCGGACGAGCACGTCCGCCCCCTTCACGGCGTGGAACCGGCCGACGAATCCGATTTCGATCGGCGTGCGGGTCGGTTGTTCCGACGGCCCGGCCTTGCGGAGCAGCCCCGGCAGGCTCACGCCCAGGCGATTGACGACCAGCCGCCCGGCCGGCAGGTCGTTACGCCTGACAATCCGCGCTGCCTCGTCATTCAGCACGACAAAGGCGTCGACGAGCTCGATCAGCTCCCGCTGCCGCTCCCGGTCGCGCGCAATCGACGCACGCAGGCCCAGCCCGGTCCCCACGCGCCCGGGCAGCGTCCCCATCGCCCGGCCGAGACCGGCCGGCAGGGCGGCGACGACATCGGCCAACGGCCGTCGCAGCCCGCGTGACTGCAGCATGCAGGCGGCGCACGTGCGCGGCCGCGTGACGCCATCGCAGGGCCGCCGTCCCCAACGCAGGAGCGTGCCGCGGCGGCAGATGAAGCCCAGGCTCGGCAGATGGTTCGTCAGCACGAGACGCATGCCTGCCTCGCCCGCTGCGCGCAATTCATCCAGGCCGAGGCCCGAGACCAGCCCGTGCACGTGCAGGATGTCCGCCTGCGTGCCCTGCAGCCACGCATGGAACCGCTCCGCCCCGCGGACCGGAACGAGGCCCTGCGCCTCCTCGCGCGTGAGGGTCGCCGGTATCGGATAGCGGTAGACCTGCACGCCGTTGTGCGTATACGTCCGCTCCACCGATGCCCTGGCATCGGGCGCCGCCACGAGCACGTCGTAGCCCGCGCGCTGGAGCCACCGGCACAGCCCCTCGACGTAGATCTCGGTGCCACCCAGGCTGTCGGGAAAGTACCAGCCGAGGGCGTGAACGATCGTCATCCCGGGGAGACCGGCTGCTCCGTCTCCGGGCCCGCTGCGGAGGCGACCGGCGGGACCTCGACCGGTGGCGGCGTGCCGGCCAGCGGATCGCGCCGCGGCAGCCGCAGGTAACGCAGCCAGTCGCTGACGGACAGCCCGCTCAGGACCACCTGCATGCAGGCCACCCGGACGCGCCCCCGCCGCAGGTGCCGGCCGGCCGTGCGCACGACGTTGAAGGCCCAGTTCCGCCGTGCCTGCTCCCGCTCCGGCGCAGCGAGCGGACATCCGTCGGTCCGCAGGGCCTGCCACACGTCGGCACTGAGAGCCGCATACTCGCGCGCCGCTGCCGGCTTTGACATCTCCTGATCCTGATGAACCCTGTACCAGAAGAGGTCCCCGGGCACCAGCAGCACGTTCGTCCTTGCACATGCGTGCAGCCAGAACAGGTGGTCGGAGCCGACACCCCGGTCGGGAAACCCGCCAAGTTCCCGGAACACGTCCGTGCGAAACAGCGCACACGTCGGCCCACCGAAGAACATGCCGTTGCCGAGGAACTCCCGTTCGTAACAGAGCCGCGGGGTGAGCAGCATGGGACAGGGCCCGCCCGACCACCCGCGCGCCGACGTCAGCGCAAAGCCGGCCGCGGGAGCCGCCATCAGCGGCCGGAGCATGGTCTCCAGGCAATGCGGGTACATCACATCGTCAGAGTCGTGATACTTGAAGTAGGGACCTTGCACGAGCGCCGCCGCGCGGTTCCGGTTGGGAAACTGACCGAGGTTGCGTTCGTTCGCGACAACCCGCACCCGCGGGTCGGCCGCCGCCCACGCCCGCGCGACCGCCGCCGTGCCGTCCGTCGACGCGTCGTCGACCACGACGAGTTCGAAGTCGGTGAAGGTCTGGGCCAGGACGCTCCGGATGGCATCTCCAATCCAGGCCTCCCGGTTGTACGCCGTCATGAGGACGGTGACGAGAGGGACGCTCACCGCGGTCCTCCCGGACGGCCCGGCAGCCCGGCCGGCCGCGGCGTCATTGCAGGCGGACTCCCAGTCGCCGCGCGCGGGTCATCGACATCACGACGATGTGATCGTTGCCGGTCCAGTCCGGGTAGTAGTCGAGATTGATCTCCTGCGGACCGAACCAGCGTTGCAGCAGACGGAACGAGTTCGCGGGCGTGTCCTTCGGCAGGCCTTCCAGGGCGTTGAAGACGGCGGCGTCGGCGGATGCCGGATCGCTGACGATGTTGGCGCCGAGCGCGGCCGCCCCGCCGGGAATCCGGCTGGCGACCTGCGCCGTCACGAAGAAGTGCGTCGAGGGACGTTCGCGCACGTACGCTTCGAGCTCGCCGATCGCAGCATCCGTTCCGCGGACCTCGATGGAGTGGGCCGCCTGCACGAGCTGCACGGCATTGAAGCCCATGGCGGCCACGAGCGCGACCGCCGCCCCGGCCTTCAGCGCACGACCGGGCAACCGGGCGGTGAGCGCCGCCGCGCCAATCGCGGCGAGCACGGCCAGCCAGGGGGCCACCACGAGCAGGTTGCGGACGATCATCACCCGCTGGCACGCCAGGTAGAGCACGTAGGTCACTGGAAAGGCGAGCACGAGCAGCGCCAGGCGGCGGGACTCGTGCCAGAGCGCGACGGCGCCGGCCACGGCGAGCGCGAAGAGCGCCGCGGCGATCACCGCGTTGCGTGAGAACAGAACCGCCGACAGATACAGGAGCTGCCGCGCGAGGTGCGGCGGACCGGCCGCGACCGTGTACACGCCATGGCCGCTGGCGTAATGGTGGATCTGCCACCGGACGTCGACCAGGAACAGCACCGGCTGCATCAGCGTTCCCGGTGTGATCAGGAGATAGCCCCCGATCGCCACGAGTCCCGTTCCCAGGACCCGTCGGAACCGCCGTTCAGACCCGGCGCCGTCCTCGGCGAGCCAAACCGCGGCCAGCACGGGCAGGACGAGCGGCCAGGCCGAGTACTTGGTCGAAACGGTGAACCCGGCCGTCAGGGCCGCGCCGATCAGCCAGGGCCAGCCGTGCGGCCGACGCAGCTCACCCGTGACCAGCAGGAGCAGCGTCAGCGCCGCCCACTGCATCATCACGCCATCCGGCACGGCAAACCGGAGATGGTAGGCCACCTCCCAGGACAGGGCCAGCAGCGACGCGGCCAGCAGCGCCTGGACCCAGCTGCGACGCCAGCAGAGAACCAGCAGGTACACCCACACGACCGCGAACACCGACACACTGAGGAAGAGGGCACGCAGGCGCAACAGGTAGGCGTGCGTCGCCAACGCCGCCAGCAGGCGGCCCTTGAGATCGTGGACCGGCGCCCCCATCGACATCGGGATCGCTTGCGCATCCGGAACCACGGCGGCCATCGCGAGCCAGTAGGCCATCGACGGCCACGTGTAGCTGAAGGGCAGCAGCGTCCCCCCCTGCTCGATCGAGGCGCGCGCGCCGGAGATCGTGGCCTGCTCGTCCCAGTGGGAGCCATAGTCGATCCCCACGAGGCCCGTCCACTCGAGCAGCAGCAGCGGCAAGAGCAGCGGCAGCAGTCGCGCGAGGCGCCACCGCCGGTGAACGGCCACGGCTGATCGACTCGGCCGGGCTCCATCCGGCTGCGGTTCCGTCACCGGCGCCCTCGCGCCTCCCCTGCCTCAATCCGGAGGCCGGCGGCGGCCCCGGTTTCTGTCCCCGTCCCTGTCCAGAGGCTGACGATCGCCGCGCCCGCGAAAACGGCCAGCAGGGGAACAAGCGGCAGCGTGTAACGCGCCTCCGCGTACATCGGCAACTGGGCCAAAACGAGAAACGCGGGAAATGACCAGATGTGCAACGTGTCGGCCAGCGGGCGTGCCCGCAACGATCCCCAGACCGCCAACCCAAGGAAGGCCAGGTTGCCGGCCACGAACGCAACAGTGAGCAGGATCGATTCCAGGCGACGAGCTCCGGAGGCACTGGCCGAAGGCTCGTGGGGCCCGGTCAGCATGTACTCACCGGTGTCGATGAAGAGGCGTGGATACTGGGACAGCCGGGCGACCAACCAGTCAATCGGATGGTGGACCACGTAGCGCACGACGCCCGGAGCACTTGTCGGACGCGGAAGGTTGTCGTCGCCGCCAGTCGTCGCCGACGAAGTGAGTTCGATCCACGGGTTCTCCCCGACATGCAGCCGCACCGTCCCGAAGATCAGGTTGTCGGTCCAGCCGGCCTGTGCGACGGTCGGGCGATCGACGAGAAGGGTGTTTCTGACGAGCCAGGGACTGATGACGATCAGCGCGACGATCGCCGCGCGGCTGCCGTCCCTGACCAGCCGCCACCGGCGCCATCGCGGCCAGACGGCGGCCACGACCATCAGAAGGACGAACGGCAACAGCACGGCACGGGCGAGCGTCGCCAGGCCGAATGCGGCGCCTGCCGCGATCCATCGTCCCCGTCCCCACAGCAGCACGCCGGCAACGAGGAGAAAGGTAAAGAGCGTCTCGGTGAGCACCGTCGCGACGTAGCGTCCACTCATCGGTCCCAGCGCCACGAGCAACGCCGCGACCACCGCCGGCGTGCGCCCGAAGCGAGGCAGCGCGATCCAGTACGCAAACACCGCCGTGCAAGCGCCGAGCACGGCCTGCAACGCGTAGATCGTCATCAACGGCGGCCGGAAGCCATGCCATACCAGGGCGATCAGCGCGGGATACAGCGGCGGCCGGTAGGCCGTCAGCGTGATGCCATCGAAACTGAAGGCCCCATGCAACGCAATCGACTGCGCCAGCGACAGGTACTGGGCACTGTCCCCATGCACCCAGGGGCCATGCAGGATCCAGCAGAGGCGCCAGCCCAGAGCAATGGCAAATACCGTGAGGCTGTACAGAATCGCCTCCGACTGATGTCCGTCACTCATGATCGCAACCTGTCACGGTCGGCACCGCGATCGCTGGCGCAGGAGCTTCGTCACGAAGTTCGGTATCCACGGTCGATCCAGCCGGCTGCCGTACGGCAGCCGCACGTCGCGCGGCCGCGGCCGCCGCAGCTCGCGCCAGCGCGCGTACAGCGTCTGGTACGCGGCAACCCGCTCGCGCATCTCGTGCCGCTCGGCAACCAGCCGGCGTGCCGCGCCGCTGAACGCCTCGAGGCGATCGCGGTCGGCTGCCAGCCGCGCGAGCGCCGCGGCGAACGCCTCCACGTCCCCCACCGGCACGCGCTCCCCGGTGACCCCTGGATGCACGACTTCGGGGACGCCGCTCCGCAGGTCGCTGACGACGGGGACCACACCGGCCGCCATGGCTTCGACCATCGCCACCGGCAGCCCCTCCGCCTTCGAGGCCAGCACGAAGACGTCCTGTTCGAGGAACAGACGCCGCACCGCGGCATTCGGCAGCTGCCCCATCCAGCGCACGTGCCCGGCCGCGCCCCACGCGGCCCGCAGCCGCGGCTCGTCGGGTCCGCTGCCCACGATCGTCCAGCACACGCGCACACCGGCCTCTGCGAGGCGCCGATCGATCGCCGGCAGGTCGAGCACGCCCTTGGCCTCGTCGATCCGGCCGGCGTACACGGCACGCAGCGGTCCGGGTACCGGCCGCCGTGACTCTTCGGGAATCACGATCCCGTACGGCAGGTGCAGGATCGATTCGCGCCGGTGCGGCAGCCGCCGCGCCAGCTCCTCGGCGACGGCCTGACTGTAGGCCACGAAGACGTCGACGACGTCCTGATGCCGGGTCGCGAGGTCGTAGTAGTAGTCGTAGTCGCCGTGCAGGATCTGGACGGTCGTCCGTCCCGTGTCGTACGCCGAGAGCATGGCGAGTTCGAGCAGATCGTTGGCCACGAGAATGCCGGCGCCGTCGGGAGTCGCCGCGCGCAGCCGCCGCAGCACGGCGTACAGGTTCTCGGCCGGCAGCCGGAGTGCGACATGCGTCTCGGTGTCGGCCGCCAGCGGCTCGCCGAACGGCGGGTCCCGGTCGAAGGTCCCACGCGTCAGCACCGCGTGATAGCGGAACGCGTCCGGCTGGCGGTACGCCAGCAGATTGGCGATGATCGTCATCATGCCGCCCATCTTGTCGGGCAGGACGTAGACGACGCTCGGCGCCCCAGCAGTCACGCGGGCCATCCCCGCACCAGACAGGTCCATGTCAGTGCGGCACCGGGGAACGGCGACCCGGCTGGCGCGATGGGCGGCCGCCACGGCAGCGGATTCAGCTCCCCCACTGTGTAGCGCAGGCCGGCCCGGCCGAGCAGATCGAGCACGGCGGACGTGTTCCGCCGCTCCGGATCGAACTCGTGCAGGTCGAGCAGCAGCACGGGGATCCGGCCGATGAGATCGGCGCAGTCCTCGAGCACCGCACGCTCGGCCCCCTCGATGTCGAGCTTCAACACGTCGATCCGCTCACTGAGCCGGTCGCGCAGCCGGACGGCCGGCACCTCGACGCGCTCGCCCGTCACCCCGCTCGCCACCCCGTCAATCGCGCCCGAGTCGGCCCCTTCGCAACGGAAGGTCACGGTTCCATCGTGCGTCCAGACGGCCGCCTGGACGACCTCGACGTCACCGGCCCCGTTTCCCGCGAGGTTCGCGGCCATCAGCGCACTCAGGGCGGGATCGGCCTCGTACGCCGTCATCCGCGCCCGCGGATACAGGCGCTTGAAGTACAGGCTCGCGAGCCCCACGTTGGCGCCGCAATCGAGGATCCGCGGATCCGGGCGGCCCACATGGAACGCGAGGGTCTGCTTGACGAAGAGGTCGTGCCACTGCGGGCAGAGCGTGAGCAGGTCCGCGTACTGCAGGCGGTAGTCCATCAGATCGATCCGCCCGGCCGTATGGCGCGGCACGCGCGCGGCCAGCCGACATGCATGCCGCCAGGCAGCAATCTCGGGTGACGGCCGCCACCAGCGCCAGGCAGCACCAGCCACGCGTCGGACGGCGCGGAACGCGGCAGGCGCCATCAGTCGTGCGGGCCGCGCAGCTCGGGGGCCACGACCTCGCAGCGCCACGGCGCCCGCCGGCAGACGATGCCGCGCCGCTCGTGCAGGGCGTAGGGCCGCCAGGGATGCTCGGGCGGCAGGATCTCGAATTCGAGCGCATCGACGAGCTCGTCGACGTGCTCGAGATAGGGGATGCCGACGAAGACGTTCATCCGGTAGCGCCCCGGAACGAAGGTCGGTCCGCTCAGCACGGTCTCCAGCCGGCAGCGGCGCGCCGCCGGCAGCTCCACGCCGTCATCGTCGGCCGTCATCAGGCTGACCAGCGGGCGGCCATCTTCGGAGGTGATGTTCAGCTCGACGATAAGCCCGCGCAGGCTGGCGCCGGCGGTTGCGTCGCGCGCCAGCTCGAGGTCGATCTGGAACCGAAGGTCGGCGTCCGCAGGCAGCGCGCCGACGCGCACCGACGCGGCGTCGAGGAGAGCGAGGTCCAGCACACGGGCCCAGCCGGTGCCCGAGCGGCTGCGCGGGTTGAACCGGCCGAGTCCACCGGCGGCCTCGTAGTGCGCGGCCCGGTACTGCGAGACGACCTCGCCAATCGGGCCCATGGCGGCCAGCCGGCCCTGCTCGATCCAGATCCCCTGCGGGCACATCCGCTGGATCGCCTCCATGTTGTGGCTGACGAACAGCACGGTCCGCCCGTGCCGCGTCACATCGTCCATCTTGCCAAGGCACTTGCGCTGGAAGGCGGTGTCGCCGACGGCGAGCACCTCGTCGACGAGGAGGATCTCCGTGTCCAGGTGCGCGGCGACGGCGAAGGCCAGCCGCATGTACATGCCGCTCGAGTAGTGCTTCACCGGCGTGTCGATGAACCGCTCGACCTCCGCGAAAGCGACGATCTCGTCGAACTTGCGGTCGATCTCCGCCTTGCGCATGCCGAGGATGGCGCCGTTCAGGTACGTGTTCTCGCGGCCGGTGAGATCCGCATGGAAACCGGTGCCGACCTCGAGGAGCGATCCGACGCGGCCCCGGACGTCGGCATAGCCGCACGTCGGCTCGGTGATCCGGGCGAGCAGCTTCAGCAGCGTCGACTTCCCTGCCCCGTTGGCGCCGACGATCCCGAGCGCCTCGCCGCGCCGCACCTCGAACGACGCGTCGCGCAGCGCCCACACGGTCGGCGCTTCCTGGCGTGCGCGCCCGCCGCGGACGAACTGCCGGACGCCGGCGGCCATCGCATCGCGCAGGGTCCCGGGCCCGCCGAGCACGCGGGCGCCGATCCGGTACTGCTTGCCGAGCCCGACGGCACGAATCGCGAGGTCCGCGTCACCCATCGTTCAGACCACGTCGGCCAGCGTGCGCTCGAGCCGGTGGAAGTACAGGTAGCCGCTCACCAGCGCCGCGGCGATCGTCACCACCGACACCGTCAGCAGACTCAGGTCCATCGGCCCGCCGAAGAGCGTCCAGCGGATGCCGGTGATGATGCCCGCCAGCGGGTTCAGCCCGTACAGGGCGCGCCACTTCGCCGGCACCAGCGAGGCCGGGTAGACGACCGGCGTCACGAACAGCCAGAACTGCGTCACGAATGGCACGAGGTAGCGGACGTCGCGGTACTGCGCCTGCAGCGCGGCCAGCCAGGAGCTGGCGGCCGCCGCCGCGGACACCAGCAGCACCAGCAGCAGCGGCAGCGCGAGCAGCGTCACGTGCACCGGTGCGCCATACCACGCCATCAGCCCGGCGACCAGCACGAACGAGATCGCGAAGTCGACGAGCGGCGTGACGACGGCCCCGAGCGGAATCAGCAGGCGCGGGAAGTAGACGCGGGAAATGAGGGCCTGGCTGCCGACGAGCGCGTTGCTGCCGCCGCTGAGCGCGGTCGCGAAGTACGTCCAGGGGACCAGCCCCGCCAGCGAGAAGAGCGGGTACGGCAGACCGTCGGACGGCACGTGCGCGAGCTTGCCGAAGAACAGCCAGAAGACCACCATCGAGGCCACCGGCTGCAGCAGCGCCCACGCGACGCCCAGGACCGTCTGCTTGTAGCGCACCTTCAGGTCGCGCCAGACGAAGAAGTACAGCAGCTCGCGGTACGCCCAGAGCTCGCGGAGGTCGGCCACACTCCAGGCGCGCCGGCGCTCGATGCGCAGCCGGGGGACGACAGCCGAGACGTCCGGCGTCATTGGACGGCTCCCAGGAAGTGCCCGAGCACGGCAAGGCTCCATGGACGCGACCAGTGCATCCGGCCGTGCCGCCACGCGCCCCAGATGGCGTCGGGCACGCCGCCCTCGATCCAACCATCGCGCGCGAGCGTCGCCAGGCCATCCCGCACCAGCGGGACGAGGGGACCGCGCGACGGTTCCATCCAGGCGGCGAACGGCAGCGTGAAGCCCTGCTTCGGCCGGTCCGTGATGCCGGCCGGCAGTGGCCGGGCGAGCGTCTCGTGCAGCAGGCGCTTGCCCCGGAGCAGCGCCGGCTGCGCGCCGACCGCCGGCCACACGGCCGAAAGCAGCGGATCGTCCACGAAGGGGACGCGCACTTCCAGGCCGTGCGCCATCGACATGACATCCAGGTCGCGCAACAACTGGCTCCGCAGGTACATCGTCGTCTCGAGCCGGGCCACCGACGCGATCGGACGCTCGTGCGGCGGCGCCGGAAGCAGCGCCTGCTCCACGGCGGCGAGCCGGCCTGAGGCGTCGCGCCAGACCGAGGGCTCGCGAAGCGCCGGCCCGACGAGCGCCGGCTGCTCGACCGGCATGAACAGACCGCGCTGCACGCGATAGAGATCGTCGATGCCCGCGCCACCGGCGCAGAACTGACGCCAGCGCGGCACGAGCGCCGACGGCAGGAGCGCGCCCAGCACCGGCGCCACGGATCCGACGAGCGGCCACAGTCCGCGTCTCAGTCGGAGCGCGCGCGGCAGCCGGGTGAACGACGGGTACCCGCCGAACAGCTCGTCCCCGCCCGCCCCCGACAGCACGGCCTTGATGCCCGTCGCAGCCACGGCCCGCGAGACGTAGAACGTGTTGACGGCATCGCCCGTCGGCTGGTCGAGGTGCGCGAGAATCGCCGGGAGGTCGTCGAGCAACGAGTCCGCGTGCACCTCGACGTCGTGATGAATCGTCTCGAAGCACCGGGCCACGCCGCGGGCCTGTACGTGTTCGGAGAGGGGCGAGCCCGGCATCGTGACCGTATACGTCCGGAGATCGCTGGCACCGACGGTGCGCGCCGCCGACACCAGCGCCGCTGAATCGATACCGCCCGACAGGAACACCCCCACGGGGACGTCGGCGACCAGGTGCGCCCGCACGCTGTCCTCGACCGCTGCCCGCACGCGCGCGCGCAGCACGGGCTCCTCTTCGACCGTCGCGTCGGCGGCTGCCGTGTAGCGCGAGCGGATATCGGCGAACATGCCGTTCGTGCCGGCATCATCCCCGGGGAAGCGCCGCCAGGTGCCGGGCGGCAGACTCTCGACGCCCGCCAGCCATGTGAGCGGCGGGGGCACGCTGCCCCACGACAGATATGCCAGCACACCCGCCGGCGCCACCCGACGCTCGACCAGGCCGGTTTGCCAGAGCGCCCGCAGCTCGGACGCGAAGGCGACCCGCTCCGGCGCCGCGGCGACGTAGAGCGGCTTGATGCCGAAGCGGTCGCGAGCCACCAGCAGGCTGCGCGCCTCCTGGTCCCAGAGCGCGAGCGCGAACATGCCCCGCACGGCCGACAGACCGGCCGGGCCGTGGCGCAGCACCCACCGCAGCAGGACCTCGGTGTCGCTACGGCCGGCGAGCCGCTCGCCATCACGCTCCAATTGCCGCCCGAGTTCGCGGTAGTTCAAGACCTCGCCGTTCCAGACGATCCAGTGCCGGCCGGCGGGACACGCCATCGGCTGCTGTCCGCCGGGCCCGGGGGCGATGATCGCCAGGCGCCGGTGCACCAGCAGCGCCTCGCCTCGCGGCGAGAGATAGGTTCCCTCGCCGTCGGGACCGCGGTGCGCGAGCGACGCGCCCAGCGCAGCGCTCAGGCGCGCCGCCGAAGGCCGCAGATCGCCCCCCCACTCCACGAGACCGGCCAGGCCGCACATGGGAAAAAGAATTGGCTACAGGCTCAGGCTCTTACTGCATCGAAGGCCGGGCGGCTGTGCCGCCCGGCGGCCCGCAAAGCGGGCCCGCGAGGGAGCGGCGCGGGGCGTCGGGGCCCCCGCAAGCGACCGAGCCGGGGTCCGGGGCAGAGTCCCGGCTGAAAGCTAGAAGAACCGCTGCGGCACGACGATCGTGTCGCCGGCCTGCACGAGGTCCGTCTGGTTGACGCCGAGCTCCTTCTTCTTCCCGTCGACGAACCGGATGATCTTGATCCGCCGGTTCGAGCCGCGATCGGTGAGGCCGCCGGCCAGCGAGATCGCCTGCAGCACCGTCATGCCGGGCTGCAGGACGTACGCGCCGGGGTTCCGCACCTGGCCCGTGATGTAGAAGGTCTCGGCCTTCGGCACGAAGATCGTGTCCCCGTCGTGCAGCTCGACGTTGGCCGACAGCTTGCCCGCCTGCAGGTCGGCGATGTTCACGTGCGTGACCTGCGCGGTCTCGTCCGATCCGGGGACGACCGGGCCCGTCGGCGGCGTCTTCTGGGTGGAGTGGACGATCAGCAGCTCGCTGCCGGCCGTGCCGCTCAGCGAACCGGCGGCCGCCAGCGCTTCGATCAGCGTCATGTTGCCCGTCAGCGGATAGCGCCCGGGCGATCGCACTTCGCCGATGATGTACACGCTCTGGCTGCGGTACTGCTCGACCTCCACGCGTACCTGCGGCTGCTTCAGGTAGCCGTTCGCCAGCAGCCCGCGCAGCCGGTCCTCCAGGCCGCGCGACGTGAGGCCGGCGGCCGTCACCCGTCCCAGCAGCGGGTAGGTGATCGTCCCGTCGCCGTCCACCCGGAACGGGCCCGACAGGTCCGGCTCGTCGAACACGGTGATATTGAGGATGTCCCGCGGCCCGATGACGTAGCTGTCAGCGGTCGGGGCCGGCGCCTGCGCCCCCGTAGGCGGCTGGCCGGCAGCCGGCGCGCCCGGCCGGTCCGTCGGCGACGCGGGCGGCTGCCCCTG
>JAGWRA010000265.1 GCA_028876655.1 Acidobacteriota bacterium | reverse complement strand
CCGTCGGCGTCGAGCCGTCGGCGCAGGATGGCCAGCAGGCTCGTGAACTGCGAGAAGACGAGCGCCTTGTGCCCCTCCTGCACGGCCTCCGTTACGCGGGGCACGAGCACGTCGAGCTTGGCCGACTCGTCGCTCAGGCGACGGCGATCCACCAGGCCGGGATGACAGGCCGCCTGGCGGAGCCGCAGGAGCGCCTCGAGCACCTGCAGCTTGCGGCGACGGAATCCGTCGGCGTCGGATCCGCCAAGGAGCGTCGCTCGATAGTGGGCGCGCAATTCGTTGTACAGCGTGCGCTGCCGCCCCTCGAGCTCGCAGACGATGGTCTGCTCGCTCCTGGCCGGCAGTTCCGGCGCCACCTGCCCCTTGGTGCGCCGCAGGATGAACGGCCGCAGTCCCCGCGCCAGGAGGGCCATCTCGTCCTCGCCCATCCGGGATCCGGCCCGCGCCCGCTCGAACGCCGCCGCGGAGCCGAGCAGACCGGGGTTCAGGAACTCGAACAGGCTCCAGAGCTCCCCGAGATGGTTCTCCACCGGCGTGCCGCTCAGCGCGAGCCGGTGCTCGGCCCGGAGCGTGCGAGCCGACTTGGCCGACAGGCTGGCCGCATTCTTGACCGCCTGCGCCTCGTCGAGGACGAGGTAGTCGAACGGGATGGCGGCGAGCGCGGCGGCGTCACGCCTGAGCGTGCCGTACGTGGTCAGCACGACATCGTGTGCGTCGAACGCCTCGCGGCGGGCGTGCCGGCCCGTCCCGGTGTACTCGAGGACCTTCAGGGCGGGCGTGAAACGAGCGGCCTCCTCGCGCCAGTTGAAGATGAGCGAGCGCGGCGCCACGACGAGTGACGGGCGGCGGACAGCCGTGCCCCCACGACGACGTCCCCGCGTCGCCAGCAGGGCCAGCACCATCACCGTCTTGCCGAGCCCCATATCGTCGGCGAGACAGCCGCCGAAGCCGAAGCGCTGCAGGAACAGGAGCCACCCGAGCCCCTCGCGCTGATAGCCGCGCAAGGTGCCGGTGAAGCCGGCCGGCGCATCGGCGGCCCTGACACCCTCGAATGCCTTCAGCTCCCGCCGGACCCGCGCGAACGTCTCGTCGCAACCGACGTGAGGCTGGGCCGCCACCAACGCGTCGAGCAGCGCGGCCTGCGATGTCCGGAACCGGACGTGATCGCCGTCGCGGGTGCCGAGCGCCGCCACCGCCTGCTGCCGCCGGAGCCACTCCTCGGGCAGCAGGCCGAGCGTGCCGTCCGCCAGCTTCACGAACGGCTCGCCACGGTTCAGAGCCGCCAGCAACTGCGGCAGCGTGGCCGACTGGTCGTCGTACTCCACGCTCCCGTCCAGCTCGAACCAGTCGATCCCGGAACGGACGGCCAGCGTCGTGGTGCCCGGTCGCCGGTAGCCGTGCCCGGCCCCCTCGACCTGCCAGCCGCGATCGAGAAGATCGCGTACCACCGCCGGCAGCCGCTTCGCGGCGAGCTGCAGGACCGACGCGCCGGCCTGCGGGTCGAATCGGTTCCGGAAGCCGAGTGTCGGCAACGTCTCCAGCGCCGCCTGCTCCGCTTCGAGATCGCGCCGGACCGCCCGCTGCGGATCGGCGGTCCTGACGATCGGTCCGGACGTCGCGGCCGTCACCACCGTGTCGTCGTACTCGAACAGGATCTCAGCCGCCAGGCGATCGGGCGAGGACGCCATCGGCCGCAGCCGCAGGCGTGGCGCCGGTCGACCGGCGACGATCTCGACCCGCAGGGCTGGCGGCACGTCGTCGATCCGTGGCCCGGGCACGAGCAGCGCGTCCATCAACTGGTGGCGTGCGCTCGCGGGAATCGTCACCGGGCCGGTGCGCCGCAGCGTCGCCAGCCACGAGAAGCCCTCGCCGGCGTCGAGCCGTGCGGCCTGCGTCTCGGTGATCAGAATCCCGTCGGCCGTCACCAGGAGCGGGGCCGACAGGGACAGGCGTTCGTCACCCCGCACGAACGCGCCGTCGACACGCCAAGCGCCCTCGGCCTTGCCGGCCTGAATGGCGACCGTGAAGACCCACGGCTCGCCCTCGTCCCACGCGAGCGGCGCGAGTGACGACTCGCCCAATCGGCCGGCGACCCCGCCGTCGCGGCGCAGCAGACAGCGCCCGGTGGCACACAGCCGCGGCAGCGCCTCGGCCAGCAGGGGGCCGCGCAGTCTGATGCGCCGAATCTCGCGCCCGAACCCGTTCCAGCCGGTCCAGGCGTCTTCGAGATCGGCACCGCAGAGCCGTTCCAACGTCTGCCGCTCGTCCTCGTTCGGCATCGACCGGATGTCCTCGAGCCGCAGCCGTGCCGGTTTCGGGGCCCGCCAGTCGCCGTTCGCCTTGCGAACGCGTGTCATCAGGTCGACGACCACACCGCCGCCGGAGAGCGAAGCGGGCACGTCGATGACGTAGAGCCGCTCGCCGGTCGCTGCGTGCGGCGGCGCCAGCCGCAGGGTGGCCGGCGCCGCGAGACTGACGCCGTGCAACAGCTGCCGCCATGGCTGCACACCCCCACCGCGCGCGGCCCGCTGATCGAGGAGCGCACGCTCCGGCGTCCAGACGCCCCGTTCATCGTCGGCCCACACGTCATCGTCTTCGTCGCCTGCTTCGTCCTCGTGCGCGTCCCGTGCGCCGGCCTCGAACCGCCGGTCTGCTTCGTCGTCCGGATCGACCGGGTCGATCTCCAGGCGATCCAGCGCGACGCCGCTCGGGGCCAGGGGCAGCGATCGCGCTTCGGCCGCGAGCAGCGCCGCCCAGATGTGTTTGCAGACGTCGAAATGGTCCAGGAAATACCGACAGGTGCACGCCACGTGCAGCCGGCGCCCGTGCGGCTCGAGCCAGACGTCGTAGTCCTCCGAGCCTCGGACCGTCGCGTGGATGATGCCGGCCTCGGCCGCGATCTCCCGCACGGCCTGCTTGAAGAAATACGACTCGCCGCGCGCGCGGATCGTCGGCGGAACCTGTCTGGCGAGCGTGCGGGACAGCGGCATGTGGGAGGGCTCTTCGCCTCCCGATTATCGCACGGGGGGCGACGGGGCCCGGGACACCGGGAACCCCGTCGTCCGCCCACGCTACCAGGTGAGCCGCTTCAGAACTCCCACCGTGCCCGGCGCCAGCACGAGACTCGCGCGCGCCGCGTGATGAGCGCCGATCGCGAGCAACGTCGCGCCGAGTCCGGCGGCGGCAATGCCGCTCCACAGCACCGCCTTGTTCGTCTGCTCCGTGCCGCCACAGACGACGCCGAACAGGTCGCCGACACAGGCCGCCGTCGTCTGCTTCAGCGCCGTGCCGGCGAGCACGGCCAATGCACCGCCCCCGGCGAGCAGCGCGACGCCAGGCCAGAGGTACGGGTTCCGTATCCCGGCCACCGGCGTGGGCTGCCGAGCAGCCGCCTGCCGCGCTGCCCGGTCGATCGAAGAGTGCAGATCGCCGGCGAAGCCGGGAGCTGCGAGCAGAAGTCCGCACAGCATCATCACCATCATCCTGACCATCATCGTGCGCATCGATTACTCCTTTGCTCCAGAGACATCATCGCCACACCCGATGCACCCCTCCGTCCGCGTCCCGCGAACGGCTCGGCGCCCGACACCGACTCTACGGACGGCAGGTTGCCGTCACCTTGCCGCTCGCCTTAACTTCCCGCAACACGCGTCGCGCGCACCGCACGACCGGGTACGATCTGTCGCGCCGATGTCCGGGGCGCGGGCTCGCGACGATCAGCCAGCGCGGTCGTGCGCGTCGCCGATTCATCGGCCGATACGAGGCGGTATCCGATGTGTTTGAGCGTGACCAGGCGGCCCCTGAGAGCGGGCAGCTTGCGGCGAAGGCGGCAGACGTGGACGTCGATCGTCCGCGCGTCCCCGGTGTAGCGGTAGCCCCAGACGTGCACGAGAGTTCCTCGCGCGTGACGACCTGATCGGGTCGCTCGAGGAAGTACGCCAGGACCAGGACTTCACGGGGCGTCAGGGCCACCGGCGCCCCGCCATCGGTTACGCGCAGGCGCGCGAGATCAACCAGGATGGATCCGCACTGCAACCGTCGGCAGGCTCCTCCCGGCGCGGCGCGGTACGGTTGTGCGAGCCGGGTGCGCAGGGCGTCCAGCAGATTCTGGAGTCGGCTGACGATGGCGAGCGGATCCTCGTCGGCATCCAAGGCGGTGCGCGGGTCGGGGTCGGCCATGCGGGCCAGCGTACGAGCGGACGTGGACAGGTCCGGTCCTACGCCGGATCTTCGCATGGGGTCGAGGGCCTTCTGCTCCGCGCCGCTCGCACCCGCGCCTTCCTCGTCATTCCCGCGAACGCGGGAATCCAGGACGGGGAACAGGTTTCGCGACCTTGCAGCGAAACGCCGAACGTGCAACAGTCCGGGACGCAGCGCGAGAGGAGCGTGACAGGCGATGGCGCGCAACGCGGAAGTGATCCGGCAGTGGCAGACGCTTCGGGACCTGGAGTCGCAGCGGCACGGGCTGACCGTCGACGAACTCGCGTCGGCGCGCGAGGTGACGCCGCGCACCATCCGGCGCGATCTGGTGGCGCTCGACGAGGCGGGTTTCCCCGTCTACAGCGAGCCGACCGACACCGGCACGCGATGGAAGCTGAACGGCGCGCCGTTCAAGCCGCTGACCGACGCCGGCTTCTCGCTGTCCGAGCTGTGCGCGCTCTACTTCAGTCGCACGCTGCTCGAGTGCCTGGCCGGCACGCCGTTCCACGACGATCTCGGGCGGGCCTTCGACAAGTTCTCGCGCTTCCTCACGCCGCGCATGCGGGCGTTCCTCGATCGCCTGCCGGGCGTGCTGGCCGCGAAGCCAGAGGCCGTGAAGCGGCACGACGCGAAGCGCTCACGGGAAACCGTCGCGCGACTGATCGAGGCGACGTTGAAGCAGCGGCGGGCGACGATGCGCTACTACTCCGCGTCGAGCCGGCGGACCAGGGACTATGAGGTCGAGCCCTACCGGGTCGTCTACGCGCACGGCGGGCTCTACCTGATCGCGTACGTGCCGGCCTACGGTGAGACGCGGACCTTCGCCGTGGAGCGGATCGAGCGGCTCGGCCTGCTCGACGAGACCTTCGACCCGCCGGCCGACCCGTCGGCGGCGGTGTTCCCGCACTCGCTGGGCGTCAACCAGGGAGATCCGGAGCGGATCGAGATCGACTTCGACGCCCGCATTGCGCCGTATGTCGTCGAGCGGCGGTGGCATCCGTCGCAGAAGGTGCAGACGCGGCCCGACGGCTCCGTGCGGCTGACGCTGCGCGTCTGTGACGATCCGGCGCTGCGGACCTGGATTCTCGGGTTCGGGCCGCTGGCCCGGGTCGTCGCGCCGGCCCGGCTGGCCGAGGCCATCCTGGAGGATCTCGACGAGGCGCGGGCCAACTACGCGCCGCGGATGAACTTCGATCTGGAGGCCCCCGCCTCGCTCGATTTCCGGCTGCAGCCGTCGCTGCCGCTGAAGTTCGCGAAGGAGATGGACCGATAGGTCGCCCGTGGCGCCGACCTGTGGTGCCAACGGCCGAAGCGGCGGACGGGCGGCCCGCGAGATGTGGCCGATCTGGACCACTTCGGGCTCGGTTCCGGTCGCGGGGAGGATCCCAATGGGTGGCGACCACTCGGACGCGATCGACTGGGGTCTGACGACCTGGGAAGGCAATCGGCGTTTGCAGGTGCAGCGGTGGGCCTCGCTGTCGTTGGACCAGATCCTCGAGTGGCAGGAGGCGATGGCGGAGTTGTGCCGGGAGCTGGCGGGGACGCCCGCGCCTGGTGATGCCGGACCTGCAGGGGCGCCGCCTCGGTTGGACTCCGTCCGGCGCTGAGTTCGTGTCCCGCGTCGTAGTCCTCCACACGCCTCATGCTATGCGCGTGCGCGTATCCGAAATCGCAATCCACCACCTGTGATTGTAGAAAGTTCATCCGCGCGGCAATACCACGGTAGTATCCCGGGCCTAGAGTGAGTGGCGCTGCATGCCGCCGGCATCGGCTCGTCGCCGGATTTCATGCACTCGGACTACTCCCGACTGCCGGAGAACGGCGACCTGTGGTAGAAGGGGCGGCACTCGGGTCGGAGAGGCCCTAGGTTCTGCGTCCTTCCATATTCCCGGAGATCCATGAGATGGCAGAGCAACTGACCTACCAACTGCTGAGGGATGCCGTCGGCGGAGCGGCCGCCGCCTTCCGCGCGCGACTCACCCTCCAGCCTGCCGGCGGTCCAGGTGACAAGGTCTTCCCCCCGACCTACGCCGGTGCGGTGTATGCCACCGAGAAGCGTCGTCTTCCCGGGCATGGCGAGCCCGTTGAGTGCGTGCTCCTCGACTCGGTCCAGTCGCAGGCCAATCGCATGGAAGAGGCGCTGCAGCAGGCAGTGGACGACGGCCGGATCGCGCTGCCGGTGATCGAGGTCGATTTCACGCCCTACTTTCCGGGCGATAGTCAGATGGAGGACATGCGTCTGCTCGATCCTGTGGGCAAGATCGGCTCGCTGCAGGCTCCGCACCGGATCGCAGACGCGATTCTGCGTGACAGCCTGCTCGATGGTCAGCGATTCCGGGATTCCCAGGTCGGACGTCAACTGGACCGCGTGAGTCTTCGGAATGCCACACCGCTGTTCGAGCTGTGTCCGACCGCACTGCTCTTCGGCATGTGGGATTCGACCGGCCCCAAGGGCGGTCTGGGCGTCAAGTTCGAACGGGCCATGGTGGGCGAGATCGTTGGGGTTGACGCAACTTATGGGCTTCGCACCGCCAGCCGTGTCGATCCAATCATTCGCAAGAACCCGCCCCTATACGAAACGAAGAGCGGGAAGTGGACCGCTTTGCAGTCGGAAGCGCTGCGCCAGGGCCCAAAGGATGAGCCCAAGGAATATCCGAAGAAGCTGTCCAAACTGAACCTTGGAAGCGTGACACCGGACTTCGTCCGATATTCCTCGAAGAGCATCACGCCCGAGAACCGCGAAACCGTCGATGTAATGCTACAGGATGGCGATTACATCAAAGGTGGACGAGTTTCTCCCGGCGGTGTCACTATCTCCCATGCCGAACAGACGCTCGTAATCTCCCTGCCCGCAGTGCGCCGCCTGCGCTTTCCCGTTGACGAGCAGCACAGCCGCGAACGTGACGTCGCAGGCCGGACGGTTCTGGCGGCATTGGGGCTGCTCGCGGCAGCGCTGGCCGACGAAGCCGGCCTGGATCTGCGCTCACGATGTCTGCTGTACCCCGAGCAGGACCTCACGTGGGAACTGCTCGACCGGAGAAAGGGGGGCGGGTTCACACTGCCTGCCGACCAGGCGATCGACGTATTCAAGGAAGCAGTTCAGGCTGCGAAGGCGGCCGGCTTGCCTTGGCGGGATGCCCCCGTGGTGCTTACGCCGTCGGAGCAGCTGGTCAAACTTGTTGTCAAGAGCCAGCAGCTTGCTGCACAGCAAAGCGGTGACGCTGAAGAGAGCAAGTGATGTCCTCCCTCACGGTCGCCTGGGAGTACCTCACCGGCTGTGTGGTGGCCACCGACCCCACCGCACGCAAGCGGGTCGAATGGCCGCCGCATCCCGCGCGCGTGTTCATGGCCATGGCCGCTGCATGGTTCGAAACGGCGCCAGTAAGTAGCAGCACCGAGGCCGAACGCGGTGACTATCAGGCAGAAGGCGATGCATTGCGCTGGCTGGAAGCCCTGGAGGAACCTGAGCTGTGGCTGTCGCCCGCTGAAGCTGCGAACGAACGATCGGCGGTCACCACCTACGTGCCGGTCAACGACAAGGCGGGCCCGGCTGCGGCAGCGCTCCAATGTGCACCAGCAATGACGCGCAGCAAGCAGCCCAGGACTTTTCCCAGCCTCTACGTGGGGAACACGCCTTGCGCGCTCCACTGGGCGGATGCCGATGGCCTGGGCGCGCACCGTGAAGCGCTCGCCCGCGTCTGCGCCAAGGTCACGCGCATCGGACATTCGTCGTCTCTTGTGCGGATGTGGCTGGCCGACTCGCAGGAACACACGGCTGTCTGCGGATTGGAGCGCTGGCAGCCTGGAGACATGATGGCCAGGTTCCACGCCCGTCGATTCTCCAGCGGTCTCCTCGACAGCCTCCCGTCACAGACGCAGATCTCGCGCATCGAGACCTTCGCGGAACTGTTCTGGCGCATCAAGGACGCCAGGCGCGCGGTTGAGGAAGCCAGGGCCAGCAGTGACTCAGCAGCGAAGAGGGCAGCAAGCCAACGGCTCAAAGACGCGCGGCAGTCCTACGAGAAGAATTTCGGCCAGCCTTTCAGGGAGTCCGCGTCACCGCCGCCCCGCCTGCGGCCCAAGATCGGTCTCTGGACGGGCTATCGCCGCGCCGACACCGGCCGGGCGCCGGCCGCTGTTGCCCACTCGCTCTTCGACACCGAGCTGCTGGTCCTGACGCAGACAGCGGGTCCACAGCTGCCGGTCGCTTCCACGTTGGCTGTGGGCAAGGCGTTACGCGATCTGATCATGAGTCGCAGCGGTATCCAGCCGGTGCCGGCCTGGATCAGCGGTCACAGAGCCGACGGTTCTCCGGACGACCATGCGGCTGGCCACCTGGCGATTCTTCCGCAGCCATTCGTGGGACGTGAGCACGCTGACGGGCACCTCCTCGGAATGGCACTTGCGTTTCCGCAGGGGGTCGGGCGCAACGAGCGCGGAGGCGTGCTCGGCCCCCTCCTCGTGGACGAGTACGGCGAGCCGAGGGACGTGACCCTGACGCTGGGAGCGCTCGGCGTCTGGACCCTGCGCAAGCGCAACTGGTCCGAACCGCGTGTCGCCCTGCAACCCGAGACATGGACGGCACACCCAGGCGGTACCCTGGCGTGGGCGTCGGTGACCCCGGTGGTCCTGGATCGGTTCCCCAAGGCCGATCGTAGTGACCCACGACAACGTATGGCCTGGGAGCAGGAGGTGCGTGCCATCGTGGCCGAAGCCTGCACGCGGATCGATCTGCCCCGCCCGATTCACATCGATATCGACACCACGAGCTGGCAGCTCGGCGCGCCGCGGGCGGTCACCAAGCGCCGCCGGCTGCGCGGCGCTTCGACGTCCGGTGCGCGTGCGGGAGCTGCCCTGGGGGACGGGTTCCCGGACTACCCGTTGAAAGGGACCAGGGCCCCTCGACCACAGATACACGTCTTCCTGCAATTCGCCGAACCGGTGTGCGGACCGATCGTTCTGGGTGCGGGGCGCTATCGCGGCTACGGCCTCCTGAAGCCGTGGGAGGCGCCGCGATGACTGCCGTCACGGCCGACCGCTTCGGCGAATACTTCGAGCATCTGCACGACCACGAACCGTACCCCTGGCAGCGCCGGCTGGCCGCTCGCGCGGCCGACGGTGACTGGCCCGGTGCCATCGACCTCCCGACGGGCAGCGGCAAGACGGCATGTCTCGACGTCGCCGTCTTCGCCCTGGCTTGCCAGGCCTTACGGCCTGCCAACGAAAGAACAGCACCTCGACGCATCTTCTTCTGCGTCAATCGCCGGGTCATCGTGGACGAGGCGCACCAGCGGGCCCGTCGCATCGCGCAACGAATCTGGAGCGCCGAGCGATCCGGCACAGGCATCCTGACCGACGTGGCGGCAGCCCTGCGCGCGTCGGCCGGCACGGACGGTCGGCCCGACCTCCCCCCGCTGGACGTGCTGGAGCTGCGCGGCGGCATCTACCGCGACAACCGCTGGGCCCGCTCGATCGCCCAGCCCACGATCGTCTGCACGACGCTGGATCAGCTCGGCTCGCGCCTCCTGTTTCGCGGCTACGGGGTTTCACCGGGCGCCGCGCCGATCCATGCGGCTCTGATCGCGTACGATAGTCTCATCCTGCTCGACGAAGCGCATATCAGCGAGCCGTTTCGCCAGACCCTCGACTCCGTCGCACGTTACCTGGACCCTGACCGATGGACCGAGAGAACGATCGGCCCAAGGCCCGCCATCGTCGCGCCGATGACGGCCACACCGAATGACGAGATGCGACGACGCGGGGTGATCCACCTGCACGACGACGACCGGGCTCCAAGATACCCGTTGCTCTCACGGCTTGTCGCGTCGAAGCCGGCCGAATTGCCCCCGCCAGCCAATGACCTCGCCGACCAGGCCGTGAAGACGGCGCTCCGTATGGCGGGCGGCGGACCAGCGGCCGTGGGCGTCATCGTCAATCGCGTCAAGACCGCGCGAGCCGTCTATGAACGACTGTTGCAGGAGACGAGCACGGGAAGAACGATTCCGCCCGATACTGCGATCGAACTGGTCATCGGTTCGATGCGCCCGTTGGATCGGGACCGGCAGGTCGAGCGTCTGAGTTCCCTCGTCGGCCCGAACCGTCCGGCGGCTTCGCACGGGGCGAGCTTCGTGGTGGCCACGCAGTGCCTCGAAGTGGGGGCTGACTACGATTTCGACGTACTGATTACCGAATGTGCCTCGCTGGATGCTCTCCGACAGCGCTTCGGGCGCCTGAACCGTGCGGGCCGCGACCTCCATGCGCACGGCGTCATCCTGGCCGACAGGAAGGCGATCAAGCCGGACGACAGACTCGACGATGAAGATCCAATCGACCCGATCTACGGTAACGCGCTCGCGCGCACGTGGAACTGGCTGACCCAACGGGCCACAGAAGTCACAACCGACGGCAAGACGGTGAAGACCGTCGACTTCGGCATCGACGCTTTCGACCGCCTCTTGCGCGACCAAGCGGACGCCGGTCGGCCGCCACAGGCGCTGCTGGCCCCGTCAGCGTCCGCCAACGCTCCCCTCGTGATGCCGGCGTACTTGGACCTGTGGTGTCAGACCGCCCCGCGCCCCGTTCCCGATCCTGATGTCTCGCTGTTCATTCACGGCGTGCAGGATTCTGAACCGGACGTGCAGGTCTGCTGGCGGGCCGATCTGATTGAAGACGCTCGAATGCAGGCCGATGAACACTGGTGCGACGTGGTCGCGCTCCTGCCGCCAACCTCCGCTGAGTGCATGTCCGTACCGATTTCACGGATGCGCCGATGGCTGATCGGGCAGGCGGACGATGACCGTACCGGCGACCTGATTGGAGAAGCCGGGCCCGGCGCCGAGCAGGACGACGGACAGGAGGACCGCAGGAAGCACATTTCGGTGCCCAAGGCGGTACTGTGGCGCGGTCTCCGCCGGAGCACGCTGCTCCGGTCCCCCGACGATTTGAAGCCCGGAGACACCGTCGTCTTGCCGGCGTGCGTCGATCGGCCCAACCTGCTCGGCCACCTTCCAGAGTGGGACGCCGGTGCCGAGAGGAAGGAGGAAGCTTCCGACGTCGCCCGTCCCACGGTTCGTGATCATGGCGAGGCCTCCTTCCGGCGTGCGCGCGACCGCGCGGCTCTGCGTCTTCACCCCGCGCTCGGTGATCTGCTTGGTCCGCAACTCGGAGACCTGCTCGCGGCCGCCGCGCGTTGTTCGGAACAACCGCTGCGCCATGGGGATTGGCGGGCATTGCTCGCGGCGACCAGCGAGGCACTGCCCGATAGTCACGAGTGGAAGCAGATACTCGGCCATCTGGCCACGCACGGACTGCACGTCGAGCCCTATCCGGACGAGAGGGGCGTGGTCCTTACCTCGCGCGAGCGCCTCGGGTCAACCGAGGAGTGGTTTCTTCCGGCCACTGACGACGGCGAGGACGAATCGTCGCTGAGCGAGCGGAAACAGCCGGTCGGGCTCGCCGATCACACGCGGCACGTGGTCGAGGCCGTGCAGGCCAGCACCGGGCTCCTTCCGCTCTCGATTGGTACCGATCTCTTCATTCGCACGGCCGAGATGCACGATCTCGGGAAGGCCGACGAGCGATTTCAGGCCATGCTCCGGAGGAGTGACCGCACGGACGCATGGCTTCGCGCCGGCCTGGCTGCCGCGCTGTGGGCGAAGTCCGACGGTGTGCCGCAGACGCGGGCTCAAGGCCGGGATGCACGGCGGCGTGCCGGCCTTCCTGAAGCGTTCCGGCATGAAATGTTGAGCATCCAGCTCGCGGAACACGGCGCCAGCCTTCCTGCAGACGAGGCGGGCCGCGATCTGCTGCTTCACCTCGTGGCTGCGCATCATGGTCATGCCCGTCCGTTCGCACCCGTGACCATCGACGAGGAACTGCCGCGGGTTGCCGTTAACGGCATCGAACTGAATCACGAGCGCCGCGCCGCTCTCGTTCCGCCGCACCGCATCGACTCCGGCGTCGCCGAGCGTTTCTGGCGTCTCACCCGTCAATACGGCTGGTGGGGCCTCGCCTATCTGGAGGCCGTCTTGCGTCTCGCCGACCAGCAAGCGAGTGCTGATGAGGAAGCGGGCAGGTTCAGCGGCGAATCTACGCGGCAGCCACGGGAGGTGACGACGTGAGCGGTCCCACAACCGACCAGCAGACGGACGGCACCCTCCTCCCTGGTCTCGATGGCACCAACCCGCTGGGCTTCCTGGCGGCATTGGGGGTACTTCGTGCCGTCACGATCATCGGCCAGCGGGACAGGGTGCGCCTGAGTTGGGAGACGGGCTCAGGGACCTGGGTGCCTCGGCTCGCTGGCTCCGCCGGCAGCCAGGACGGCCTACTGAACCTGCTGGATCAGCACCTTCTGAGGCGATTCGAGCAGCATCCCCTTGGTCGACTGCTCACCCAGGAGCATCCGGACCCGGTGTCACGTCGAGAGGACCTGGCTTCAAAAGTGCGCAACGCGACGCATCACGACCATCTCCTCGTTGACTGGCTCGGGGCCTTGACCAGTGATGGCGTCGCTCCAGGTGTGAACAGCCAGCTCCAGCTCGTGCGGCGTGACTATTTCAGTGGCAACGTCAGGTCCGTGCTGGAGCGGACGGAACGAAGTCATCTGGAGCACAGCCTGTTTTCAACGTGGGACTACGCCGATCCACTGGACAATCAGTCGCTTCATTTCGATCCCGGCGAAGATCGGCGACATGCGCTTCAGTGGAACCAACCTTCAGGCGATCCAGACCGCAAGAAGTCTGGTGGCATGTTGGGTGCCAGCCGTCTCGCTGTCGAAGCACTTCCCCTGTTCACATCGCTTCCGGAACGGGGTCGTCTTCACACGTTGGGATTCAGTGGGCTTCGCAGGGACGACACGCGCTGGACGTGGCCCGTGTGGCGGCATCCGATCGATCTCGAAACAACACGGTCGCTGCTGGGCCTTCCCGAGTTACAGCAGGAGCATCCGTCCGAGGACGCACTTCGACACCTGAGGCGCCGAGGCGTCGTGGCCGTCCTCCGCACGCATCGCATTCTGGTGGGGAAGACCCCGAACTTCACGCCCGCGCAGAGGATCGCCTGACGTCGCGGTCCGGTCATCGATGTTATCGGCCCTGCCGAAGGACCGCGGCTGCGAAGCATCTGCACGGCCACCAGGTTCTCGCCGCCAGGACAGGCGAACGCCGCAGCCTGATGACGATGGCACAATCAGCTGCGCCGGCGCGGCCGTCAGCAACAGGCCCTGCAAGGCCGCGTTGCACCCGGGAGGTCAGGAAGCGGTTCTTCACGTGAACGATCAGCTCTCCGGCCTGGCCCTCGTCACCACACGGTCGACGCGGCGAGCATTGCCTACATGGTCACCGGTTCGATTGCGGCCGGCCATTACGCGCAGCCGCGCATGACGCGCGACATCGACCTCGTCGTCGCATTGCACCTGCGCAGCACGGCTCCAGCCGGAACCTGACACGCGCGGCGGCGTCAGACGGCGACTACTGTGACGATTCCCTCCAGCCCGGCGAAGTCCTTCGGATTTCTGGTGTAGACCGGCAACCCGTTCGCGACCGCCGTCGCGGCGATCAGCAGGTCCGCCAGGCGGGCACGGCCGGAGCGTCCGGCCGCCCGGACCGCCGCAAAGATCCGCCCGTAGGCGCGGGCGGCATCGGCGTCGAACGGCAGGGGATCCCACGTGGCCGCCGCCCACTGCAGCCGATCCTGACGACGCGCCCGCTCCTGCTCGTCGCGCGCCACATGAGGACCTGCGGCCAGTTCGGCCAGAGTCACGGCGGCGACGGCGGATTCGTCCGGCAGGCGCTCGGGATCGATGATGTCGTGGTCGATCACGACGGACGTGTCCAGCAGCCCCCTCGTCGGCTCAGCCATCGATCGCCTGGCTCACGACGCCGTCCAGATCGGCGCGAAACCGCCGGGCGTCGACCCGTGGCGCACGCGTCCCCGCCTCGGCAATCACGGCCCGCGACACGAATCGGCGCGACGAGGCCACCGGGCGAAGCTCGGCCACCGGCATGCCGTTCCGCGTGACGACGACCGTCTGCCCATCTTGGACACGCCGCAGCACCGTCCCCGAATCGTTCCGAAGCTCCCGCTGCGTGATGGTCTTGCTCATGCCGTTCATTGTAGCACATCGTAGCATTTCGTAGCGTCTGGCCGAGATTCCGGTGCCCGGACCCGACGCCATCCCCACACGGTCTCCACCACCTCCGCTCGCCTGATCCGCTCGTCGCGCGTTACCAGCACCGCACGGGCGAGACGCACGGCCGTCACGATCAACCGATCGGCGGGATCGCCGGGAAACCCCGTTCGGCGTTCCACCCCGCGGGCATCGTCCGTTTCTTCATGGTCATATCACCATGGTCACATATCGAGTGGCGTACACAAGTCGTGCAACCGGCCCGGCACCAGCCGCCGCCTCCCGCCGATACACCCGGACGTGCGGAACACGTTTCTCGTGACCTACGACATCAGCAACGACCGCCGCCTGGCCAAGGTGCACAAGACGATGCGGGGGTTCGGCGATCACCTGCAGTACTCCGTCTTCGAGTGCCAGCTCAACCAGGCCGACCTCGCCCGGTGCCGGCACCTGCTGTCGGAAATCATCCACCACAAGGAGGACCAGGTGCTGTTCGTCGACCTCGGCCCGGTCGAAGGGCGCGGCGACCGCGTCATCACCGCCCTCGGCAAGCCCTATACCTCCATCGACAGCCCGTGCATCATCGTCGAGGGCCGCGAGGCGAAACAGGACAAGGCAACGGAGGCGTCCCGGCGATGAGCCGCGAACCCGTTCCCCGGCCGCACGTCTTCCCTCCGCCGACCCCGGCGAGGGCGTCGCTCCGCCGCCGCGTCGAGCTGCCGGACTATCTGCCGGCGCGCATGCTGAACGAGTTCGTCTACTGCCCGCGCTTGTTCTTCTACGAATGGGTGGAGGGAGTCTTCGCGCACAGCGGCGACACGGTGGAAGGGGCCTTGCGGCACGAGAAGATCCAGGGGCAGGCCGAGGTGCTGGCTCCGGCCGACGAGGCGAAGAGCGCCCCCGATGGTGGCGAGGCGCGGATTCATGCGCGCTCGGTGACCCTCTCGAGCGAGCGGCTGGGCCTCATCGCCACGCTCGACCTCGTCGAAGGCGAGGGGACGGTCGTCACGCCGATCGATTACAAGCGGGGCTCTCCGCGCGACGGCGGCGACGAGGGGCCGCAGGCCTGGCCTGCCGATCGCGTGCAGGTGTGCGTCCAGGCGCTCCTGCTGCGCGACAACGGCTACACGTGCGATGAGGCGATCGTCTACTACCACGCCACGAAGCAGCGCGTGCGCATTCCCGTGGACGAGGCGCTCGTCGCCGAGACGGTCGGCGCCGCAGCCGAGGCGCGAGCGGTTGCTGAGGCGGGCCGCATTCCTCCGCCCCTCCTCGACAGTCCGAAATGTCCGCGCTGCTCCCTGGTGTCCATCTGCCTGCCGGACGAGACGGCGGCGGCGATGGGGCTGCCGGCCGACGAAGACCTGCAGCCGACATTGTTCGGCGACGAGGCCGCCGTGGAAGGGCGGCTCCTGAACCGGTCGCCCGAGGAAGAAGTGCGCCGGCTGGTGCCGGCGCGCGACGACCTGCGGCCGCTGTACGTGACCGGCCACGGCCTGTCGATCGGCCGGAAGGGCGACGTGCTGCAGGTGAAGGACCGGGGCGGTCTCGTGCAGGAGGCCAGGCTGCACGACATCTCGCAGGTGAACGTGTTCGGCAATGTCACGATGACCTCCGGAGCCGTGCAGGCGCTCTGCTGGTCGGAGAAGCCGGTCGCGTACTTCTCGTCGGGCCACTGGTTCTACGGGATGACGTCCGGCATGGGGCTGAAGAACGTCTTTCTCCGGCGCGATCAGTTCGCGCGCGCGGAGGAGGCGGCGTTCTGCCTGACCGTGGCGCGCGACATCGTCTCGACCAAGATCCGGAACCAGCGGACGCTGCTGCAGCGCAATCACGTGGAGCCGCCGGCGAGAGCGCTGGCGCAGCTCAAGACGTTCGCCGATCGGGCGCAGCGCAGTCCGGACCTCGAGACCCTGCTCGGCGTCGAGGGCTCGGCCGCGCGGATCTACTTCGAGCAATTCAGCGGGATGTTGAAGGCGGAGGATGAATCGGACGTGCCGGCGTTCGACTTCACGCGGCGGAACCGCCGGCCACCGCGGGATCCGGTGAACGCGCTGCTGTCGTTCGGCTACAGCCTGCTGACGCGGGATCTGACGACCGTCTGCCACGTGGTGGGGTTCGATCCGTTCATGGGCTTCTACCATCAGCCGCGATTCGGGCGACCGGCGCTGGCGCTGGATCTGATGGAAGGGTTCCGGCCGCTGGTGGCGGATTCGGCCGTGTTGACGGCGATCAACACACGGATGGTGGGGCCCGGCGACTTCGTGCGCGCGGGCGAGTCGGTCGCGTTGTCACCGGCCGGGCGCAAGGGATTCATCCGGGCGTACGAGCAGCGGATGGACACGCTGGTGACGCATCCGATCTTCGGCTATCGTGTGAGCTATCGCCGGGTGCTGGAGATTCAGACACGGTTGCTGGCGCGCGTGGTCACCGGAGAGCTGACGCGGTACCCGGGGTTCGAGACGCGGTGAACCGCACCGGCGCCCGGCCCGCGAGCGGCGGCGTGGTCGACCGGAGGCGGGATCCGCTCGCGAGGGAGAAGTCTTTCTGGATGAAGGAGTTCGGAGTGTGATAGCCTTCTGGTTCGCCAAGTGCGGGTGTCCGCGCGGAGGCCGCTCGCAACGGTTGTCGCAGATCCTTGACAACTGGAGAGTTAGCGGGCGGACCGATTCCGCGGCTGATCAGCCGCGGCCCCATTGAAGCCCGTCGGGCTGGAGCACCATCCCCTGCGAGGTCAGGAGGGATTCCGCGGCT
>JAGWRA010000264.1 GCA_028876655.1 Acidobacteriota bacterium | reverse complement strand
GATCCTTGGGTTTAAAGAATGAGTCCGGATCCGTCAGCACGAGCGCATGACGCAGCACCTGGTCCATGTGCTCGACCTGGAGCAAGGTGACGTTCTTGAGCACCTGCTGCGGAATGTCCGCGATGTCCTTCTCGTTCTCCTTTGGAATGAGGACCGTCTTGATACCGCCGCGATGAGCCGCGAGCACCTTCTCCTTGAGTCCGCCAATCGGCAACACCCGCCCGCGCAGCGTAATTTCGCCGGTCATCGCCAGGTCGTTGCGGACCGCCACGCGGCATAGCGCCGAGACGAGCGCGGTTGCCAGCGTGATGCCGGCCGAGGGGCCATCTTTCGGGATCGCCCCTTCCGGCACGTGGATGTGGACGTCGTGCCGGCGGTTGAAGTCCTTCGGGATGCCGTACTCCTCGGCCTTCGAGCGGACGTAGCTCATGGCCGCCTGGGCCGACTCCTGCATGACGTCGCCGAGCTTGCCGGTGAGCGTCAGGTGGCCCTTGCCGGGCATCAGCGTCGCCTCGGTGACGAGGATCTCGCCGCCGACCTCGGTCCACGCCAGGCCGGTCGCGATGCCGATCTCGTTCTGCTCCTCGGCGAGCGTGGGCCGGAACCGCGGCACGCCCAGGTAGACGGTGACCTTCTCGGCGTCGATTTCCTCGCTGAACCCGCGGCCCTCGACGACGACCTTGCGGGCCACCTTGCGGCAGATCGACGAGATCTCGCGCTCGAGGCTGCGAACGCCGGCCTCGCGCGTGTAGCGCTGGATGATCGTCTGCAGCGCCTCGTCGGCGAAGCGGATGTTGGCCGCGGTGAGGCCCGCGCCCTCGACCGCCTTCGGCACGAGGAACCGCTTGGCGATCTCGACCTTCTCCTGCTCGGTGTAGCCGGCCAGCTGCAGGACCTCCATGCGGTCGCGCAGCGCCTGCGGAATCGTGTGGAGGACGTTGGCCGTGCAGATGAACATCACGTTCGACAGGTCGTACTCCACGTCGAGGTAGTGATCCAGGAACGTGTGGTTCTGTTCCGGATCGAGCACCTCGAGCAGGGCCGCCGACGGGTCGCCGCGGAAGTCCATCGACATCTTGTCGACTTCGTCGAGCAGGAACACCGGGTTCATCGTGCCGGCCTTCTTCATCATCTGGATGATCTGGCCGGGGAACGCCCCGATGTACGTGCGGCGATGGCCGCGGATCTCGGCCTCGTCACGCACGCCGCCCAGCGACAGCCGGACGAACTTCCGGTTCATGGCGCGGGCGATCGACTTGGCGAGCGAGGTCTTGCCGACGCCCGGAGGGCCCGAGAGGGTCAGGATCGTGGCCTTCGGCTTCTTGACGAGGGCGCGGACCGCCAGGAACTCCATGATGCGGTCCTTGATCTTCTCGAGGCCGTAATGATCCTCGTTCAGGACCGACTCGGCGTGCTTGAGGTCGCGGCTCTCGCGCGACTTCTTGTGCCAGGGGACGGCAATCAGCCAGTCGAGGTAGTTGCGCGAGACGGTGGCCTCGGCCGACATCGGGGGCATGGCCTCCAGGCGCTTGAGCTCCTGCTGGGCCTTCTCCTCGACCTCCTTCGGCATGCGCGACGTCTCGATCTTCTTGCGCAGCTCGTCGATCTCGTTCCCCTTCTCGTCCTTGCGACCCAGTTCCTTCTGGATCGCCTTCATCTTCTCGTTGAGGTAGTACTCCTTCTGCGCCTTCTCCATCTGCTTCTTGACGCGCGACTGGATCCGGCGATCGACCTGGAGCTTGTCCACCTCGATCTCGAGGATGCCGGCGATGCGGTTGAGCCGCTCGACCGGCGAGATGATTTCCAGCAGGTTCTGCTTCTCGTCGACCCCCACCAGCAGGTGCGCGGCGATCGTGTCGGCCAGCTTGCCGGGATCGTCCACCCGCACGGCGGCAATCATCGCGTCGTAGTGCAGGTTGTTCGACAGCTTGACGTACTGCTCGAACAGCGAGACCACCCGGCTCATCGTGCTGTCGACGTCCGGCGACTGCTCGCGCTGGCGGGGCAGGACCTTCACCACCACGCGGTAGAAGCCCTTGTCTTCCTTCCATTCCACCGCGCGGGCCCGGTCGACCCCCTCGACGAGCACCTTGATGTTCCCGTCGGGCAGCTTCAGGCTCTGCACGACGTTGGCCACGCACCCCATCGTGTAGATGTCCTCGGGACGCGGGTCGTCGACCGAGGCGTCGTGCTGCGCGGCCAGGAAGATCCGCTTGTCCTTCACCAGCGCGTGCTCGAGCGCGCGGGTGGACGACGGCCGGCCGATGACGAACGGCATCATCATGTGCGGAAACACGACGACGTCGCGCAGCGGAACGATGGGCAGGGTCTCGTACACTTCCACGGGGGCTCCTGTCACAATGAGACGGCCCGGACTCCAGCCGGGCCGTCGGCCGCCGCCAGGCCCGGTCGGGGGGCTAGCCGGCTTTCTCGATCAGGGTAATCGGCTTGTCCCGGGCTTCCACCACTTCGCGGGTGACGACGCACTCGCGGACCTTCTTCTGGCCGGGGACCGAGTACATCAGGTCCAGCATCAGCTCCTCGATGATCATCCGGAGGCCACGCGCCCCGATCTTCCGCTCGAGGGCCGACTCGGCGATCGCCTCGAGGGCGTCGTCGGTGAAGCGGAGCTTGACGTTCTCGTACTCGAACAGCTTCTGGTACTGCCGCGTGATGGCGTTGCGCGGCTGGGTGAGGATCTGGATGAGGGCCGCCTTGTCGAGCTCGTGCAGCGTGCCGATGACCGGCAGCCGGCCGACGAACTCCGGGATGAGCCCGTACTTGATGAGGTCGTGCGGCTCGGTCATCTCGAGCAGCGTCCCGACGTCCCGCGTGCGGGACTTCACGTCCGCCTTGAAGCCGAGCGTCTTCTTCCCGACGCGCCGCTCGATCTGCCGCTCGAGGCCGACGAACGCGCCGCCGCAGATGAACAGGATGTTCGACGTGTCGACCTGGAAGAACTCCTGGTGCGGGTGCTTGCGCCCGCCCTGCGGCGGCACGTTGGCCACCGTCCCTTCCAGGATCTTCAGCAGCGCCTGCTGGACGCCCTCGCCCGACACGTCGCGCGTGATCGAGGGGTTCTCGTCCTTGCGGCAGATCTTGTCGACCTCGTCGATGTAGATGATCCCCTGCTGGCACTTCTCGATGTCGCCGCCCGCCGCCTGCAGCAGCTTCAGGATGATGTTCTCGACGTCCTCGCCGACGTAGCCGGCCTCGGTGAGCGTCGTCGCATCGACGATCGTGAAGGGGACCGACAGCAGCTTGGCCAGCGTCTGCGCCAGCAGCGTCTTGCCCGT
>JAGWRA010000263.1 GCA_028876655.1 Acidobacteriota bacterium | reverse complement strand
GGCCGCCGGCGAGGCGCTGCGCGAGCGGGAGAAGGTGGAGGCGCAGCTCGCCAACGCCAGCCGCGAGCTCGAGGCGCTCGCCGCCGCGCACGCCGCGCTCGAGAAGCAGCGCGCCCGGGCCGATGCCCTGGAGGCCGAGCGCGACATCCTGGTCTCGCAGCTCGAGAGCATCCGCACTGAAATGGAGGCCGTGCGGCAGGCGGCGCGGCCGGAGAAGGACGCGCCTCACGACGAGGTGCCGCACACGGGCGCCCAACCGCACGAACCCGCGCACGTGGCGCCGACGCTGACGCATGCCACCGGGACGGTGGCCGCGCCCGCTCAGGCGATCGAGGAGCCCAGGGCCCGGGTGGTCGACCCTCCGGCCATCACGCTGTCGTCGCTGCCGGCCGACCTTCCGGTCGTGTTCCCCGGGCCGGAGCGGCGCGCGAGCCGGCAGGCGTTTGCCGACGATGTGATCGTGCAGATCGATGGGAGCGACGCCGTGCTGGTGGACCTGTCGGTGGATGGTGCCCAGGTAATCTCGCCCAAGCCGCTGAAGCCGAACCAGTCGGTCCGGCTGCGGCTGGCCAACGACGCCGGCGTCGTCTCGTGCAAGGGGAAGATCGTGTGGGCGCAGCTGGAGCCCTCGTCCAGCAAGCGGCCGTTCCACTACAGGGCCGGCATGAAGTTCGTGAGTGCCGACGAGGCAGCCGTGACGGCGTTCATGACGCAGGCCGCGTCGGGACAGGGCGGTCCGGCCGCCGGCTGACGCGCGGGGATGGCCCCGCCACGGCGCGCGACGGGATCGCGCACCGTGGCGGAAGCCTTCGACGATCAGAAGAACGTCGGCGGCTCGCGGGTCTCCATCGTCGTCGAGCTGACCTGCAGGTCGAAGCCGTTCGGCGTCGTCGTGTGGTAGCTCTTGTAGGCCGCCGTCGCGATCGGCCCGCGGGCGCCCGTGTCCTCCCGCGCCGGCAGGCCACGCTTCTCGAGCTCGGCCTTCACCTTGACGGGATCGAACGGCGTGATGCCGAAGGCGATGTGGCCGATGCGCGCGCCGTGCGGCACCGGTCCCATCGGCCTGCCCATCTTGTCCACGCGGTAGTTGCGGCGGATGATCGCGTCGCCGACGTCCCCGATCTGCACCTGGTTCTGGCTCCCCTCGTCGCCGGTTCCCTTCCACCCGAGCAGCGCCTGGTAGAAGGCGACGGACTTCTTGTAGTCGGTCACCTCGAACGAGATGTGATCGAGCCAGATCGTCTTCCAGTCGGTGTGGGCGAACGGCGCGGCGGCCTTCAGCGTGCCCGTGGCGGGCGTCCGGCGCCGGTTGCTCCGGTTGCCGTTGCTGATCTGCAGGTCGAAGCCGTCCGGATCCTTCACGTGGAAGCTCTGGAAGTCGCCGTGGTGCTCCGCCACCGGGTTCAGCCCGCGCTTGCGCAGCTCGGCTTCGACCGTCTGCGTGTCCCAGGGCTCGATGCCCCAGCAGAAGCCGGTGAAGTTCGCATTGCGCGGCACGAACGGCCCCATCTTGAAGCCGCGCTTCGCGGCCTGGGCGCTCATCCGCTCGTACTGCGCCTTCTCGGCGGCGACCGCCGCGGCCGTCGGGTGGAATCCGCCGCGGATCACGATGCCCCCCCAGTCGCCGATGTCGAGCACCGCCTCGGTGGCGCTGTCGCTGCGGACCGCCCAGTTCATCAGCGCGTGGTAGTAGGCCGCTTCCTTCTCGTGGTCCGCCACTTCACACGAGAAGTGATCGAGCAGGACCGTCTTCCAGCCCGTGGACGCGAACGGCAGGGGAGCCGGGGTCGTGTCGCAGCCCGGTGTGCCCGCCATCGCCCCGCCGCACGACCCCTGCGCACCGAACGCGGCGGCCGCGGGCGCCAGGGCGACGGCGACGCCGAGCCCCTTGAGCAGTTGCCGGCGCGACAGCCGGCCACGATCGAACGCGTCGAACAACCTGTCCAGTTCTTCACTCATCAGATGCTCCCCCTCCCGGACAATCCCGGCTTCAGCCCCAAAATGCACGGCTGAGTATGCGTCGGGGCCTCCCGATTCGCAAGACGGACATCTCCCGCCACCTGCTGAAAAGTTCCCGATGGAACCTGCGGCCGGCCGCGATCGTCTTTCCCTTGTGCTTCTACAGCAGATGCGATAGCCTCCTCTTGTAGAAGTTGAAGGGAAGCCCGGAGGAGGGGCCGACCGATGGGGGAGCCGTCGAGAATCGATTTGCCGCAGGGGACGCTCGACCTGCTGATCCTCCGCATCCTGGCGCTCGGGCCCGAGCACGGCTGGGCGATCTCGGAGCGGATTCAGCAGGTGTCCCGGAACGTCCTGCAGGTGCCGCAGGGGTCGCTCTATCCGGCCCTGCATCGCCTGGAGCGCCGCGGCTGGATCAAGGCGACGTGGTCGACGACGGAGAACAACCGGCGGGCGAAGTACTACGATCTCAGTGCGGCCGGCCGGAAGCAGCTCGAGGTCGAAGAATCGGGCTGGCGCAAGCTGGCGGCTGCCGTCGCGCACGTTCTCGAATCGACGTAAGCACGCGAGGATGCCGTGATGTGGAACGACCTGCGGATCCGCCTGCGCTCGATCGTCCGCCGCCGGCGCGTCGAGGCGGAGCTCGACGACGAGCTGCAGTTCCACCTCGATCGGCAGGTCGAGCAGTACCTCGCCCGGGGACTCGCGCCCGACGAGGCGGCGCGCCGCGCCCGGGTCGCCCTGGGGGGCCTCGACCAGGTGAAGGAGGAATGCCGCGACGCGCGCGGCATCCGCCCCCTCGACGACCTGGCGCAGGACCTCCGCTTCGGCCTCCGCGTGCTGCGCAAGTCGCCCGGCTTCACGCTGATCGCGGTTGTGACCCTGGCGCTCGGCATCTGCGCGACCAGCACGATCCTCAGCTGGATCGATTCGACGCTGCTCGATCCGATCCCGGGCGCCGCCGACACGAGCGATCTCGTTACGGTGATGCGTGGCACGATCACCGAACATCCGAGCCCGCCGTTCTCCTATCCCGACTACGTCGATCTGCGCAACCGGACCACCACGCTCTCGGGCCTGCTGGCCTATCACGACGATTTCGTGTCGCTCACCGGCGTCGGCAAGCCCGAGCGGATTTACGGCGCGCTGACCACGGCCAACTACTTCGACCTGCTCGGCGTGAAGCCGATCCTGGGCCGCGGCTTCACGCCCGGTGAGGAGTCGACGCCGGGCGGTGCGCCGGTCGTCGTCCTCAGCTACGCCTTCTGGCAGAGCCACTTCGGCGCCTCCCCCTCGGCCGTCGGCCGCTCCGTGCGGATCAATCGCCACACGTACACCGTGATCGGCGTCGCGCCGCCGGGATTCCAGGGATGCAAGACCGGGCTCCGGGACGACGTCTGGATGCCGCTGTCGATGGACCGCGACGTGTGGGGCGGCAACCGGATCGACGACCGTGGTGTCTTCTGGCTGAACGTGCTGGGGCGGCTGAAGCCCGGCGTCCGCGCGGCACGCGCCGCCGGCGAGCTGAACCTGCTGATGCAGCGGATTGCCGCGAGCACGCCGGAGATCGAGCGGGGGCCCGACCAGATTACGCTCGACCCGCTCTGGCGATCGCCGTTCGGGGCGAACGTGTATCTCTACAAGACCCTGCCGTTGCTGCTCGGGCTGGCGGCGGTCCTGCTGCTGCTGGCCTGCGCCAACGTGGCGAACCTGCTCTTGATGCGCTCGGTCGGACGCCGGCGCGAGATGGCGCTGCGTCTCGCCATGGGGGCGAGCCGCTCGAGGATCGTCCGGCAGCTGCTGGCCGAATCGCTGCTGGTCGCCCTGGCCGGCGGCGCCGCCGCGATCGCGATCACCTGGTGGACGGCAGGAGCCTTCGGCCGCTTCTTCCCGCCGACCGGCCTGCCGCTGACGCTCACCGGTCACATGAAGGGGAGCGTGCTGGTCGCGACGGTGGTCACGGCGCTGCTGGCCGCCGTGGTCTCGGGCGTGCTGCCGGCGCTGCGGCTGTCGAACATGGCGCCCGTCACCGTGCTGAAGGAGGAGGGGCGGACGTCGGGCGGCCTGCGGCAGTCGCGCGTGTCGCGCGTCCTCGTGGTGGCGCAGATCGCGCTCTGCCTCCTGCTGCTCATCGCCGCCGGCCTGTTCGCGAAGAGCTTCCGGAACGAACAGCGCGCCAATCCCGGCTTCGACCCGCAGCACGTGCTGCTCGCCTCGTACGACCTGTCGCCGACGGGCGAGTCGGCGGCCCAGCAGGTGACCTTCGACCAGCGGCTGCTCGATCGGCTGCGGGCGCTGCCGGGCGTGCAGTCGGCAGCCCTGGCCGACTTCTCGCCGCTCAACTTCACCCTCCACAGCAACGACGTGCTGCCCGAAGGCTACGTGCCGCAGCGCCACGAGTCGATGGAGATCGACCGGGCGACCGTCAGCCCCGGCTACTTCCAGACGTTGAAGACGCCGCTGGTGGCCGGCCGCGAGTTCACCGATCACGACGATCAGGCCTCGCAGCCGGTGGCCATCGTCAATCAGGCGTTCGGCGATCGGTACTGGCCCGGCCTCGACCCGATGGGCCGGCGCGTCACCGTCTTCGGCCGGACGTTCACCGTGGTCGGCGTGGTGCGCAACGCCAAGTACCGGCTGCTGCACTACGCGCCGGCGCCGATCGTCTTCCTGCCCCTGTACCAGAATCCACGCGATCAGGTGATCGTCCACCTGCGGGTGGCGGGCGATCCGGGCGCCGTGGCGCCGCTGCTCACGCGGACCGTCGAGGCGCTCGATCCGGATCTGCCGGTGTACGACGTGGTGACGCTCGAACGCAGCATGCAGTTCGGCAGCATCTTCGAGCGGCTGGCGGCCACGCTGGTCGGTGCGTTCGGCCTGCTGGCGCTCGGGCTCGCCGCGGTGGGACTCTACGGCGTCGTCGCCTTCGCCACGCGCCAGCGGACGCGCGAGATCGGCATCCGGATGGCGCTCGGCGCGCAGCGGCGCGACGTCTTCGGCCTCGTCATCGGGCAGGGGCTGCGGATGGCGCTCATCGGCGTCGCGCTGGGGCTCGTCGGTGCTCTGGGCCTCACGCGCTTCATCAGCAGCCTGCTCTACGGCGCGCAGCCGACCGACCCGCTGACGTTCATCGGCGTGTCGGTGGTGCTGATCGTGGTCGTGATCCTCGCCTGCTACACGCCCGCACGCCGTGCCTCGAACGTCGATCCGATGAAGGCGCTGCGGTACGAGTAGGGAACACGCGCGCTCGTCGCCCCGTGCTTCAGCCCGGCGGACGCCCTTCGTTGACAGGCCTCGGCCGTTCAGCTAGCCTGCCGGGTCATGAAACGCATCATGTGTGCGCTCGTCGTTTCCACGGTTCTGGCCGCGGGCATCGCGCCCGCCGCGGCTGCCAGCCGCCAGCTCACCGTCGGGATCGTCCCCTTCGACGTCGCCAGCGTGGACGGCAGCGGCGAGCAGGCCAGCACGGCGCTCGCCAAACTCGTGCGCATCGAGATGATCCGCGAACATGCGCTGCGGCCGCTGCTGCTGACCCCGCCGCCGGGCGCGACCACGCCGATTCCCGACGACCAGGCCGTCACGATCGGCCGTGCCGCGCATGCCGATGTGGTGGTCGTCGGCACGGTGATCGACGCCGACACCTCCACCTCCACGCACAGCGCCGACACCGGCGGCCTGCTGTCGGGGCTGGGCGCCAGTCTCGGAGCTCACCTGGATCGCGTCACGGCGCACGTGACGCTCCATCTCGATCTGATCGATCCCGCGGCGGGCAAGCTGGTCGACAGCTTCGAGGTCGAAGCCAAGAAGTCCCAGAGCGGCGTCGGCGCCGACTTCTCCACCACCCTCGGGGGCTTCGACTCGGGCGACGATGCCTGGTCGAACTCGCCGATGGGGAAGGCGCTGCGCGAGGCGGCACAGAAGGTCACGACCGAGCTCGCCAAGCGCGCGTCCGAATTCCAGCACTGAGCCCCGCGCGCGTTCGGATCGGCGACCAGGAGGCAACGTGTCAGGACGTCTCGAAGGGAAAGTGGCGCTGGTGACGGGCGGCTCGCGCGGCATCGGCCGGGCCATCTGCGCGCGGCTCGCGGGCGACGGGGCGGCCGTCGTCGTCAACTTCGCGCGGAAGCAGGACGCGGCGGCCGACGTGGTCGCGCAGATCGAGGCGGCGGGCGGACGCGCGCTGGCGGTCGGGGCCGACGTCTCCGACCGGGCGGCAGTGAACCGGATGGTCGGGGCCGCCGTGCGCGAGTATGGCCGGATCGACATCCTCGTGAACAACGCCGGCATCCTGGCGCGCGGCACGGCGCTCGAGTTCGACGAAGTGATCTTCGACCGGATGATGGCGGTGAACGTGAAGGGGATCGTCCACACGGTGCAGGCCGTTGCCCCCGGCATGGCCGCGCGCCGCTACGGCCGCATCGTCAACATCTCCTCGCTGGCGGGGCTGGGGACGGCGGTGGCGAACACGACGCCGTACGCGCTGACCAAGGCGGCCGTGATCAATCTCACCAAGCGGCAGGCGTTCGAGCTGGGGCACGACGGGATCACCGTGAACGCGATCTGTCCCGGCTTCATCGCGACCGAGATGCTGGCCTCGCTCGAGCCGCACGATCAGGAGGAGCAGCTGCGCGCGCTCGCGTCGAAGGCCGTGCTGAACCGCGTGGGCGACCCCGACGACATCGCCCGCGTCGTCCTGTTCCTCGCGAGCGACGATGCGTCGTTCGTGACCGGGCAGGCACTGGCGGTCGACGGCGGCCGGATGGACTTCCTGACCGGGTCGGCGTAAAGGGCGCAGGATTTCGAGAAACACTACGATCCGGCCGGCTTCGAACGCCGCCGGACGCCGCCAGCCTTGCGCGGTCGCCCGCCCATCCGACCGTTCAGCCGGGAAGCCCGGGCCTTTGACTCGCTTCGCCCGGCGCCGAGCAGTGCCGCAACGCCGACGATTTCAATCGTCGCATCCCTGCGGCCCGAGAATCGCGCCACCCGTACCCGCGCGCCGGGTCGGCTGTCCGGATGAGCTTGGAGGTAGGCTGCGAGCACGTCCCGGATCGCCCGCTCGGCTTTCGCCTGCGTGTCGGCGGCGGCGTAGACCGGCAGCCCCGGCACGAACGCGCTCACCGCGCCGCTCGCCTCCGTCTCGAACACAATCGGGTAGTGAACCGTCACTCCACACCTGCCTCTCGGAGAATGCGGTTGCCCAGCCGGCCGGCGTCCTTCTTCGTGTGGATGGCCACCCAGACTTCCTTGCCGGTGGTGGGATGTCTCAGGAGCCGATGGCTGCCCTTGCCGGAACGCACTTCCACGAATCCGGCCGCCTTCAGCTTGCGGATGACTTCGGCCCACGTCACGCTTGATTGTATAACCCAACGTTAGGTTATTGCAACAGAAATACCAACAACCGGCGGGGTACGCTATCTAGTCGCAGCACTCTTCGCCCGTCCACGCCTCCCGCGCCTCGCGCAACAGGAACGGGACGATCACGAGGGCGCTCACGCCGCCGACCCACCAGGCGCCGATCGCGAGTTGCGCCAGCAGCGCGAGACAGACGACCAGGGATAGATAGCCACAGGTCAGCGACTCGACGGCGTCGGCGCGCAGCGCGTGGCTGTGCAGCCGGGCTGCCAGCCGCAGCTTGGCGCGTGCGAGAAGGGCCATGACGGGGATGGCGGCCGCGGTGACCGCAAGGCCGGCCGCGGAGAAGCGCTGGCCGGCGTGCGCAAGCAGGTTCAGGCCGGCCGCGGCCAGCACGTAGGCGGCGAGCGCGAAGAGGAGGGCGCCGCCGATCCGGCTGGCCCGGCGTTCGGCCGTTTCGGAGGGTGCGCCGGTCTGCTGCAGCTCCGCGCGGAGCCGCCATAGCAGCACGCCGGCCGAGATGAGCTCGATGACGCTGTCGGCGCCGAACGCTTCCAGCACGAGACTTCCGGCGGCCAGCCCCGCGCCCAGCGCCACCGCGGCCTCGACCACCATCCAGGCGACGGTCAGCCATTCGAGCCGCAGCGCGTGCCGCAGATCGTCCGTCCGTGCGGCCGCGTCCGCGGTGATGTCGGTCACGGCCTCACTGTACCGCGTCGCACCGGGCGCCTGCCAGCCGCCGAAGCGGTCCCCGCAGGGTCCGTGCAGTGCCGCTTGACATCGGCTCGGCCTCCGCGCTATCTCTTGAGAGCGCTATGAACCGGACCGCCCGACTGCTCGCGGCCGCCCCCCAGGTCGGGAGACGTGTGTCCGGCTTCACCTCGTTTTACGGCTATTACTACTTTTACGCCCGGCCCAGCACGGGGTAGCGCACTGATCTGAACCACGTCACCGAGTCGATCACAGCCCGCTGCTCCGAGAGGAGAGCGGGCTTTTTGCTTTTCTGGAGCCTGGATATGGACCCTTACGAGCATCCCGAGTCCCCGTCGGCGCCCGCCGATCTGCTGCGGCACCATCGGACGGACATCGACCGCGTCGATCGCGTCATCGTGGCCCTGCTCGCCGAGCGCCTGCGGCTGGGCCTCGCCCTGGGAGACGTCAAGCGGACGCACGGACTGCCGGTGCAGAGCACCGGGCGGGAGGAGGAGGTGCTGGCGAGCGTCCGAACGGCCGCCTGCGCGTATGGCTGGCTGCCGCCCGAGGCGGTCGAGCGGATCTTCAGCGCGGTGATTGCCGAGACGCGGGCGGTTCAGGAAGGGCGGGAATGAGGCCGCGCGGCGCCACCCGGGTCTGCGGGCACCGCGCGGCGGTATCGCGACGGCCTACCCGCCGCACGAGATGCACTTGTGCTCGAGCGTCGCGCCCATCTTCTGCAGCAGGGCGATTGTCTCGGGGAAGGGGTTGATCCGCTCGACCGGGCCGTTGGCGAGATCCGGCACCGTCTGGCCCTTGCGGTTCACCGCCTTCACGTTCGCGCCGCGCGACACGAGATAGAGGATCATCGGGTTGTCGCCACGCGACGCGGCGTTGTGCAGCACGGTGTTCCCCGCGGCGTCGACGTCGTTGACGTTCGCGTGGACTTCCTCGACCAGGTACTTCACCGCCGCCAGCATGCCGGTCGGCGCGAAGCGGTGCGAATTGGCGGCGAACCCGACGCCGTAGCCCTCGCCCGAGGCGGCCAGCAGCGGCGTGACGTCGGGGCCGCCCACGGGCACCGGCTTCAGGCCGGACGGGTCGCTCTTCGGCGTCGGCCCGAAGGTCCCCGCGCCCCCGAGGACCGGTCCCTTCGGCTTCTGCGTCGGAATCGTCGGGTCGGCGCCGTGGGCGAGGAGCAGCTTCATCGCGTCGATGTCGTCGGCGTAGGCCGCCCGCCAGAACGGCGTCGCCCCCGTCTCGTTGACGCCCGACAGATCGAAGTTGTACTCGGAGTACCAGACCTTCTCCTTCAGCCGGACGTTCGGCTTCGCGCCGCGGTCGAGCAGGTCCTTCATCAGCTGCAGGTAGGTGGTCTTCTGCTGCTTGTAGGCGGTCGGCTGCGGGTAGAGCGTCCGCGAGGCCCACACGCAGTTCAGGACGGCGTAGAGCGGCGTGACGCCGTTGACCTGCGCCGCGTTCGGATCCGCGCCCCGCGCCAGCAGTTCCTCCGCCAGGTCGAAATGGCCGTTGATGATGGCGCTCAGCAGCGGCGTCGTGTGGTCGGCCGGATCGGCCTGGTTGATGTCGGCGCCGGCGTCGAGCAGCGCGCGCACCACGTCGGCGTGCCCCTGCCGCGTCGCGAAGAGCGTCGCGGTGAGCCCGCCCTGCGTCCCGACCAGCTTCACGTAGGCGCCGATGAACTCCAGGAAGACCGCTGCCTGGTTCGCGTTGGGCTTCGGGGCCCCGGCCGCCTTGCTGCCCGGGATGCCGGCGCCGACCGCTCCCTTCGGCGCAGCCTCCGCGGCCTTCGTCACCGGCTCGGCCTCTTTGGGTGCCGCTTCGGCCGGCTTCGTCTCCTCGGCTTCCGCCGCCGGCGCGGCCTTGGCCTCGCCCCCGGCGGCCGCCGGCTTCTTCCCGGCGGCGTCGAGCGCGCCGGGCTTCAGGCCGAGGGCCTTGGCGAACTCGACGTACGGCAGGCGCGGATCGCTCTTCGGCAGCTTCTCCCAGTCCAGCACGCGGGTGGCGATCTTCGTGTCGGCGCCGTGCTGCAGCAAAACCTTCACGGCGTCGACGCGGCCGTTGGCGGCCGCGAACATCAGCGCCGTCTCGCCCTTGGCCGTTTCGCGCGCGTTCACCTCCGCGCCGTGATCCAGCAGGGCCGTCACGGCAGGCACGCTGCCGGACCCCGCCGCCAGCATCAGGGCCGTCGTCCCCGAGGTGGTGGCGGTCTTCGTGCTGGCGCCGGCCTTCAGCAGCGCCTCGACCACGGCGGCGCGGCCGTCCCGGGCGGCCAGGTGCAGCGGCGTGTAGCCGCCCAGCCGGGTGGTCGCGTCGAGGTTCGCTCCGGCGTAGACGAGCATCTGGACGAGATCGACGTCGCCGTTGAGCGCGGCCCAGTGGAGCGCCGTCATGCCGTCGCCCTGCGCGGCGTTGACGTCGCCCCCCTGCTGCAGCAGCGTCTTCACGGCCGCCGCATCGCGATGCATGGCGGCATCGGCCACCGGCGAGTCGCTGGGCGCCGCCGAGAGGGGGGCCAGGACCAGGGCGGACACGATCGCGGCCAGGGACACATGCAGGAGTCTGCGGATCATCATGGGACCCTCTACCGGCAGGCGAATCGGCCGCCCGCAGGGACGAAAATGTATCTCAGCAGTATACGCAAAAGCCGCGCGGTGGTGGGGCGAATCTGCGCGGCCGGCGGGCTCAGAGGGCGCCGACGCCGACGATCCCCGCGTAGACGCCGAGCCCGGCGGTCAGCAGGACCGTCACGCCGACGAGCCACGACTCCCAGGTCGTCAGGCGGCAGTGGGCCGGCAGCGCCCGGCGCGCCAGCATGTAGAGGAAGCCGAGGACGATCGGCAGCAGCAGCGCATTCATCACGTTGACCGTGACGGCCACCTTCACGAGGTTGAAGCCGGAGAGGACGACGCCGGCACTGACGACCAGGCCGGCCACGTACGCGGCGTAGAACCAGGGGGCCTCCAGCGGGTGGCACGCCAGCGAATGCCTGTAGCCGGTGACCTCGCCGAGCCCCCAGGCCGCGGTCAGCGACACCACGATGGTGGCGACCAGCGCGGCCCCCGCCATGCCGAGCGCGAAGACCAGGCGGCCCCAGAGCGAGCCGAGGAACGGCGTCAGGGCCTCGGCGATCTCCTGCACGGTGTCGAGCGGCGTGTCGGGACGGTGGGCGCCGATGGTGGCCGCGACGAGGATCAGGATGGACGCCATGATCACCTGGGTCACGACGGCCCCCACAGCGGTATCCCAGCGCGAGGCCTTCAGGTGCGACAGGTCGAGGCCTTTGTCGACCACGGCCGACTGCTGGTAGAAGACCATCCACGGCATGATGACCGCGCCGACGTTGCCGGCGACCAGCAGCAGGTAGTCGCGGTTGCCGAGCGGGATCTGCGTGAGGCCGCCGAGCATCGCCGGGCCGCTCGGGCGGGCGACCAGCGCCACGGCGACGAAGGCCAGCTCGAACAGCCCGAGGCCGATCGCCACGAGCTCGACCTTGCGATACGTCCCGGTCGTGACGATGACGACGAGGAACACGACCGTCGCGACGATCGTGATCGACGCCGGGATGCCGAAGAGCAGCCCGACGCCGGCGAGGCCGGCGAACTCGGTGAGCATCGCCCCCAGGCACGAGACGAGCAGCGTGCCGACCGACAGCCAGGCCCAGCCCATGCCCCAGTGCTCCGCGATGAGCTCGCCGTGGCCCTTCTGCGTCGTCAGGCCGAGGCGCACGGTCAGCTCCTGCACCAGGTACAGCACCGGGACCAGCAGCATCTGCAGCAGCAGGAGGCGATAGCCCCAGCGCGCGCCGCTCTGTGCCGCGACGATGGCGCTGCCGGCGTCGGTATCGGCCAGCATGACCACGAGGCCGGGACCGATGGTGAAGAGGAGGAGCTTCCAGCCGGTGAGGTGGTGCAGCGGGTGGTCGCCCCTGACGCTCGACGGCGAACTCGGGGCGGACGGGGGCAGCACCTCAGGTGACATCAGGAGACCGGTCCGGGGCGACGATCCAATCCTCCGCATTCTATCAGTCCTGCCCGGGTTCCCGGGGATTTCTCCCCTTGCTCCGCAAACTTCTTGCGGGCCGGCCAGTGGCGGGCCGCCCGACAGGCCCTGAGCTGGAGCAGACGGCCGGCCGGCTCGTGGGGTCTGCCGGCACATCTGGTGCATGGAATGTCAGGAGTCCCGGCGGCTTCCTGTGGCTCGCACGGCCTGCGAAACGGCTCCACGTCGACGGCCGTGGGTTGTCGGCTGCATGGCAAGCCAAGGAGAGAATTCCATGTACAGTCTGAAGCGCGTCATCATTCTCGTGTCGGCTACGCTGTTCGTTGTCACCGTCGCGAGTGCTCGTGCGACGGCGACCAACTCCACGTCACCCGCGACGGCCGTGTCGTCGCAGCAGGCGGCGGCGCCCGAGGCGCCGGCGCAGATGCAGAGCCGTGGCGGCTCTCCCGCCTCCGAAGACACGTTCGTGACGTTCTCCGGTCCGGTGGCGCTGCCCGGCCTCGTGCTGCCCGCCGGCACCTACCTGTTCCGGCATCTGGCGCCGGGGCACACGTCGCGCCGGCACGTCGTGCAGGTGCTGTCGGCCGACCGGTCGAAGATCTACGCGACGCTGCAGACCGTTCCCAACACGAGACTGACCCGGACCGACGAGCCGACGATCGTCTTCCGCGAGACGCCCGCCGGCCAGCCCCAGGTGATCAGGGCCTGGTTCTACCCTGGTGACCCGGTCGGTGATGAATTCGTCTTTCCGGCGACCTCCGCCGCCGCTGCCGCCGACGCCCGCTAGTGCCGGCGGCCGTCGCTCATCGCGGTGATCGGGAACCAGAGACCGGGCGGCCCGGAGCCGCCCGGTCTCCACACATCACGCCGCATCCGGTCCGGCTGCGGCGGGCGAAATCATGAGTACCCACGCGCTGGCTCGTTCCGGTCGTGCCACGGCTCGGCGCCGGCTCGCTGCGCTGGCCCTGGTGCTCGGCGCGGCGGCGATCGTGGCGGCCCAGCCGCCGCAGGACCCGGGCGAGCCCCCCGGCAGGCCGGCCCTGTCCGCGAGCACCAGCCTGGTCGTCCTGCCCGTCACGGTGCTCGGGGCGCACGATCGGGTCGTGCCGGGTCTCACGAAGGACGACTTCGCGGTCTATGACAATGGCGTCCGCCAGCCGATCCAGTTCTTCGGCGATTCCGACACGCCGGTGACGGCCGGCCTGGTGATCGACAGCAGCGGCAGCATGCAGACCAAGCTGCCCGACGTGATCAGCGCCGCCACGGCGTTCGTCCGGACCAGCAATCCGCGCGATCAGATCTTCATCGTGTACTTCAACGAGCGCGTGTCGATGGGGCTGCCGCCCGGCACCCCGTTCACGAGCGGCACCGCCGAGCTCCAGCAGGCGCTGAACGCAGTGTCGGCGCGCGGCATGACGGCCCTGTACGACGCCCTGGTGGCCGCCCTGCGGCACCTGCGCGAGGGCGCCCATCAGCGGAAAGTCCTGCTCGTCATCAGCGACGGCGGCGACGACGCGAGCCGGACGACGAGGCGGGAGGCCGTGGCCGCGGCGGAGCAGGCGAACGTCACCATCTACACGCTCGGCCTGTTCGATCGGAACGACGACGATCGCGATCCGGGCGTGCTCAAGCAGCTGGCGCGCGCGACCGGCGGCGAGGCGTTCTTCCCGCGGCAGACCAGCGATGCCGCCGAGGTGTGCACGCAGATTGCCCGGACCATCCGCAGCGGCTACACGCTCGGCTACACGCCGACCGGCGTCGACAACGCCGGCGAGCGTCACACGATCCAGGTCGTGCTCCTCGGCGCGGCCGCCGGCCGCGGCTACCGCGTCGTGACGCGTTCGGGCTACCTCACCGGCCCGGCGCGGTGGTGATCGCAGGGCCGCCACCCTTCTGGACAATTCCCGGACCTCCGCCTACACTGGCCGCCACAGCCTGATGAGTTTCCGAGTACGCAATCCTGGCGGAGGGCGCACCTGTGACGACCTGGAAGCGGGTGATCAAGGGGCTGCTGGCCGTGGTGGCCATCGGTCTGGTCGGCGTGCTCGGGGCGGGCGGTTACGTCCTGTGGTCCGGCGGGCTGCGGGCGACCGTCGAGCCCTCGTCGCTGGAAACGGCGGTCGCCCGGACCGTCCGGCACTGGACGATTCCGTTGTCCGAGCGCGAGCGACGCAACCCGCGGCGGGCGGACGCCGCCAGCGTCGAGCAGGGACGCGAGACGTACCTCGCGCAGTGCGCCGACTGTCATGGCCGTGACGGCAGCGGCCTGACGCCGATCGGCCGCAGCCTGTACCCGCGTCCTCCGGACCTGCGCGCCGACGCCACGCAGGACCTGAGCGACGGCGAACTGCACTACATCATCGTCAACGGCGTGCCGCTGACCGGGATGGCGGCCTGGGCGCACCCGCGCGGCCTCACGCCGGACGACACGTGGAAGGTCGTCCTCTTCATCCGATCGCTGCGTCCGTTCTCCGCGACCGAGGAAGCCCGCGCCGTGCAGACGGCGGCCGCCGCGCATTACGTCGGCTCGGCGGCCTGCGCGTCGTGCCACGCCGACCTCTACCGCCGCTGGAAGCAGACGCCCATGGCCAACGTCGTCCGCGATCCGCGGCAGGCGCCGTCGGCGATCATTCCTGCGCTGTCCACCAATCACGTGGCGCCGTTCACCGTCGGCCAGGTGGCGCTGGTGTACGGGAGCATCTGGAAGCAGCGGTACTTCACGAAGATCGGCGACGACTACTATCCACTGCCGGTCCAGTGGGAGGTCGCCAATCACAAGTGGAGCAAGTACGTCGTGCCGAGCGGCGCCGACTGGTGGGTGCCGTTCTATCCGGCCGACAACATGCAGCGCCCGACCGGTCCCACCTGCGACGGCTGCCACTCCGTGGGCTACGACGTGCACACGAAACAGGTGGCCGAGTGGAACGTCGGCTGCGAGCGGTGCCACGGTCCGGGCAGCGCGCACGTGGCGCATCCGACGGCGGAGAACATCCTGAATCCCGCGCGGATGGACGCGGTGGCCGCCACCGACACGTGCATCCAGTGCCACTCGCAGGGACGGCCGCTCACGAATCCGATCGAAGGCCATTACTACGACTGGCCCGTTGGCTACAGCGTCGGCCTGCACCTGTCCGACTTCTGGCGGCTCGAGGATCACACGCT
>JAGWRA010000033.1 GCA_028876655.1 Acidobacteriota bacterium | reverse complement strand
TCCTCGCTGGGCGCGGGCCCGCGGCCGTCGCCAGCCGAGGAGGACGCCATCGACATCGGCGAGGTCTTCGAGCCGGCGCCGGGTGACGCGTCGCCCCTGCCCATTCCCGACTACGGCACGACGTTCGGCTCGCCGGAAGCCGCCCGTGGTGTCGGTGCCGCCGGTCCGGCGGCGGGCGACGGCCGGTCGATGGCCGACGCGTTCGCGGCGCTGCTCGACGCCGAGCGGCGCGACGACACGCCGCCGGCCCCGGGCGCGCCGGTCGTCGACGAGCGCCTGATCGAGGAGATCGTCACCCGCGTCGTGCAGCGGCTCGCCGACGAGGACGTGCGGGCCATGGTGGCCGACATCGTGTCACGGGTGGCGGAACGGGCGGTCCGCGAGGAGATCGCCCGCCTGAAAGCGAGCCTCTGAACGCCGGGGCGGCCGGCCGCCGCCCGGTGCCGACCGCCCACGCACGCCGACGCGGCGCCCGCTTGCCGGGCAGCCGACGAACCGACTACGATCAACCGTCATGCCGGAACTGCCGAAGGGATTCGATCACGCGCAGGTGGACCCGAAGTGGTACGCCTTCTGGGAGGAGATCGGGGCGTTCCGCGCCGATCCGTCGAGCGGGCGCCCGCCCTTCAGCATGGTGCTGCCGCCGCCCAACGTGACCGGCTCCCTGCACATCGGGCATGCGCTGAACCACACCATTCCCGACATCATCGTCCGCTGGAAGCGGATGCTGGGGATGGACGTGCTGTGGCTGCCCGGCACCGATCACGCCGGCATCGCGACGCAGAACGTGGTGGAGAAGCAGCTGGCGCAGGAAGGGACGTCGCGCCACGACCTGGGGCGCGAGGCGTTCGAGGCGCGGGTGTGGGACTGGGTGCGCCAGAGCCGCCAGACGATCACCGGGCAGATGCGCAAGCTCGGCGAGTCGGTCGACTGGTCGCGCGAGCGGTTCACGCTCGACGAACCGCTGTCGCGCGCCGTGCGCCGCGAGTTCGTCACGCTCTACCGCGACGGCCTCATCTACCGGGACAAGTACATCGTCAACTGGTGCCCGCGGTGCCGCACGGCGTTGTCGGACCTGGAGGTGATCCATCGCGACAGCGCGGGGAAGCTGTACTACCTCCGCTACCCGCGCGTCGACGGACAGGGACACGTGGTGGTCGCCACCACGCGGCCGGAGACCATGCTCGGCGACACCGCCGTGGCCGTCCATCCCGACGACGAACGGTACCGCCACCTGGCGGGGACCCGCCTGCGGCTGCCGCTGGCGGGGCGCGAGCTGCCGGTGATCACCGACGCGTTCGTGGACCCGGCGTTCGGCACGGGCGTCGTGAAGGTGACGCCGGCGCACGACCCGAACGACTTCGCGATGGGCAAGCGCCACAACCTGCCGACCGTGGCCGTGATCGACGAAGACGGCCGGATGACGGCGGCGGCCGGGGCTTACGCCGGGCTGGACCGGTTCAAGGCGCGCGCGGCGGTGGTCGCCGACCTCGAGCGCGACGGCCTGATCGAAAAGATCGAGGAGCACCGGCACGCCGTCGGCCACTGCGAGCGGTGCAACACCGTGGTGGAGCCGCTCGTCTCGCTGCAGTGGTGGGTGAAGATCGCCCCGCTGGCCTCCGAGGCGATCCGCGCGGTGGAGGAAGGGCGCATCCGCTTCGTGCCCGAGAACTGGACGAAGACGTACTACGAGTGGATGACGAACATCCACGACTGGTGCATCTCGCGGCAGCTCTGGTGGGGGCACCGGATCCCGGCGTGGTACTGCGATGCGTGCGGCGAGATGATCGTGGCGGAGGAGACGCCCGAGCAGTGCCGGTGCGGCGGGCCGCTGCGGCAGGAGACCGACGTCCTCGACACCTGGTTCAGCTCCGGGCTGTGGCCCTTCAGCACGCTCGGCTGGCCCGAGGACACCGAGGACCTGCGGCACTACTACCCGACCGATCTCCTGATCACCGGGTTCGACATCATCTTCTTCTGGGTCGCGCGGATGATCATGCTCGGCCTGCGCTTCGCGGGGGACGTCCCGTTCCGCGACGTGTACATCACGGCGCTCGTGCGCGACGAACGCGGCCAGAAGATGAGCAAGTCGAAGGGGAACGTCGTCGATCCGCTGAAGATCATGGACGAGATCGGCGCCGATGCCCTGCGGTTCACGCTGGCGGCCATGGCCTCGCCCGGGATGGACATCGCCCTGTCGGAAGGCCGGTTGACCGGCTACCGGCAGTTCCTCAACAAGATCTGGAACGCGTCGCGCTTCCTGCTGATGAACGTCGGCGAGCCGGCCGGGCGGCCGGCCGTGCCGCCGTTCGACCAGCTGGCCCTCATCCATCGCTGGGTGCTGCACCGGGTCAGCGCGGTGTCGGCGGAGGTGGCGGGGGCGCTCGAGGCCTACCGGTTCGACACGGCGGCCGACCGCCTCTATCATTTCTTCTGGCACGAGTACGCGGACTGGTACATCGAGATGGTCAAGCCCCACCTCCAGGCGGAGGGGCCGGAACGGGCGCAGGCCGTCGCGGTGCTGCTCGAGGTTCACGACCGGGTGCTCCGGCTGCTGCATCCCTTCATCCCGTTCATCACCGAGGAGATCTGGCAGGCGCTGCCGCACCGGGCGGCCGACGGCCTGGCGAAGGACGGCGTGCGCCGGTCGATCGCCCTGGCGGCGTTCCCGCAGCCCGAGCCCGCGTGGCAGGACGACGCGGCCTGCCGGACGCTGGAGCTGCTCCAGGACGTGATCACGACGATCCGGACGGCGCGGGCGGAGCGTGGCGTGCCGCCGGCGCAGCGGCTGACGGTGCTGATCGAAGGGGCGGACCAGGCGCAGCAGCGGACGCTGGCCGACGGCGGCGAGTACGTCCGGCGCCTGGCCGGCCTCGACGCCATGGAGCTGGCGTCGAGCGTGCCCCGCAGCCCCGACACGGTGCGGGAGGTCGTCCGCGGCCTGCAGATCCACATCCCGCTCGCCGGCATCGTCGATCGCCAGGCGGAGCAGGAACGGATCCGGAAGGACCTGATGCGGCTCGAGAAGCAGCTGGCGAACCTCCAGGGCAAGCTCGCGAATCCCGCGTTCCGCGAGCGCGCCGACCCGGACGTCGTGCGCGAGACCGAGACGCAGCTGTCGGCCCTCGGATCCCAGCGCGAGAAGCTGGAACGCATTCTGTCGGAGCTGGTGGGATGAAAGTGGTACCGTTCGGCGCGCTCGATCCGGCGTTGTACCGCGAGGTGGTCCGGCGGGCCCTGGCCGAGGATCTCGGCTGGGGCGACTTGACGACCGATGCGACGGTCACGGCGGACCAGCGGGCGCGGGGCGTCCTGATGGTGAAGTCGCCGTGCGTCCTGGCCGGGCTCGACCTGGCGGCCGAGACGTTCCGCCAGCTCGATCCGGCGGTGTCGTTCACCCCGACGAAGCGCGACGGCGACGCCTGCCGTCCCGGCGAGATCGCGGCCGAGGTCACGGGCGGCGCGGCGTCGCTGCTGACGGCCGAGCGGACCGCGCTGAACTTCGTGCAGCGCCTCTCGGGCATCGCCACGCTGACGCGCCGCTACGTCGAGGCCAGCGGGGGACGCATCACGGTGCTCGACACCCGCAAGACGACGCCGACGCTCCGCGCGCTCGAGAAGTACGCCGTCCGGGCCGGCGGGGCGGTCAACCACCGGATGGCGCTCGACGACGGGATCCTGATCAAGGACAACCACATCCACCTGGCCGGCGGCGTGAAGGCGGCGCTGGATCGCATGCGCGAGGCCAAGCCCGACATGCCGATCGAGATCGAGGTGCAGAGCCTGCGCGAGGCCGACGAGGCACTCGCCTGCGGCGCCGACATCCTGCTGGTCGACAACATGTCGACCGACGACATCCGCCAGGTCGTCCGCCGGGCGGGCGGCCGCGTGAAGATCGAGATCTCCGGAGGCGTCACGCTCGACCGGCTGCCCGAGCTGGCGGCGACCGGCGCCGACTACGTGTCGGTCGGCGCGCTCACGCACTCCGCGCCGGCGGCCGACCTCAGCTTCGAAATCGAGCCCGCCTGATCCGATGTCCGACGTCCTCCCCGGGGAACTGACGGCCGCGCTGCGTGCGGCCGGGCCGCGGCTCGGGCCGTTCGCCGCCGGCATCCGGTACATCGCGTCCGTGGGATCCACCAACGACGAGGCGGCCGCCCTGGCGGCGGCCGGGGCCCCCGAAGGGACGGCCGTCGTGGCCGACCAGCAGACGGCGGGCCGCGGTCGCCGCGGGCGCAGCTGGTTCTCGCCGCCCGGAGCCGGGCTCTACGTCTCGGTCGTGCTGCGGCCGGAGGCCGGCGGCGGCCCGGTGCCGGCCGTCACGCTGCTGACGCTGACCGCAGGCGTGGCGCTCGCCGAGGGTGTGCGCGCGGCCACGGGCCTGCCGGCCGCCATCAAGTGGCCAAACGATCTCGTGATCGAGCGACGCAAGCTCGCCGGCATCCTCGCCGAGGCGGCGGGCGCCGGTGGCGGGCTGCAGGCCATCGTCCTGGGCTACGGGATCAACGTGCGGCCGGCGGCGTACCCGCCGGACGTGGCGGCGCGGGCGACGTCGCTCGAGGCGGAACTCGGGCGCGAGGTCGACCGGGGCCTGGTGCTGGCCGAGACGCTGGCCGCGCTGGCGCGCCGCTATGCGGACCTCACCGCCGGCCGGTTCGATGCTATCCTCGGCGCCTGGCGCGAGCTGGCGCCCTCGAGCCGCGGGACGATGGTCGAGTGGATGACGCCGGATGGCGTCCGCCGCGGACGGACCGAAGGGATCGATGATCGCGGCGCGCTGCTCGTCCGCACCGCGGCGGGGCTCGAACGGATCATCGCCGGCGAGCTGATCTGGCAGTGAGGGAATCCGTGGACGCCGCCGGGCAGCCGGCGGGCAGGAGCGGCGGCATGTTACTGGCCATCGACGTCGGCAACACCAACATCGTGCTCGGGGTGTTCCAGGGCGACCGGCTCGTCCACAGCTGGCGGCTGGCGACGCTGCGGGAGCGGACGGCGGACGAACTCGGCATTCTCGTCGATCACCTCTTCATGCACGAGGGCCTCGAGCACGGCGCCGTGCGGGGCATCGTGATGGCCTCGGTGGTGCCGCCGCTGACCGGCACGATGGTCGAGATGGCGCGGCGGTACTTCGATCGCACCCCGGTCGTCGTGGAGCCGGGCGTGCACACCGGGATGCCGGTGCTCTACGAGAACCCCGCGGAGGTCGGCGCGGATCGGATCGTCAACAGCATCGCCGCCTACGAGCGGTACGGCCGCGCCGCCGAGCGGCCCCTCATCGTCGTCGACTTCGGCACGGCCACGACCTTCGACGCCATCTCGCGGGCCGGCGAGTACCTGGGCGGCGCGATCTGCCCGGGCATCCAGATCTCCGCCGACGCGCTCTTCCAGCGAGCGGCCCGCCTGCCGCGCGTGGACGTCCGCAAGCCCGAGCGGCTCGTGGGCCGCACGACGGTGAAGTCGATGCAGGCCGGGCTGTTCTACGGCTACGTCGGGCTGGTCGAGGGGATCGTCGAGCGGATGAGCCGCGAACTGGGCGGCGCGCTGTGCATCGCGACCGGCGGCCTCGCCGAGACGATTGCCGGCGAGACGCCGCTCATCACGAGCGTCGAACCCGATCTCACCCTGTACGGCCTCCGTCTCGTCTGGGAGCGGAACCAGTAACGGCACCGCGCCTGTCGCATCCATGCAGCCGGAAGACTGCTGCCGGGAGCTCGAAGCGTATCTCTGCCGGAAGAACGACGGTCACCTGATCCGGATCGTCGGGCCGGCCTTCGATCGGGTGCGCGGCTGGGCGGAGCAGGGGATCCCGTACAAGGTCGCCTGCCGCGGTATCGATCGCTGCTTCGAGCGGTACTACGCGAAGGGGCCGCGCCGGCGTCCCGTCCGGATCGACTTCTGCGAAGCCGACGTGCTGGACGTCTTCGACGAATGGCGGCGGGCCGTCGGGCTGGCGGGCCGGCCGGCCGGCGAGACGGCGGAGGAGGGGACCGGTGAACCCGGGACCGGGCCCGCGGCTCCCACCGGCCGCGGACCCTCGCTGCCGGCCCACCTGGAACGCGTGATCGCGCGGCTCACGGCGCTGCGGGGCCGGCACGATCTGCCGCCGCACGTCCACGCACTGGCCGATGCGGTGGTCCGCGAGCTCGATGCGGCCCGCGCGAGCGCCCGCGGGCTGAGGGGCGAGAGCCGGACCGAACTGCTCGAGCGGCTGCGGACGCTCGATCGCGACCTGGTGACGGCGGTCCTCGACACCCTCCCGGCGGGCACGCGCGAGCGCCTGCGGCAGGAGGCCGAAGACGAACTGGCGCCGTTCCGCACGCGGATGACCGCCGAGGCCTTCGCGCAGGCGTGCGACGCCGGTCTGCGCCGCCTGATCCGCCAGCACGCCGGGTTGCCGACGCTGACGTTGTGACGGCCGATTGGCCCTTGACGATCACAGGCGGGAGCGCCTGCGGCCATGCCGAGCCGAGGACATGGAAATCCGAGGCGAGGCATCAGCGTGAGTTCCGCGCGGGGGTGGGGCCCCGCGCGCACTGATTAATGCTGTTACCCGGGACCGTCCTCACCGTCGACATCGAGAAGCCGGCCGCCGGCGGCGCGATGATCGCCCGGCACGAGGGACAGGTCGTCCTCGTGCGCCAGGCGATTCCCGGCGAGCGGCTGCGCGTGCGGGTGACGCGTGTCCGGCCCGGTGTGGCGTATGCCGATCCGATCGAGGTGATCGAGGCATCGGCGGACCGGCGCGACGATGCCGGGGACACCGCCTGCGGCGGGTGTGTCTTCGCCCACATCGCCTACGCACGCCAGCCGGCGCTGAAGGCGGCGATCGTGCGAGACGCGCTGGTTCGCCTCGGCGGGGTCTCGATCGGCGGCGACATCCCCGTGGCGGCCGGCCGCGACGACGGCTACCGGATGCGCGCCCGGCTGCACGTCCGGCGGGGGCGCATCGGCTTCTTCCGGGAAGGCACGCACGAGCTCTGCGACCCGGCGGTCACGCGTCAGCTGCGGCCGGACACGCTGGCGGCGCTCGCCGAGCTCGGGGCCGTCCTCCGCCGCGTCCGGGCCCCGCTGGCGGCCGATCTCGAGCTGGCGGAGAACGTGCCGGCGTCGCAGCGGGCGATTCATCTCCTGCTGCCGCCGGGAGCGCCGGCGCCGCGTCCGGGACCGCTCACGACCGTGGCCGGCTTCACCGGCATCAGCTGGTCGGATGCCGGGAGCCGGCGCGGCCAGATCAGCGGGGACCCGTGGGTGGCCGACGCACTCACCCTCGACGGCGCCGCCGCCTTCCGCGTGCCCCTGCGCCACCACGTCGAGTCCTTCTTCCAGGCGAACCGCTACCTGTTGAACCGGCTGCTCGAACGGGTGCTCGCGCAGGTCCCGTCCGGGCCCGTGCTGGATCTCTACGCCGGCGTCGGGCTCTTCGCCGTCGGCCTGGCGGCGCGGGGCGAGCGGGGCATCGTGGCGGTGGAGGGGGATCGGCGAGGCGCCGCCGACCTGGACCGCAACGCCGCGCCGTACGAAGGGGCCGTCGACGCGGTCCACCTGCCGGTCGAGCGGTTCCTCGCGCAACGGCCGCCGTCACCGGTGACGACCATCGTGGTGGACCCGCCGCGCACGGGGCTGTCAGCTGTGGCGTTGCAGGGGATTGCCGGGGTCCGGGCGCCACGGATCGTGTACGTCTCGTGCGACGTGGCGACGCTGGCGCGGGACGTGAAGCGGTTCACCGCAGAGGGCTACGCGGCGACGCACGTCGAGGCGTTCGACCTCTTCCCGAACACCGCGCACGTGGAGAGCCTGGTGGTGCTGGACCGGATCACGGAGCACTGAGACTCACGTCGTCGCCTTTTCTTTCCCGCACGCGTCGACGAACCCCTCGAGCAGCGGACGGAACTCGCCCGTACGCCAGAAGTTCTCCGGGTGCCACTGCACGGCGAGGCAGAAGGGGGCGCCGGGCCGTTCCATGGCTTCGATGACGCCGTCGGGGGCGGTGGCGCAGACCTCGAAGCCGGCGGCGATCCGGCCGACGGCCTGATGATGGCGGCTGTTGACGGGGCAGGTGTCGCTCTCGGCGAGCGTCTCGTGCATCAGCTGCCAGAGCCGCGTGTCCTTGTTCAGCCAGACCTCGTGGGCGATGGCGTACGGGGGCGTCGGCACCTCGTGGGTGACGGCGCCGGGCATTTCGGACGGGATGTCCTGGACGAGCGTGCCGCCGAGCGCGACGTTCAGCACCTGCATGCCGCGGCAGATGGCGAGCACGGGGACGCCGGTCTCGCAGGCGCGCCTGGCCAGCACCAGCTCGAACTCGTCGCGGGCGGCGTCCATGTCGACGACCGACGGATGGCGCGGCTGTCCGTAGCGGGCGGGATCGACGTCGGCGCCGCCGGTGAGCAGCAACCCGTCGATGCCGGCGAGGGCGGCGTCCGGGGCGATCTCGCCCGGGGTGAGGACGCGGGGCTCGCCGCCGTTCCGCCGGACGGACTCGAGATAATCGGCGAGCGCGCGGCAGGCGGTGACACCAATGACGGGTGGCATGGGCAGATTGTCCTGGTCGGGCTACATTCTGGCGGGCACGGCCATGCCCATCAGGTCGAGCGCGCGGGTGAGCTGCGCCCGGAAGTAGGCGACGCCGGCGGCCCGCCAGCGTCGCACGTCGGCCCGCTCCTCATTGAGGACGGGGTAGCGGTGGTAGAAGGCGTTGAACATCTGCGCCAGTCCGAAGGCGTACTTCGCCAGCACCGAGAACTCGAGCGACCGAATCACCTGATCGACGACCTGGTCGAGCCGGCCGGCCTCGAGGACCAGGGCCCACAGGTCGTGCTGGCCATCCTCGCCGGCGAGCTCCGGCGCCGGCACCGAGTCGAGTCCGGCCAGCAGGTCCGCCTCGCCCAGTCCCTCGCGGTCCTGGAACTTGTGGAAGATGTTGTTGGCTCGGACGACAGCATACTGCAGGTACGGCCCGCTTTCACCTTCGAAGTTCAGCGCTTCGTCGATGTCGAAGGCGATGACCTTGCCCCGCGAGAACTTCACCATGAAGTAGCGGACGGCGGCCACGCCGATCATCGCGGCCGTCCGATCCCGTTCGGCCGCCGGCTGGTCCGGGTTGCGCCGGGCCACCTCCTCGGCCGCCTTGCCGATCAGCGTGTTCAGCAGATCGTCCGCTTTCACGCCCAGCCCCTTGCGGCCGGAGACCTCGACGAACGGCTTGCGCCCCTCCTCGTCCGATACCGCGTAGCCGAGCTCGCGGGCCGTCGCGTGCGACAGCGCCACCATCTCGTACGAGAAGTGGATCGAGTTCTCCGCCTCCTCCGCATGGCCCATCGTGCGGAGGGCCTGGCTGAGCAGTGCCTGCAGGTACGACTGGCGGACGTCGATGACGTTGTAGATCCGGCCCGCCCGCCCGAACGTGGGTGCGCCCGGTGCGGCCGCCTCCGTGTCGGACGTCGTCGACCACAGCGGACGGCCGTCGGGCCGCGGGGCGAACGTCCGATAGCGGAAGTCGACGCCGAGCCGGCCGAATTTCCAGAACTGGTACGCGATGTCCTTGCCGACGTAGGTCACCGTGCCGTTCGACCGGACGATGACCTTCTCGCGGGCCTCCTCGTCGGTCTCGCCGCCGCCGGCCTCGGGTTCGCCGGCCTCGCCGTCGGCAGGGGGAGCGCCGCCGGCCTCTTCGATCCGCATCACCCAGCAGCCGGCCAGCCGGCCCTTCGTCTGGAGGAACACGGCGCCCTGGGCCTTGAGGATCTCGAACGCCCGGTTCCAGAAGTGCAGCCGGATGATGTCGCTCTCCCAGGTGAGCAGGTCGTAATCGACGTTCATCCGCGCCATCGTCTGCAGGTGGCGTCGGACGATCCGGTCGGCGATGAACGCCGCCAGGGCCGCCGTGTCGTTCCCGCCGTGCTCGATGTCGTGGAGCGCCGCGGCCCGCACCGCCAGCCGGGCCTTGTCCTCCTCGTACCACTCGGTGACGCGCGCGTACAGGTCCCAGCAGTAGTAGTCGAAGGGCGGCGCCGGGCGATCGGCGATCGCGCGCACCTGCGCGAGCGTCAGCCGTTCGAGTTCGCGGAAGCCGACCACGACGTCGGCGACCTGGACGCCGGTGTCGTCGATGTAGTTCTGGACCTCGACGGGCGTGCCGGTGAAGCGGAGGGCGCGCACCAGCGTGTCCCCGAGCGCGGCGTTGCGCAGGTGGCCGATGTGGGCGGCTTTGTTGGGGTTGATGGCCGTGTGCTCGACGATCGTCTTGACGCCGGCGGCCCGGGGCGACGCGGCGGGCGCGAGACGGCTCAGGAGGAACTGCCGGCGGTCGAGGAAGCAGTTGAGGTAGCCGTTGGGCGCGGCGTCCACGCGGGCGACGCCGGGCATCGGGCCGAGCGCGGCCGCGATCTCCTGCGCGATGAGGCGCGGGGCCTTCCGCAGGGGACGGGCCAGCTGGAAGGCGACGGCCACGGCGAGATCGCCGAGCGCCCGGTTGGGCGGCATCTCGACGGCGAACTCGGGCACGCCGGCGTCGGGGTACAGCCGGCGGATCGTGTCGGCGACCTGGTGACGGATCTCCTGTTCGACGGGCAGCAGCATGGTAATCAGGATGTGTGTCGGTTTGACTCGTTCGAAGGCGTGCGGTACGATTTACGCCTCTGTTCGCGACGGGCGCTCGCGTGCCTCGTCGTGCGGCGCAGATCGGGCCTCGCGGCCGGCCAGCGTGCCGGCGCGCGCGTAGTCGTCCGGCGTGTTGATGTTGAACAGCAGCATCTCCTCCCGGCCGTATCGGGCGACCTCCTGCGGTGTGACCTCGCGGACCCGCACTTCCTCCAGCAATCCGCTCATGGCCAATCGTCCGCTGTCGAGCCGGCGGACGATCGCGTCGGTGCACGTGCGCCGGTACGAGGCACACAACGGGTGACGACCGTCCTCGGTCCGCACCACGGCGGCGTCGGCGTCGCGGCCCGCGTCGATCAGGAACCGCAGGAACGGCGCGGTGACGAACGGCATGTCGCAGGCCAGCAGCAGCACCTGATCCGTCCGGGCCTCCAGCAGAGCCGTATACAGGCCGCCGAGCGGCCCGCAGGCGGGCCGCCGGTCGGCCACCACGCGCGTGCCGGCCGGTGCCGGCCGATCGCCGATAATGAGGACGTGCGGCGTCACCGCGCGCAGCACCGCCAGCTGGCGGTCGAGAATCGACTGCGCACCGACGTCCAGGGCGCTCTTGTCGCGGCCGCCGAACCGGCGCGCCCGGCCTCCGGTCAGAATGGCGGCGGTGCAGGTCATCGTCGTCCGGTAAGCCTGGCGCAGAGGAAGCGGGGTGCGGGAGCCGCCGTGCCGCCCGGCCCGCACGGCAGTCGGCGGGAACGAGGACGCCGGGCCCTTCGGCTGACTACGTTACCAGAAAAATGAGCGAAGCGGGTATCGGTCGCATCGTCGTGGCGAGCCTCCACCAGGCCATCGCCGAGGCTCTTCCCTCGCGGCTGGAGTTCTACGAGAACTGGCTGACCGCCGCCGGCCTGCGCGGCGGGACGATCGGGGTCGCCCAGTTGAACGCCGTGCTCAGCTTCCTCCGCCGCGAGCAGGACGCCTACGACGTCATCGTCCGGCGCGCGGGTGAGTGTGCCGCCGACTGGACCCTCCAGTCGATCTCGGGACCCCGCCGGAGGGTCATCGAGATGCTGCCCAGCTGGGGGCGGGCGCGGGTCGCGCTGCGGATGGCGCGGGAACTGGTCCGCCACGGGTCCGTCCGCAGCCGGGCGTTCGTCCGCCGCGGGCCGCAGGGGACCCGGCTCGAACTCCAGCACTCGCTGTTCTGCGACGTGCGCGACGCGCAGCCGTTCCCGCTCTGCGGGTTCTATGCCGCCGCGGCGACACGGCTGCTCGACCAACTGAACGTCGACGGCGACGTCGCCGTGGGCCGCTGCCGCGGCACCGGCCATCCCGCCTGCGTGCTCGACGTGACCGTCCGCGGGCCGAAGGGACGGCACGCCTCGGTGGTGGCCGCATGAGGCGACCGGGCCCGGGACGCCGGCGGTCGCGTCCCGGAGGCTGCGGCATCCTGCCGGCCCTCCTGACGATCGCCGCCCTCCTGTTGCCGCCGCGGATCGTCGCGGCGCCCGCGCCTCGGCTCCCGGCGCTCCGCCGCGAGCGGGTGCTCGTCCTGCCGTTCCGTGACGTGCAGCGGATCGGCCGCATCTACTGGCTGACGGAGGCGGCGGCCGAACTGCTGACCGACGACCTGCAGCGCAGCGGGTTCGCCGTCGTCAGCCGGGACGACCGGCGCCGGGCGTTCGACCGCCTGCAGGTCCCCGTCGACGCGCCGTTGACCGACGCGACGGCCATCCGGATCGGGCGACTGGTCGGCGCCACCCAGGTGGTGCTGGGGACGCTGCGCCTCGAGACCGGCGGCCCCGCCGACACGCTCGTGGCCGACGCACGCCGCATCCGGATCGAAGCGGGGCGTCTCGACGGCGCCGTCAGCGAGCGCGCACCGTTACCCGATCTGTTCACCCTGTTCGCGCGGCTCGCGCGGCGCCTCGCACCCTCCACCGCCCCCGACGAGGCCGCGCTCGTCGACGGGCACCCCCCGCTCGTCGCCTTCGAGGACTACGTGAAGGGGTTGCTGGCCCAGGATCCGAAGACGCAAACCCGCTATCTGGAATCGTCGCTCGCCCTCGACCCGCACCTCGATCGCGCCCGGCTGGCGCTCTGGTCGCTCGACACCGATCGGGGCGACGACGCGCAGGCGCTGGGCGTCGTGCAGGCGGTGCCGTCCGGATCCCGCGTGGCGACGCGCGCGCAGTTCCGACAGGCCTTGTCCCTGATGCACCTGAAGCGCTACGCCGACGCCTGGGCGGTGCTGAGCGATCTGGCGACGCGGGACCCGGTGCCGACCGTGCTGAACAACCTCGGGGCGGCGGCCCTCGAGCAGAGCGGGCCCGAGTGGACGAGGCGGGCGGCCTACGACTTCTCGCGCGCGGCCGGCGCGGATCCGGACAACGCCGACTACTGCTTCAACCTCGGCTACACGTACTGGCGGCAGCAGAACCCGACGGCGGCCATTCACTGGCTGCGCGAGGCCGTGCGCCGCAATCCGGCCGACGGCGACGCGCACTTCGTGCTCGCGGCGGCGCTTCGGGCCGCGGGGCGGACGGTCGAGGCCGACCGTGAACGCGCGCTCGCGCACCAGTTGTCCTCGACCTACGTCGTGTGGGAGAGGCGGGCGGATGGGCGCGATCCGGTGCCGCCGGGGATCGAGCGGCTCGCGCCTTCGCTGGACGGCCCCCTGCGGGTACAGACGGCGATCACCGACACGCGCGAAGCGGACCGCCAGACGACCGCCGCGTTCTATCTCGCGCAGGCCCGCACGCTGTACGCGCGCCAGGATGACCGCGAGGCGACGGCCGCGCTGAAGCGCTGCCTCTTCCTCTCGCCGTACGAGGCCGGCGCCCAGTTGCTCCTCGGGCGGATCTACCTGCGGGAGCGGAGGATTCCCGACGCCATCGCAGCCTTGAAGATCTCGCTGTGGAGTGCCGAGACCGCCGATGCGCACGCGGCGCTCGCCCGCGCCTATCTGCAGGCCGGGCGGCAGGACCGGGCGCGCGCCGAGGCGAAACGCGCGCTGGCGCTCGATCCGGGCCAGGCCGACGCACGTGCCATCCTCGCCGGACTGGATCGCGCCGGCGCGCCGGGACCGACGCCGGCAGCCCCCGCGCGGGCGAAGCCCGGCGGCGGACCGTCGAGGTAAAGCGGCCCGCCGTTGCGCCCGATACGGCACGCAGGATGGCCCGTCAGGCGCCCGGCCGTGCCGTGGAACCGTGCTAAGATCGACGACACCGACCGCGACGCTCGCCTTGCGCTGCCGCCTGTGCAGCTGCCCCCGGTCGAGGCTCTGCTGACCGGGCTGGATTCGACATGAGCGACGAACAGTTTCGCGAAATCCAGTTGAACGGCAAGCAACTGGTCTTCCTGTTCATGGCCGCCACCGTCGTGTCGGTCGTGATCTTCCTCTGTGGCGTGCTCGTGGGACGGGGCGTCCGGGCACAGACCGAGGCGACGGCCGATGCCGCGGTGACCACGGCTCCAGGGCCGGGCGCGCCTCCCGGATCGATGGCTCAGGCGGCCACGCCGGATGTGCCGGTGACCGAGCCGGTGGCTCCGGTCAAGGATGCCGGTCAGCAGCTGACCTATTACGATCGTCTCGAAGCCCGGAAGCCGGCGGCGGAAACGCTGAAGTCGCCGGCCGCCGCTCCGGCGGCGCCGCCTGCCGCTCAGGCCTCGACGCCGGCGCAGGCGAAGCCGGCCGCGCCGCCGGCCCAGGCGCCGGCGGTTCAGGCCAAGGCGGCTCCGCTCGTGCCCCGGGCGCTGCCGCAACCGGCCCCGCCCGCGCACACGGCCGATGCCGTGGCGGCGGAACTGACGCCGCCGGCCGGCCCCGGGTACGCCGTGCAGGTGGCCGCCCTGCGCGATCGCCGCGAGGCGGAATCGGTGGCCCGCCGGCTCCTGCACAAGGGCTACAAGGCCTACGTCGTCTCGCCGGTCGGCGGCCGGCCGGCCGTGTTCCGCGTGCGTGTCGGCAAGTTCAAGACACGCCGTGAAGCGCAGATCGTCGCCACCCGCCTCCGGAAGGAAGAGAAGTTCAAACCCTGGATTACCCGCTAGCCGTCTTCTCGGGCATCCTGCTGGCGTTCAGCTTTCCGCGCTACGGCCACCCGGCGCTCGCCTGGCTCGCCCTGCTGCCGCTGCTCGTCGCGCTCGGCGGCGGCGGCCGTGCGCGCGCAGTCCCGTCGACGGGACGGGCGCTGCGGCTGGGTCTGACCACGGGAGCCGTCTACTTCACCGGCACGCTCTACTGGATCACCTCGGTGATGACGATCTACGGCGGCCTGCCGCTGCTCGTGGCGGTCGGCGTCAACGTCATCTTCATCGCCTATCTGGCGCTCTATCCGGGCCTGTTCGCCGTCATCATGGCGGCCATCATCCGGCGCGCCGGGCCGTCGGGCGTGCTGGTGGCGCCGGCGGTCTGGGTGACGACCGAACTGGGGCGCGGCCGGCTGTTCACGGGCTTCCCGTGGGTGCTGCTCGGCTACAGCCAGACGCCGCTGCTGCCGATCGCGCAGCTGGCCAGTGCCATCGGCGTCTACGGCCTGTCGGCTTTCGTGGCCGTCTTCAGCGCGGCGGGGGCCTACGCGATCCTCGCGCGCGGCCGCCGATCGCGGTACGTGCCGGCGGCGGTGGCCGTGGTGCTGCTGCTGGCGACGGCCGTCTGGGGCAGCCGGCGGGTGGCCGACGGCTCGCTGGTCCGGGAGGGGACGCCGATCACGGTCGGCCTCGTGCAGGGCGACGTGCCGCAGGATCAGAAGTGGGATCCGATGCGCGCCGGGACGATCTTCCGCGACTACCTGACGCTGACGCGGACGGCAATCGCGCACGGGGCGCAGTTGGTCGTCTGGCCCGAGGCCTCCACGCCGTTCGTGTTCGGCGAGGATGTCGAGGGGACGGCGGAGATCGAGCAGATCGCGCGGACTTCGCACGTGACGCTCCTCATCGGCAGCGACTACGTCCAGGACGGGAAGTACTACAACGCCGCGATCCGGGTCGGACCCGACGGGCGGCCGGGACCGGTGTACCGGAAGATGCACCTGGTGCCGTTCGGGGAGTACGTGCCCCTGAAGCCGGTCTTCTTCTTCGCGGCGCCGCTGGTGCGCGCCGTCTCGAACTTCTCGGCCGGCGACGAAGCGACGCTGCTGCCGGTCGACGGCCACCCGGCCAGCACGGCGATCTGCTACGAGATTGTGTATCCTGAGCTGGTCCGCCGGTTCGTCGGCGAGGGGAGCCAGCTGCTGACGACGATTACCAACGACGCCTGGTTCGGCCGCACGGCCGCGCCGTACCAGCACTTCGAACAGGCGTCGATGCGGGCCATCGAGGAGGGGCGCTACCTCGTCCGCTCGGCCAATACGGGCATCAGCGGCATCGTGGATCCCTACGGGCGCGTGCTCGCCCGGACCAGGCTCTTCACGCCGGTGGCGATGGTCGGCACCGTCCGGTTCCTGACGGACACGACCGTGTACGCGCGCATCGGCGACCTGGCGGCGTACCTGTGCTGCGCGATCACGCTGGCCGCGCTGCTGGCGGTGCTGGCCGAACGGAAGCGCTGGCGACGCATGGGGGTGGCCGCCTTCGCGCCTCTGGCGCTTCGGCGAGCGCGGCCGGAGCCCGGCAAGTGAGTTGAGAAGGATGACCGCGAGGCCGGGCGGAGGCCCGGGCCCCATGCGGACTAATTGATGGAGACTCCATGTCACTCGTGCTCGACGATCTGATCCGCCGTTACCAGGACCTGTCCAAGCGCTCCGCCGATCTGCGGAGCTATCTTTGAGGCCGCTCATCCCGCCGAAGAGCTCTCCTCGCTCGAAGCCCGCGCGGCGGCCCCCGACTTCTGGAAGGATCAGGCCGAGGCCCAGCGCGTGCTGCAGCGCCGCCGCCGCCTCGAGCAGGACGTCGAGCTGAGCGGCGTCCTGCAGCGGCGCGTCGACGATCTGGCCGTGCTCGTCGAATGGGCCGGGCAGGGTGAAGACGTCGTCGCGGAGCTGACGCGCGGGCTCGACGAGCTGGACGAGCAGGTCCAGGCCGGCGAGATCAAGAAGATGCTGGGGGGCGAGCACGACCAGCGCAACGCCATCCTCACGATCCACCCGGGCGCCGGCGGCACCGAGTCCCAGGACTGGGCCGAGATGCTGCTGCGGATGTACGTGCGCTGGATCGAACGGCGCGGGTTCAAGCGGGAGCTGATCGACCTGCAGCCGGGCGACGAGGCGGGCATCAAGAGCGCGACGATGCTGATCGCGGGCGACTACGCCTACGGTCTGCTCTCGGCCGAGGCCGGCGTGCACCGTCTCGTGCGGATCTCGCCGTTCGACCAGGCCGCGCGCCGCCACACCTCGTTCGCCTCGGTCTTCGTCTGGCCCGAGCTGCCCGACGACGTCGACATCCAGATCGAGGAGAAGGACCTCCGGATCGACACCTTCCGGTCGAGCGGGGCCGGCGGGCAGCACGTCAACGTCACCGACTCGGCCGTCCGGATCACCCACCTGCCGACGGGCATCGTGGTGTCGTGCCAGAACGAGCGATCGCAGCACCGCAACCGCGACGCCGCGATGAAGGTCCTGAAGTCCCGCCTGTTCGACCTGCGGTTGAAGGAGCAGGAGGCCAAGCTGGCCAAACTCGGCGGGGAGAAGAAGGAGATCGGTTTCGGCAGCCAGATCCGGAGCTACGTGCTCCATCCCTACCAGCTGGTCAAGGACCACCGCACGAAGATGGAGGTCGGCGACGTCGCACGCGTGCTCGACGGCGACATCGACGGCTTCATCAAGACCTACCTGATGCAGAAGGCGAGCGGCACGCTCGGTCAGCCGGGCGCGGCCGACGAGGACTGAGGCCGGCGCCGCCGGCCTCAGTGGTGCTGCAGCTGCGGTTCGTGCCGGTCCTGTGGCTGGGGCTGCGGTTGCGGCTGGGGGCGAGACAGTGACGACACCGGCGCCGGCGTCGTCGAGCCGAGGAACGACGTGGCCCCCGGCTGCGTCCCCGCGATGAAGGCCTCGTTGATGGCCCCGGCCGTTCCCGGTGGCTCCGGGGCGCCCGTCGTCTTGTCGACCGAGACGTAGACGATGTTGCCGGGGACCTGGAACGACGGCGGGTTGTTGCGGTCGGGCAGGCCGCGGATGTAGTCCTTGATGAACTCGGTCCAGATCGGCAGCGCGGCCACCGCACCGGTGGCGTTGTTGAAGATCGGCTTCTTCTCGTCGAACCCCACCCACACGCCCACCGTGATGTTCGGGTCGAACCCGATGAACCAGGCGTCCGAGTAGTTGTCGGTCGTGCCGGTCTTGCCCGCCAGCGGCCAGTCGATGGCGGCGTCGGCCGCCCCCGTGCCGCGCAGGACGACACCGCGCAGCAGGTTGGTCATCACGTAGGCCGTGTCGGCGCGGATCACGTCGATCGGCTGCGGCCGGTGCTGCTCCAGCAGGTTGCCGTCGCGGTCCTGTACCTTCAGGATCTCGTACGGCACCATCCGCACCCCCTGGTTGGGGAAGACCGAGTAGGCGCTGGTCATCTCCAGCAGCGTCGACTCGGCGGCGCCCAGCGCGACCGAGAGGTACGGCGGGATGTCCTCCTTCAGCCCGAACCGCTTCGCGTAGCTCAGCACGACCGGCGGCGTCAGCTGGTTCATCATCCGGACCGCCGGCACGTTGCGCGAGTCCTCGAGCGCGTGCCGGAGGGTGATCGGCCCCTCGAAGATGCGGTCGTAGTTGCGCGGCTCGTAGTCGGGCAGCCCCGGCCCCTGCGGGAAGGAAACCGGCTCGTCCTGGATGATCGAGACCGGCGTATAGCCGCGATCGATGGCCGCCGTGTAGACGATCGGCTTGAAGGTCGACCCGAGCTGCCGCATGGCCTGCAGGGCCCGGTTGAACTTGCTGCGCTCGAAATCGTCGCCGCCGACCATGGCGAGGATCTGGCCCGTGTGGTTGTCGATCGCCAGCAGCGCCCCCTGGATGAGCGGCTGCTGATCGAGCCGGACCTCCATCGTCTTCTTCGCGGCGTCCACCTTCCGGATCGCGACCTGGACAACGTCGCCCGGCTTCATCAGCTGGTCGGCCGCGGCGCGGTGCGTCCAGGTGAAGTCGCGCGGCGTGAGATCCGCGTGGAACTCGGCGATCCGGAGCCGGGCGTTCTGGTGCCGCGGGCCGGTGAGCGCCACGACCACGGCCGGGACGATGTCGCCGGGGGCCATCGGCTGCGCCCACCGCGCGTTACTGTAGCCGGCGATCGTGTCCTTCCCGGCGAACACCGTGTCGGTCGGCCGCCGCCAGCCGCGGACCTTGTCGATGTTGCGCAGGCCGCGATCGACCGCGGCGTCGGCCGCCTTCTGCAGCCGGACGTCCAGCGACGTCTGCACCGACAGCCCGCCCTCGTAGAGCTGCTTCGCGCCGTACTCCTTCTCGAGGTGCTGGCGGACCTCCTCGACGAAGTAGGGCGCCACCGAGAGGTCCTGCCGCGCCTGACGGGCGAGCACGATCGGCTGGGCCTTCGCCTTGTCGGCCTGCGCCTGCGTGATGTAGCCCTCGTCGGCCATCCGCTGGAGCGAGTAGTTCCGCCGCTGCAGGGCGCGCCGCATGCTCACGAACGGGCTCTCGCGCGTGGGCGACTGGATGATGCCGGCGATCATCGCCGCCTCGGGCAGCGTGAGGTCCTTCGCATGCGTGCCGAAGTAGAGCCGCGACGCCGCCTCGACGCCGTAGGCGCCGTGCCCCAGGTAGATCTGATTGCAGTACATCGTCAGGATCTCCTGCTTCGTGTACCGCTTCTCGATCTGGATCGCGAGGATCTGTTCCTTGATCTTCCGCTCGAACAGCTTCTGCTGCGTGAGGCCGAATTCGTTGAGGTTGCGCGCCAGCTGCTGCGTGATCGTGCTGGCCCCCTGGTCGCGCCGCCACTTGACGATGTCGGTGACGGCGGCCACGAAGATACGCCAGAGATTCACCCCGAAGTGATGGTTGAAGTCGGCGTCCTCGGTCGAGATGATCGCCTCGCGCAGCAGCGGCGAGATGTCGTCGTAGCCGATGACGTCGCGGTGCTGGGTCGCGAACTCGCCGATCACCTGGCCGTCGCGCGCGTAGACGCGAGTGATCGTGCCCGGGTTGTAGTGGTCCAGCGCCTTGATCTGGGGGAGATCGCCCGCGTAGGCGAACAGGACGCCGCTGATGCTGCCGAGGATCGCGGCGACCACGAAGAGCGCGGCAATGCCCGCGTGTCGCGCGTAACGGACGACGTAGTGAGACAAAGTCCTGCCTGTCCTCGCTGGCCGGCGGGCCCGCTACGGCCGCCGGGGAATCCGCCCGTGCGCTTGCGGCGGTCCGGCCGGGTGCCGGCCCGCCGTGCCGCCAGCAGCCGCCGGCGCGACGGTCGTGCCCGTCGTCCCGGCCGCCGGTGCGGCCACGCCGGCCGTCACCGGCAGAATCGCTTTCATGCCGCCGGGGATCGGAGCCACGGCCGTCGGCACCCCCCTCAGCGGCACGACCTCTCGCATCCCGCCAGCCGTTCCGGGCACAGTGGGCACCCGCGGCGCCGTGACGCGCGGCAGAGCCGTCGCTGACGGGATCGCGGGCGCCACGAACCGGAGACCCGTCCAGCCAGTTTCGTGCCGTTGTCCGGCCGAGTCCCGCGCGGATGACATTGTACGGTACGACGACCAGGGCGACCCGATGATCCGGCCCGCCGCCGGCCCGGACGGCGAGGGGCTGGGCAGGACGGTGTGGAGACCGGGCCCGGCTGAGCCGAGCGTCCGGCTGGGGAATTTCGACACACCCGTGTCACTCGTGCCTGCCGTGACGGAGGGCGAGGAGGTCCAGGTCCGATACGGGCCGGTGAAGGGCGGCGGGAGATCGACGGGCGCCGCGGAGGTCACCGGATTGCGCGGGAGTGCCACACTGGGGCTCGGCATCGGGATGACCGTGATGGGCGTCCCGCCAGGCGTCGAGACGGCAGCCGCGGCGTTGCCCCGGCCGAGGAATGTCCGACCTGCGCGCGCCGCCCGGTCGCCACGTGGACGGCGCGTGTGGCGATCATCGCGGCCCTCGTGACGGCCGTCGTGGGCTTCCCGCGTCGGGCGCCAGCGGTTCCCGGGAATCCAGATCCACCCGTAGGGCGCCAACGCCTGCCACTGGCCGTCGGCGTCGGGTTGCCAGCCGGCCGAGCCCTGCGGGTACCCGACCTCGCCGTACGGCGAGAGTGTCTGCCAGGTGCCGGTCTGATCGATCGCGCCTCCTGAGACGTCGAACCCCGGCGGCAGGTCGCTGGCAGCCCGCGAACCGGCGAGCGCCTCCTGCTGGGCGTCCGCCCAGTTGGCGAAAGGGTCGAGCCGGGCCACGTTGAAGATCGCCGGTGCCGCCGGCACACCGTTGTCGCGGGCGACGCTCCACTGGCCGGGGCCGACGAGCAGGGAGGCGTGATCGGTTGAGAGCGTCGCCGAACCCCGCACGACCGCCAGGGTGAGCTGGACCGCCCGTTCGTCGGCCGCCTGGACGTCGTAGACCCCCGGACCGCCCGTCTGGACGATCCCGCCGGGGGCGTCGATGCGGAGGGGGGGAGCCATCCCGTCCGGGCCGACGGTCGAGGTCAGCCGGATGCGGCCGTTCAGCAACCGGAGGAGTGAGAGATCCAGGAGATCGACCGTCGTGTGCGTGTCGATGTCGAGGACCGAGCCGTCGATGAGCCACAGTTCGAGCCGGCCGTCGGTCGTCCGGAGCCGGTCGCCCGGCATCACGGAGAGGTCAAGCCGGACCGGCACGACCCGCCCCACGCGCTCGAGCGTGGCCCGGCCGGTGATACCGGCGACGCGCGCCGGCGGCGGCGCGAGGGGGGCCTGGGCGGCGGCCTGACCGCCGAGGGCGGTTGCCAGGACGAGACCAGCGAGTATGCCCCAGCGTCCGGGCATGACAGACCTCCTGGAGGGACGTGCGGCGCTGCGGGCGACGCAGTCAGCAGTGCGGGCGATTGAGAAATTATATCATCCGTCTCCCCGGAAAGCGCAGGACAAGTTGAGGTTAGCTGTTCAGGAGATCCTGACGGAAGTGTAAGTTTGACTGAAAGGCACTCATATTTTATTATCAACAGGAACATAAGAGTGAGGTTCGAGCGCGCTGTCGCGTCGCCTGAGGTGACTTCATCATGAGCAAAATCATCGGCATCGATCTGGGGACGACCAACTCCGTCGTGGCGGTCATGGAGGGGGGCGAACCGGTCGTCATTACCAACCCCGAAGGGAGTCGGCTGACGCCGTCGGTGGTGGCCTTCGCCAAGACCGGGGAGCGGCTGGTCGGCCAGGTGGCGAAGCGCCAGGCGGTCACGAACCCCGAGAACACCATCTTCTCGATCAAGCGGTTCATGGGGCGCCGTTACGACGAAGTCACCGAAGAGATGAAGATGGTGCCGTACAAGGTGATCCGGGCCGCCAACGGCGACGTCCGGGTGGAGGCGAACGGCAAGGAGTACTCGCCGCCCGAGATCTCGGCGATGGTGCTGCAGAAGCTGAAGCAGGCGGCCGAGGAGCACCTCGGGCAGGCGGTGAACCAGGCGGTCATCACCGTGCCGGCCTACTTCAACGACGCGCAGCGGCAGGCGACGAAGGATGCGGGGCAGATTGCCGGCCTCGAGGTGATGCGGATCGTCAACGAGCCGACGGCGGCGGCGCTGGCCTACGGCCTCGATCAGGCGGGGCGCGAGGGGCGCGTCGCGGTGATCGACC
>JAGWRA010000262.1 GCA_028876655.1 Acidobacteriota bacterium | reverse complement strand
TTCCTGCGCGAGACGCTCGCCCCGACGCTCCTCTACACGGCCGCCGTCGCACCCGACATCGCCGGCTCCATCGACGACATCGACCGGGCCATGCGGTGGGGCTTCGCGTGGGAGCTGGGCCCCTTCGAGACGTGGGACGCCATCGGTCTGCGGGAGTTGATGGAGTCGGTGCAGAAGGCCAACCAGACGACGGTCGTCTCGGCGCCGCCGCTGGTGGCTCGCGCGCTGGAGGCCGGCCGCAACCGGTTCCGCGAGGCGCCGCTGGCGCCCGCCGCGCCCGACCTCCAGATCCTCCGCGCCGCCCGCGATCGTTCGCGCATTGTCCGCGCGAACGCCGGCGCGAGCCTGGTCGATCTGGACGATGGCGTACTGGCGATCGAGTTCCATTCCAAGATGAACACCATCGGCGCCGACGTCGTCGAGATGATCCGCGCCGGGCTGGACGAAGCCGCGCGCAACTTCGCGGCGCTCGTCATCGGCAACGACGCGCCGAACTTCTCCGCTGGCGCCAACCTGATGCTGCTGCTCCTCGAGGCCGAGGAGGAGAACTGGGACGAGATCGACCTGATGGTCCGCACGTTCCAGCAGACCACGCGGTCACTGCGGTACGCCCCCGTCCCCGTGATCGTCTGCCCGGCAGGACTGACGCTGGGCGGCGGCTGCGAGATCGCCCTGCAGGCCGACCGCGTGCAGGCGGCGGCCGAGAGCTACGTCGGGCTGGTGGAGGTCGGCGTCGGCCTCATTCCGGCCGGCGGTGGCACGACGGCGATGCTGGCGCGGGCGACCGAGGGGTTGACGGCCGAAGAGCAGCGGAACCTGCTGGCGGCCATCCGCCCGGCGTTCGAGACGATGGCGCTCGGGCGGGTGTCGACGAGCGGCCCCGACGCACGCCGGCTCGGGTACCTGCGCGACGTCGACGGCGTGACCATGCGGCGCGCGCGACTGATTGCCGACGCGAAGCGGGTGGCGCTGGAGCGCGTGCGGGAGGGGTACCACCCGCCCGCCCCGCGCGATCGCATTCCGGTCGGCGGAGACGACGTGCGGGCCGCCCTGTCGATCGGCGTCCACCTGGCCTGGCGGGCGGGACAGGCGAGCGATCACGACGCGCTCATCGGCCGCACGCTGGCGCGCATCATGGCCGGCGGCGATCTGCCGCACGCCACGACCGTCAGCGAGCAGTACCTGCTGGATCTCGAACGCGAGGCGTTCCTGAAGCTGTGCGGCGAGCCGAAGACGCAGGCGCGGATCCGGCATACCCTGAAGACCGGCAAGCCGCTGCGGAACTGAGAGGCGGCAGAGCCCGCCATGCGCAGGTACGTCGATCGCGGATCGGGGCCGGCGGTCGTGCTGCTCCCCGGCATCCAGGGACGCTGGCAGTTCCTGAGCCGGACGGTCGAAGCACTCGCCGCGCACGGATGCCGGGTGCTGACCTTCTCGCTGGGCCGGGCCGTCGATCGCGGCGAGCCGGTCGACCCGGTGCGCGGGTACGCGCGTGACATGGCCCGCATCGATGCGATGCTCGACGAGGCGGGGCTCGACCGCGCGGCGCTGTGCGGCTCCTCGGCGGGCGGCCCGGTAGCGCTGCAGTACGCCGCCACGCGGCCCGGGAAGGTGACAGCGCTCGTCCTCGCGTCGGCGCCCGGCCCGCGCTGGGCGCCGGACCCCGAGCTCCGGGCGCAGATGCGCCGGCCGTGGCTGAACACGCTGGTGTTCCTGGCGGGGACGCGGGCGCGGCTGGCCCCGGAGATCCGGGTGGCGTTTCCACGACGACTGCCGCGCCTGGCGTTCACGCTGCGGCAGGTCATCACGGTGCTGCGGGCGCCCATCGTCCCGTCATGGATGGCCGAGCGGGCGCGGCTGATGCAGGCCATCGACCTGGCGGCATTGGCCCGGCAGGTGCAGGCGCCGACACTCCTCGTCACTGGCGAGCCGGGACTGGACCGCGTCGTGCCGGTGGCGCAGACGCACGAGTACCTGAAGCTGATTCCCGAGGTCCGGGCGGTCACCCTCGAACGGACGGGACACATCGGGCTGGTGACGCAGCCCGACCGGTTCGCCGGCATCGTCGCGACGTTCGTGCACGAGGCGGCGGCCCGGGTTCACGAGACAGGACAGACACAGACGCATGGCTGACATCGTTCGAGAGATTCGCGGACCGGAAGGGGTGCTGGAGGTGCTGCTGGACGAGCCGGCCGGCCTGAGGGCCGACGCGCCGCCGCGCGCGGCGGTCGTGCTGGGGCATCCCCATCCGCTCTACGGTGGCACGATGCACACCAAGGGGCTCTACCAGGCGGCCAAGGGGCTGAGCCGGATCGGCTGTGCCGTGCTGCGGTTCAACTTCCGCGGCGTCGGACGGAGCGACGGGACGTTCGACAACGGTCCCGGCGAGATGGCGGACTTCCGCGCGGCGCTGACGTTCATGACCGCGCGCTATCCGGGCGTACCGCTCTGGGCGGGCGGCTTTTCGTTCGGCGCCTGGGTCGGGCTGGTGGCGGGGGCCGAGGACGAGCGCGTCTCGGTGCTCATCGGCATCGCCCCGCCGATCGAGAAGTACGACTTCACGGCGCTCAGGGAGAGCCGCAAGCCGAAGTTCTTCATCCAGGGCGAGCTCGACGAGATCTGCCCGACGAAGGTGCTGCGGCAGTTCTACGGGCAGCTGCACGAGCCGAAGGAGCTGGCCATCATCGACGGCGCGAACCACCTGTTCGACGGCCAGGCGAGCGAGGTGGGCGACGCCATCGAAGAACTGCTGTCGGACTACCCGGAACGAGCCGAGGTGGGCGGAGAGGCCTGAGGGCGACGGAGGCACTATCCATGCAGGATGCAGTAATCGTCTCGGCGGTGCGGACGGCGGTGGGCAAGGCGCCGGGCGGTACGCTGCGCGCCACGCGTCCCGACGAAATGGCGGCCGCGGTGATCGGCGAGGCCCTGCGGCGCGCGCCGGGGCTCGACGCCGCCGAGGTCGAGGACGTCATCTTCGGCTGCGCGATGCCGGAAGCCGAGCAGGGGCTGAACGTGGCGCGCATCGCCAGCCTGCGGGCCGGGCTTCCCGTGAGCGTGTCGGCCGTCACGGTGAACCGGTTCTGCTCGTCCGGCCTGCAGTCGATCGCCTACGGGGCCGAGCGGATCATGTGCGGCTTCTCGCAGGCCGTCCTGGCCGGCGGCACGGAGTCGATGAGCCTGGTGCCGATGGGCGGTCACAAGATCGCGCCGAACCCGTACCTCAGCGAGCACTATCCCGACGTCTATCTCTCGACGGGCCTGGTGGCCGAGAACCACGCCCGCGAGTCGCAGATCTCTCGCGAGGCACAGGACGCCTTCGCGCTCGGCAGCCACCAGAAGGCGCTGGCCGCGATCGACGCCGGCCGCTTCCGCGACGAGGTGCTGCCCCTCACCGTGCGGATGGTCGAGCCGCCTGCCGACGGCGGCCCGCCGGCCGTGCGCGAGCTGACGTTCGACACCGACGAGGGGCCGCGGCGCGACACGTCGGCCGAGGCGCTGGCGAAACTGCGCCCGGCGTTCCACGCGAAGGGGACGGTGACGGCCGGCAACTCGTCGCAGACGAGCGACGGCGCGGCCGCGGTGCTGGTGATGTCGGGCGAACGGGCGAAGGCGCTCGGGCTGCAGCCGCTGGCGCGCTTCGTGGCGTACGCGACGGCCGGCGTGAAGCCGGAGCTGTTCGGCATCGGTCCGGTACCGGCGGTGCACAAGGCGCTGAAGATCGCGGGGCTGGCGCTCGACCAGATCGATCTCGTCGAGCTCAACGAGGCCTTCGCGTCGCAGGCGCTCGCCTGCCTGAAGGAGCTGCCGATCGATCCGCAGAAGCTGAACGTCAACGGCGGGGCGATTGCGCTCGGTCATCCGCTGGGCTGCACGGGGGCCCGGCTGACGACGACGCTCCTCTACGAGATGCGCCGCCGCCAGGCCCGCTACGGCCTGGTCACGATGTGCGTCGGCGGGGGCATGGGCGCCGCCGGGATCTTCGAGCGGCTGTGAGCGCGGTGTCGCCAGGGGCGGCCATTTCAGGCCGCCCCTACGTAACGCGCAAAGCCGCGCCGGCGCACTCGTGACCTGTTTGAGCAAGGTCACGGCGCCTGCGGCCATGCCGAGCGAGGGACAAGCGCATCCCGAGCGAGGCATCGGCGTCAGTTCGGCGCGGGGGTGGGGCCTCGCGCCCACTGAACGATGCCCGTCGGCGGGGGCATGGGGGCCGCGGGAATCTTCGAGCGGCTGTAATTTCTGAGACAATACACTGAGAGGTCATCCATGAACGCTCCCGTCTCCACCTCATCCCGCGGCGGCGCCTGGCTGCTCGAACCGACCGAGGGCGCCGGCGCCTTCACCCCCGAGCAGTTCTCGGAGGAGCAGCGGCTCATCGCGCAGACGGCCGACGAGTTCGTGCAGCAGGAAGTGCTGCCCGTTCTCGAGCTCATGGAGCAGAAGGACTGGAAGATCGCCCGCAGCCTCGTGCAGCGTGCCGGTGAGCTGGGCCTGCTCGGCGTGGACGTGCCCGAGGCGTACGGCGGCGTCGGGCTCGACAAGGTCACCTCGATCATCGTCAGCGAGCGCGTGGCGGCCTGCGCGTCGTTCGCCGCCACCTTCGGCGGCCAGGCCAACCTCACGGTCCTGCCGATCTTCCTGTTCGGCACCGAAGCGCAGAAGCAGAAGTACCTCCCGAAGCTCCTGTCGGGTGAGCTGGTCGGCGCCTACGCCCTGAGCGAACCGGGCTCGGGCTCCGACGCGCTCGGCGCGAAGGCGAAGGCCGTGCGCCAGCCCGACGGCAGCTTCGTGCTGAGCGGCGAGAAGATGTGGATCACCAACGGCGGCTTCGCCGACCTCTTCATCGTCTTCGCCAAGGTCGACGGCGAGCAGTTCAGCTGCTTCATCGTCGAGCGGGCGTTCAAGGGGGTCAGCAACGGCAAGGAAGAGCACAAGATGGGCCTGCTCGGCTCGTCGACGACGCCGCTGATCCTGCAGGACGTGAAGGTGCCGGCGGAGAACCTGCTGGGCGAGGTCGGCAAGGGCCACAAGGTCGCGTTCAACGTGCTGAACTTCGGCCGCTTCAAGCTCGGCGCCATGTGCAGCGGCGGCGCGCGGGTGGCCATCGGCGAGGCGGCGAAGTACGCGGCGCAGCGGAAGCAGTTCGGCCAGCCGATCGCGAACTTCGGCGCCATCAAGCACAAGCTGGCCGAGATGACCATCCGGCAGTACGCGATCGAGAGTCTGGTCTACCGGACCGGCGGCCTCATCGACGCGACGCTGGCGGCCACGCCCCACGAGGCGACCGACGGCAGCCCGGTACTGGCGGCGGTCGAGGAGTTCGCCGTCGAGGCGTCGATTGCGAAGGTGGCCGGCAGCGAGATGCTGGACTACGTCCTCGACGAGAACGTCCAGATCCATGGCGGCAACGGCTTCGTCGCCGACTACCCCGCCGAGCGGCACTACCGCGACGCGCGCGTGAACCGGATCTTCGAGGGGACGAACGAGATCAACCGGATGCTGATCCCCGGCATGCTGGTGCGGCGCGCGCTCAAGGGCGACCTGCCGCTCGTCGCCGCAGCCAGGCAGCTGCAGGCGGAGATCCTGGAGCCGTCGGCGCCCGCGGTGGCCGGCGGGGACGGCCGGCCGCTGGCCGACGAGCGCCGGACGCTGGCGGCCTGCAAGAAGGTCGGGCTGATGGCGCTCGGGCTGGCGATGCAGCGCTACGGCCAGTCGCTGACCGACCAGCAGGAAGTGCTGATGTACGTCTCCGACATCCTGATGGACGTCTACAGCGCCGAGAGCGCCGTCCTGCGCGCCCTCGACAGCCAGGCGCGGAAGATCGGGACGGCCGACCTGCAGACCGACGCCGCGCGCGTCTTCGTCAGCGACGCGGCGGCCCGCGTCGAGTCGAACGCCCGCTGCGCGCTCGCGGCCATGGCCGAGGGCGACACGCTGCGGACGCAACTGGCGGCCCTGCGGCGCCTGCTGAAGGTCGTGCCGGTCGACACCGTCACCCTGCGCCGCCGGATTGCTGAAGCCGTGACGGCCAAGGGCGGCTACATCTTCGGATAATCCATGCTGCTGACGCGAGTGCTCCACGATTGTCGTTCCCGCGCACGCGGCAACCCCGGACACGGCCCGCTTCCGGCGTTCCGTGGGGCGACCAGGCTGCTCGGGCTGGTGCTCGCGCTGGCCCTGATGGCCGCGGCTGCCTGCTCGAACGCGCCGGCCGACGACACGGCGGCCTGGGCGAAGCAGCTCGAAGCCGATCGCGCGGCCAAGGACGCGGCGTTCCGCAGCGACCCGCAGTCGCCGGTGCCCGTCAACCTGCGCAACGTCATCCTGCCGCTGCAGTACTATCCGCCGAACCCGGCCTACCGGGTGCCGGCCGAGCTGGTGCCGGCGCCGGGCAACACGGTGATGCGCATCCCCACCTCGACCGGCCAGGTCCGGACCGAGCAGGAGTACGGCACGCTGGAGTTCTCGCTGCTCGGCCACCCGCTGAAGCTGACGGCCTTCGTCGAGGAAGGATCGACCGACGCGTCGCGGCTGTTCGTGCCGTTCACGGATCTGACGAGCGGCAAGGAGACCTACGGCGGCGGCCGGTACATGGATCTCGACGCGACGAAGACCGGCATCTACGTCATCGACTTCAATCGCGCGTACAACCCGTACTGCTGCTACAGCGAGAACTACGACTGCCCCATCCCGCCGCCCCAGAACCGGCTGCCGGTGCCCGTCAAGGCCGGCGAGAAGCTGCCGAAGGCGGGGCCGGGCGCCTGACCCTCCCATGTCCCCATCGTCGCTCCAGGCCGTCGTCTTCGACTTCGACGGTGTCATTGCGGACACCGAACCGCTGCACCTGCGCGCCTACCAGGACATCCTGGCCGAGGCCGGCATCTCGCTGACCGAGATGGACTACTACGCCCGCTATCTCGGCTACGACGATGCGGGCGCGTTCCGGGCGATCGCGCGCGACAGCGGGCGGACGCTGGACGAAGAGGCGGTCCGGGACTTCATCGCCCGCAAGGCGCGGCGCTTCGAGGAACTGGAGGCGGCCGGCGCCGTCCTGTTCCCCGGCGCCATCGAGTGCGTCCGCCGCTGCGCGGCGCGGTGGCCGCTGGCCGTCGCGTCGGGCGCGCTGCGGCGCGAGATCGAGCTGGTGCTGGAGCACGCCGGGCTGCGGGACGCCTTCCACTTGGTCGTCTCGGCCGAGGACACGCCGAAGAGCAAGCCGGCGCCGGACCCCTACCTGCTGGCGCTCGAGCGGCTGCGCGAGGCGACGGGGCTGCCGATCGAGGCGGCGCGGACGGTGGCGATCGAGGACTCGCGGTGGGGCATCCAGTCGGCGCGCGGCGCCGGGCTCCGGTGCGTCGCCGTCACCCACTCGTACGCGGCCGACGCGCTCGGCGAGGCCGACGCCGTGGTGCCGAACCTCGCGGCGCTGACCATCGAACGGCTGCAGGCCGTCACCGGATGATCTATCCTGTGCGCATGCGTCCGGAGTTCGTGGAACGCTTCGCGCTCGTCGCCTCCAGTCCCGAGCCCGACCTGGCCGTCGCGGCCCTGATGATCGCCAGGCTCGAACATCCCCATCTCGACGCCTCCCCGTACCTCGCCCGGCTCGACGCCATGGGAGCGACCGTGCGCACGCGGCTCGATACCGCGCTCGCGGCCTTTCACGAGGCGACCGACCGCGTGGAGCTGCCGATCGCCGACCAGGTAGCGATCGTGAACCGCTTCCTGTTCGAGGAGGAAGGCTTCGCCGGGAACACGGCCCGGTACGAGGATCCCCGGAACAGCTTCCTGAACGACGTGCTCGATCGGCGCGTGGGCATCCCGATCTCGCTCGCGGTGGTCTACCTGGAGGTGGGGCGGCGGGCCGGCGTCCGCGTCGAAGGGGTGAACTTCCCCGGCCATTTCCTGCTGCGCGCGCGGGGGGCCTCGGAGGAGGCCTACGGGCACCATCCGATCATCATCGATGCGTTCGCGCGCGGCACGCTGCTGTCAGAAGGCGACTGCCGCGATCTGCTGCGGCGTCACGCGGGCGACGAGGCGTCGTTCTCGGCGCGGCTGCTCTCGGCCGCCACGAAGAAGCAGATCGTCGTCCGGATGCTGCTGAACCTGAAGCACGTCTACGTGCACATGCACTCGTTCCCGCAGGCCCGTGCCGTCACCGAGCTGCTGCTGGCCCTCACGCCGTCGGCACTGACCGAGCTCAGGGACCGCGGCCTGCTCGCCTACCACCTGAACGATTATCCCGCCGCGCTGCGCGACCTCGAGCAGTACCTGCGGCTGGCGTCGTCGCTCGACCACGGCGCGCCCGGCCGCGAGGAACAGTCCCAGATCTGGGAGCACGTGAAGACGCTCCGCCGCCGGGTCGCCACGCTCAATTGACGCGCGCCGGCCCGGGACGCCGCACCAGGCCCGAGCGCCGCTGTCCGTCCGCGCAATCGACCAGCAGCGGGCAGACGCTGCAATGGGGGGCCGCCTCGACGCAGGTGGCCGCGCCGTGGTGGGACAGGTAGATCGCCGCCCGCCGCCAGATGGCCACCTCGGGCGGCAGCTCCGTGACGAGGGCGTGCTGCACCCGCTTCACCGTGCCCCGGAAGTCGGCGGCCGGACGGCCGTAGCCCAGCCGCAATCCCGTGCGGCAGGCCGGGGCGTCGACCGGCAGCACCAGGTGTCCGCCGCTGAACAGCAGCATGCGGTGGGGGCCGGTGTCGCCCAGACGCGGGAGCGGCTTCAGGGCCCGCCGGGCGGCGGCCAGCGGGCCGGTCAGCACCCGCGGGAGATCGGGCGCCCGGCGGAACACCTGCACGCCGATCTGCAGCGCCTGGAGTCGCTGCTCGAGGTAGGGGCCGGCCTGCTGGACGGCCGCCTCGAGCTTGCCGCGCGGCGCCCGCCACATCGCATCGGGCGTGAGCGCGGGAATCCGCTGCAGCGCGGCCATCGCCGCGTCGCGGCGCGCCGGGGCGGCGTGCACCGACAGGACGTCCCAGACGAACAGCCGGAACGGCTCCTCCGGCGGTGCCTTCAACCGCCCGTAGAAGCCTTCCAGCCGTTCGAGCAGGTGGACCAGTCTGGTGGCCGGCACGATCGTCAGGCGTGCACGGCGACGCCGGCCAGCTCCTGGTAGAAGATCGCCGAGGCGACGATGCCGTTGTGGAAGTTGCCGAGGTCGATCTTCTCGTTCGGCGCGTGCGCGTTCTCGTCGGGCAGGCCGACGCCGAACAGCACCGACGGGATGCCGAGCTCCTCCTGGAACGTGGAGACGACCGGAATCGATCCCCCCTCGCGCGTGAACACCGGCTCCTTGCCGAAGCCCTTCGCGATGGCCCGGCCGGCGGCCCGCACGAACGGGTTGTCGAACGACGTCATCCACGGCTTGCCGCCGTGCATGCGGGTGAACGTCAGCTCGACGCTCTTCGGGGCGATCCTGCGGACGTAGGCCTCGAACTGCTGGGCGATCTTGTCGGGATGCTGATCGGGCACCAGGCGCATGGAGATCTTCGCCATCGCGACGGCCGGGATGACGGTCTTCGCTCCGTCGCCCGTGAAGCCCGACAGCAGGCCGTTCACCTCGAGCGTCGGGCGACCCCAGACCCGCTCGAGCGTCGTGTACCCGCGCTCGCCGAACAGCTTCGGCGCCCCGAGCTCCTTGCGGTACCTGGTCTCGTTGAACGGCAGCTTCCGGAACTCGGCCCGCTCCGCGTCGCTCAGCTCCCGCACGTCGTCGTAGAAGCCCGGGATCCTGATCCGGCCGCCCTTGTCCTTCATCTGCGCGATCATGGTCGCCAGGACGTAGGCCGGGTTGGCGACGGCGCCGCCGAAGGACCCCGAGTGCAGGTCGGTCTTCGTCCCCCGGAGGTCGATCTGGAAGTAGGCGAGCCCGCGCAGGCCGTAGCAGATCGACGGGACGCCGCGGTCGAACATCGGCGAGTCGGAGATCACGACGACGTCGGCCTTCAGCTCCTGGCGATGGCCGCGCACGAAGTCGTCGAGGTTGTTGCTGCCGACCTCCTCCTCCCCTTCGAGGATCATCTTCACGTTCACCGGCAGCCGGCCGTTCTGCTTCATGAAGGCCTCGATCGCCTTCAGGTGCATGAAGACCTGCCCCTTGTCGTCGGCCGCGCCACGGGCGTACAGCTCGCCGTCGCGCACCGTCGCCTCGAAGGGCGGCGAGTCCCACAGCTCGACCGGGTCGACCGGCTGCACGTCGTAGTGGCCGTAGAACAGCATCGTCGGCGCTCCCGGCGCGCCCAGCCAGTCGCCGTAGACGACCGGGTTGCCGGGTGTCTCGACCAGCCGGACGTTCTGCAGCCCGACGCGGCGCATCTCGTCGGCGCACCACTCGGCGCAGCGCCGCACGTCGGGCGCGTGCTCGGGCAGGGCACTGATGCTCGGGATGGCGAGCAGCGCCTTCAGCTCCTCCAGGTAGCGGTCGCGGTGCACGTTGATGAAGTCGATCACGTTGTCCATGGGCCTACCTCGCTTCTCCAGACAGGGATCGTGGAAGGGGATCGCGCACGGGCGCGAACCGTTCGCCGTCCTGCGCCACGCGCCCCTCGTCCAGCAGCTTGACGAGATGGGCGTGGACGCTTTCGCCCGCCATCGGCCGGAGGGCCTCCTGCAGGTCGGGATAGATGACGGCCACCATCTCCGGGATCGTGCCGCAGCCACGGGCCAGGGCGTCGAGCACCTGATCCTCGCGCGCCTGCCGGTGCGCCCGATAGGCGAGGAGCAGCGCCCGCGGGTCCTCGATGACCGGCCCGTGCGCGGGCAGCATGCGCTGCGGCGCCAGCGCGAGCACCCGCTCGAGTGACGCCAGGTATTGCGTCACGCTGCCGCCGTGGCTCCACAGGATCACGACCGTGCTGCCCAGCACGGCCAGATCGCCGCAGAACAGCGTGGCGGCCGCCTCGTCCCAGAAGGCCACGTGATCCGGGGCGTGCCCCGGCGTGTGGACGACCGTCAGCAGGCCGTCGCCCGCCCGCACGCGATCGCCGTCGGCGAGCGGCTGCCACGGAGCCGGATACTTCCCGTCGCGCGCCGGCGACGGGTACTTGAAGAACGCCGCCTCGGGCCAGCGGGCGGCCAGGGCGCCGGCGCCCGAGGCATGGTCCCCGTGCGCGTGCGTCACCAGCACGGCGTCGAGCCGCCGCCCGCGCGCCGACAGCTCGCGGTCCACGGCGTCGAGGTGACGCGGGTCGCCGGTCCCTGCATCGATGAGCACCGTGCGCCGGCCGGGGATCAGGTACGTATGGTTCCCGGCCCCCGTCATCGGGCCGGGGTTATGCGCGAAGATCTCGATCGCTTCCATCAAACTGGGGCCGCTCACGGCAGCCGGTCAGACGCTTCAGGTGCCACCGCCGAAGCCGACGGTGACGCGGCCATCCTCCACGATGACCGGCACCGAGCGCCCGCCACCGGTATACGCGAGCATCCGCTCCAGGCCCGCGCGGTCCTTCTTGACGTTGACGAATTCGAACGCCACCTGCCGCCTTGCATAGTCGTCACGGGCGGCCTGCGTGTACGGTCAGGTGTCCTTGCCGAAGATGTAGACCTTCTCTGGCATGCCTGTCTCCTCCGCGATTCAGGGCGCCGCCGGCTCGCGCCGCGCCTGCTCGAGCAGCGCGCGCATGTCGTCGGGAATGACGACGGGCCGGTTCGCCTGGTAATCGTAGGCGACGATCACCGTCCGGGCCGTCGCGACCACGCGGTGGTCGTCGAGCCGGACGATCTCGTAGTCGAGCGTGAAGCTGGTCCGGCCGATTGCGCTCACCCAGAGGCGGACCTCGATCGCCTGGCCCATCAGGATCGACGCCCGGAAGTCGCACTCCGCGCGCGCGATGATGATGCCGGCCCCCGGGCCCGGGCGGGTGCGCGTCAGCTGACGCCAGTACGCGAAGCGGGCCTGCTCGAGATACGTGAGGTACACGGCATGATTGACGTGCCCCATCGGGTCGCAGTCCTTGAACCGGACCTCCACCTGGTGCGAAAACGCGGCATTCTCCATGTCGGCCGTTCGAGGCTCCCGCCCCTAGTCTAGCGCAACGGGCCCGCCGGCCCGGCGCGACGGGCCGGATCCCGGCGCCGGCCCGCAACGTGTTGACGACAACTGCCGCCCGTGAGATCAATTACCTCGTGCCACACACGCCCGTCACCCCCGAGACGTTCACCGACGAGGAGCGCCGCGCGCTCGCGCCCTATTTCACCAACGCCGACCAGCCGATCTTCGCGCTGACCAACCTGCCGGAGACGGTGAAGGGGGCGCTGTTCGCGCGCTACTCGCGCTCGGCGAAGTCGCTGCGCCGGCTGTTCCTCGACGAGTTCCTCGAGCAGATGGATGGCGCCGGCGGGCCGGCCTCGTCCGGCGCCGGCGTGGGGCGGGCCGAGCGGCTCTACGCGCGCGTCCTCAGCGACTACGGCGACGACTCGGTGGCGCAGCTCGGCGGCGCCCACGTCGCCTGCGAAGGGGTGTCGAACATCCTCACGAAGGCGCTCGAATGGGGACGCCTGATGGCGTACCTCGAGCAGTCGACCCGGTACGTCCCCTACACCGACCGGCCCGGCGGCCGCTGGAAGTACGTCATCCCGCCGGAACTGGAGCACTCGCCGCTGCGGGCGCGCTACTGCGAGGCGCTCGACCGCGCGTTCGACACCTACGCCCGCTGGATTCCGCCTGTCGAGGAACTGTTCCGGGCCCGGCACCCGAAGGATCCGAAGGACAGCGACGGCGTGTACCGCGCGGCGATCCGCGCCAAGGCGCTCGACACGCTGCGCGGCCTGCTGCCGGCCGCCACGCGGTCGAACGTCGGCCTGTTCGGCACCGGCCAGGCGTACGAGGCCCTGCTGCTGCGGCTGCGGGCGAACCCGCTCGCCGAGGCGCACGAGTGCGCGGACCGGATCCTCGCCGAGCTGCGGCAGGTGATCCCGGCGTTCCTCACGCGCGTCGATCAGCCCGAGCGCGGCGGACGCTGGTCGGCGTACCTGGCCGAAACGCGTAACGCCACACACGACGTCGCGGCCGCGCTCCTGCCGAACTTCCAGGCCGAGGAGGCGTCGGAGGTCACGCTGACCGACTTCGACCCGGACGGCGAGACGAAGGTGGTGGCCGCGGCGCTCTACGCCGCGTCGGAGCTGCCCGACGGCCAGCTGCAGGCCATCGCGCGGCACCTCACGCCCGAACAACGCGCCGCCGTGCTGCGCGCCTACGTCGGCGACCGCGCGAACCGCCGGCACCGCCCGGGCCGGGCGTTCGAGCGGACGAGCTACCGTTTCGACATCCTCACCGACTACGGCGCCTTCCGGGACCTGCAGCGTCACCGGCTGCTGACGGTCGAGTGGCAGCCGCTCGGCACGCGCCACGGGTACACCGAGCCGGCCGCGCTGGAAGAGGTGGGCGCGAGCGACGACTGGCGCCGGGTGATGGACGAGTCAGCCGACCTCTACGAGGCGCTGCGCGACCAGGGCCTGGGCGCCGTCGCGCCGTACGCCGTGGCCATGGCGTACCGCGTCCGCTTCTACCTCGACATGAATGCGCGCGAGGCGATGCACCTGATCGAGCTGCGCACGGCGCCGGAGGGCCACCCGGCCTACCGGCGGGTCTGCCAGATCATGCACCGGCTGATTGCCGAGCAGGCGGGCCATCGCGCCATTGCCGAGGCGATGACATTCGTCGATCACTCGGAGGTGGAGCTGGAACGGCTGAACGCCGAGCGGGCGAGCGAGCGGCGCCGGCTGCGGGGCGGGAGGTAGATCCCTCCGCGTCCCCCGCGCCTTTCGAGGGTCCGGCGAGGAACCTGGGACATCCTGCCTGTTGCCGTGATGTTATAGATAAACGGCCCAGACTGACCGGCCGATCCGGACTATTCTGGGCATGGCCTTTGATACCAGATCTGAAATCTGTTGGTGATTCAGACTAGTCGCGGTAATCACGAAGGCACGTACGCCAGCGTTCAGAATCGCGTTGATCTCGAGCTGATTCCTTCGTACGTTCTTGTCCTTCGTGAGCAGGACCCATCCCCGCCCGCCGATGACAGGCAGAAAGTCAACATCGCGCTTGCCGGCAAACTCATCGAAGGGTCTGGCGTCGTGGCCCTCCTGTTGAAGCCTGAGCGCGATGCCACGGCCGAGGCATTCGTCGACGTAGAGTGTAGGTGGGCTATGCCGCCGCTGCGGTATTTTCGCAGCGGATCGCTTCGTGGATTTCGTCAACAGTGCGTCCGAAGTCAGCCGCAATCTGTTTGGGTGATTCACCAGCGATAAAACGCTCGAAGATCTCAGCCGTTGGCACGCGCGAGCCAGAAACCACTGGCCGGCCAAATGCTATGGCCGGATCGATAGAGACCAGTCGAGGCTGAGCGAGAATCACGGCCGCGTCGCCCGTGGTTGTCTGTGGCCGCGTGAACGGGAACAGTCGAACGGGGATTCCACGTACGTCCCGCTCCACTCGCTTCAAGTACTCCTTGAGCAGCGCTTTCATCGCAAGCTGGCCGTTCTGCGAGACGTTGATAAGCGAGCCTAGCTTTGATACGAAGAGGTCCGTACCGTCTGTGGCCATTTCCTCGTTGATGAGTGGCCTGGGCGAGCCCAACCGTCTCTTCAGATAATCAATTGCTGCTCGAATACTCGCCATGTGGACACGATGCTCGCGTCGCAATGCGGCCAGTACGTGCAGTTCGACGAGATTGAAGAACGAGAAGTCGTGGGCGGCGCCAGACTCTGGTTCAATCAATGGCGGTGTCTGCCGCCGACCATGTGTCTTGGTTGCGTAAGGATAGCCATACGCCCAATTCCTGATCGTCCGCTCTGGAATATGCAGGTACCGGGCTGCATCAAGAAGCGTGTAGGCTGGGATCTGGCGCGGATCCCGTCCGCGGTAGAGATCCCGCTCGACCTTCTTACTCACTCGGGCAGGCCTCCTGGACAGAAGCTCAGAATCATCAGACCACAGCGCACTGCGAAGCTGATGGTCGGTTCGAATATCGACGGATATCCAATGTGGCAGTAGACCTGACTGGGCAGGGCCACGCCGAATCCACGCGGGCGCCTCAGTCTTCTCTCTCCCGGCTCCAGTACTTGCCGTACTCGGTGAGGTAGGTCAGCGTCTCGAGCGACCGCATCCGGTCGAAGAACAGGATGCCGTCCAGGTGATCGTTCTCGTGCTGCGCCACCCGCGCCGGGTAGTCGCGCAGCGTCACGTCGATCCGTTCGCCGTGGCGATCGAAGCCGCGCAGGTGCGCCTCGCGGGGCCGCGGCACCCGCCCGCGGATGTCGGGGATGCTCAGGCAGCCTTCCCAGTCCTCGACGACCTCGCCGCTCAGCGTCAGCTCGGGATTGATGATCGCGGTCGGCCGGAGCGACGTCTCCCGCTCGTCCCCGTCCTCGAGCACCGCCAGGAAGATCCTTAGCTCCTCGTGCACCTGGGTGGCCGCCAGGCCGATCCCGTGGTACTCGTGCATCGTCTCCATCATGTCGTCGATGAGACGCTGGATCCGGGGGCTCTTGATGTCGCGGCGGTCCACGGCCTGAGCCCTGGTCCGCAGCACGGGGTGCCCCATCTGGGCGACTTTGAGAATGGCCATGGATCAATTATAGAAAACATCACAGGGATTCGGGATTGGGGATTGGGGACGGGGGTCAGGGGTCAGGGAGCGGGACAGGTTCGGGGCCGCGGGCCCGGGATTCACAGCCGGAGCCTGAAGCCCGAAGCCCGGAGCCTGTAGACTGTACCCGTGTCCGATCTCTCCCACCCGCACGACGACGCCCACGCCTTCCGGTTCTGCCCGCGGTGCGGCGCGCCGCTCGCCCGGAAGCTGCTGAAGCCGACCGAGCCCGAGCGGCTGGTCTGCAGCCGCTGCGACTTCGTCTTCTATCTCGACCCGAAGATCGCGGTCGGGACGATCATCCGCGCCGCCAGCGGCATCGTGCTCGTCCGACGGGCGATTGAGCCGGGATACGGCAAGTGGGTGTTCCCCGGCGGCTACGTCGATCGCGGCGAGGCGCTGGAAGCGGCCGCCGTCCGCGAGGCCCGCGAGGAATCGGGCCTCGAGATCCGGCTCGACGGCCTCGTGAACATCTACTCGTACGCCGGCCGCACGCCCGTCATCGTCGTCTATGCGGCGACGGCCCTCTCGGGGGACCTCGCCGTAGACGACGAGTGCCTCGAAGCAGCCGAGTTCGCCGACCCGGACATCCCGTGGGACGAGCTGGCCTTCCGCAGCACCCGCGAGGGGCTGCGCGACTACCTGGCCGGCCTGCTGCACCCCATGCGCCGGTAAGCTTCTTGCTTCGATCGGCCGATACGATCAGCTGCAACGAGGTATTCCCATGCGTGCATTCCGCCTGGCCGGCACAACCGTCATCGCGCTGACGCTTTCGTTGGCGGCCTGTACCTTCCTGAACACCAACTCGCTGACCGGGGCCGATTCGACGAACATCGCCTCCCTCGCCGGCAACTGGAAGTCGAGCACGACCGTCACCACGTCGTATCCGACCCCCGCGTCGTGCGGGAACTTCCAGTGGCAGGTGACGAACACGAACGGCGCCACGGCCAGTGGCACCTTCACGGCGACCTGCGCGGGCGGGATTACGCTGGACGGGACGGCTGCGGGCGCGCTGAGCGGCAGTCAGGTCTCGTGGACCGCGAGCGGCACCGCCCACATGTCGGACGGGAGCAGCTGCCCATTCTCGCTGACCGGCGTGGCCACGCTCACGACGACGCAAATCGAGATCCCGTACAGCGGCACGACCTGCCTCGGCCCGATCAGCGGCACCGAGACGCTCACGAAGCAGTAGCTCACGACAACAGCAGTTCGAGGTCCTCGCGGCGCAGGTTGCGGATGAGGCTGCTGTCGGCGCTCAGGATCGCGTCGGCGAGCGCGCGCTTCTTCTGTTGCAGCTCGAGCACCCGCTCCTCCACCGTATCGCGGGCGATCAGCCGATAGGCGAAGACGTGGCGCGTCTGGCCGATCCGGTGGGCGCGGTCGATGGCCTGCGCCTCGACCGCCGGATTCCACCACGGATCGAGCAGGAAAACGTACTCGGCGGCCGTCAGGTTCAATCCCAGTCCACCGGCCTTCAGACTGATCAGGAACAGGCGGCAGGCCGGGTCCGTCTGAAATCGCTCCACCTTCGAGCCGCGATCGCGCGTCCGCCCGTCCAGATACTCGTAGGCCACACCGTCGGCGTCGAGCCGTCGGCGCAGGATGGCCAGCAGGCTCGTGAACTGCGAGAAGACCAGCGTCTTGTGCCCTTCCTGCACCGCCTCGGTCACGCGCGGCACGAGCACCTCGAGCTTGGCCGACGCGTCATCCAGACGGCGGCGATCCACCAGCCCGGGGTGGCAGGCCGCCTGGCGCAGGCGCAGCAACGCCTCGAGCACCTGCAGCTTCCGGCGACGGAATCCGTTGCCATCGGACGCCCCGAGCAGCGTCGCCCGGTAGTGATCGCGCAGCTCGTTGTACAGCGTCCGCTGCCGCCCCTCGAGCTCGCACGAGA
>JAGWRA010000261.1 GCA_028876655.1 Acidobacteriota bacterium | reverse complement strand
AGCGGCGCGTTCGACTACATCACCAAGCCGTTCAAGAACGACGAGGTGCTGGCCGTCGTTCGCAACGCCCTGGAGCGCGGGCGGCTGGTGGCCGAGAACCGCGTGCTCCGCCAGAACATCCAGGAGCGCTACCACAAGTTTGCGAACATCATCGGCCGCAGCCCGAAGATGCGGCAGGTGTTCGACCTGATCATCCAGGCGGCGCCCAGCCGGTCGACCATCCTCATCCAGGGCGAGAGCGGCACCGGCAAGGAGCTGGTTGCCCGCGCCATCCACGCGAACTCGTCGCGGGCCGACCGGGCCTTCGTCACCGTCAACTCGGGCAACCTCCCGCCCGACCTGCTGGAATCGACCCTCTTCGGGCACGTCAAGGGGGCCTTCACCGGCGCCGTCTACCCGAAGAAGGGGCTCTGCGACCTGGCCGACAAGGGGAGCATCTTCTTCGACGAGATCGGCAACGTCCCGCTCGAGACCCAGGCCAAGCTGCTGCGCGTGATGCAGGAGCGCGAGTTCATGCGCCTCGGCGGGATGGAGACGATCAGGGTCGACGTCCGGATCATCGCCGCCACCAACGTCGACCTGCGCCAGATGGTGGAGGAGGGCCGGTTCCGCGAGGACCTGTTCTACCGGCTCTGCGTCATCTCCATCCACCTGCCATCGCTGCGCGAGCGCAAGGAGGACATCCCGCTGCTGGCGCAGCACTTCCTGCAGAAGTACGGCGAGGAGAACCACAAGCCCGGGCTCGAGCTGGCCCCGGAGGCCCTCGACCTGATGATGGAGTACGACTGGCCCGGCAACGTCCGCGAGCTCGAGAACGTCATCGAGCGTGCCGTCGTGTTGACCTCCGGTTCCCGGATCGGTCCGGAACTGGTGCCCGAGCACGTGCGCCGGACCCAGGCCTTCCAGGTCCCGCAGTTCGTCGTGCCGCCCGAGGGGATCTCCTTCAAGGACGTCATCACGGATTTCGAGAAGCGCCTGATCGAATCGACGCTGGAGGCGGCCGGCGGGGTGCAGAAGCGGGCGGCGGAGCTGCTGCACATCAAGCCCACCACCCTCAACGAGATGATCAAGCGGTACGACATCCACCCGAAGCGGCGCAAGCAGGCCGAGGCGGGTGAGACCCCCGCGCCGACGGCGCCCGCGCGGCGGCCGGTGGAGGATGCGCCGGACATGACGCCGGCGCTCGACGAGAAGTAGGCGGGCGCCCCGTCAGCGGCGGCCGCCGCGGATCTTCGCGAACATCCGGTCGTACTTGCCGAGGATCACGTCCCACCGGTAGTTGCGCCGCACGTACTGCCGGCCGTTCCGTCCCAGGGCCGCCCGCAGCGGCTCGTTCGCCACCAGCAGGTTCAGGCACTCGATGAACTCGTCCCGGTCCGCGTAGTACAGCCCCGCGTTGCTGCGCACGCAGTGGTCGACGAGCACCTCGCTGCGCGCGTTGGCCAGCACCGGCGTCCCCACCGCGAACGCCTCCAGCGCGAGCAGCGAAAGGCTCTCGTAGGGGGATGGCACGACGACGACCGTGGCCGCCTCGAGCGCCTGCAACCGCTCCCGTTCGGAGAGCAGCCCCGCGAAGCGGATGAACGGCTCCTCGGGCAGCTTCATCAGCTTCACGCCCATCAGCGCGAGGATGGCGTCGCCGCCCTGATCGACGTACGCGTTGAAGTACTCGATCAGCTCCTCGCAGCCCTTGCCGGGATCGATCCGGCCGCCGTAGAGCGCGAACGGACCGTGCAGCCGGTGGCGACGGCGGAAGACGGCCCCGCGCGCGGACAGGTGGGACGGGAACTGCGAGGGCTCCTCCTCGGTCTCGGTCTCCTCGGCGTCCTCGTCGGAGGCCGGCCGCGCGGCACTGCTGCTGCCGGTGTAGGGGTGCGACTGCTGGGGCAGGTCCACGCCGCAGCCGACCGTCTCCTCCGCGACCGCACGGATCGAGAAGTTCGTCGTGAGGAACCGCCGCTCGACCTCCGTGTTGTACGCGATGGCCGCCGGCCGTGCGAACAGCTCCTGATAGATCTCGAGACGGATGGCCGGCTCGTCGTGCGCGGTCGGGACGAGCAGGCTGCGCGCCGGATCGACCGCGAGCCCGAGGACGGTGGGGGCGTACAGGTACGTGAAGAAGATCAGGACGTCGTAGGAGCCGTGGTGCCGCTTCAGGTGCTCGATCAGGCCGGGGCACCAGGGGCCCTGCTGCCGCAGCCAGTCCATCTCCTCGGCCCGGCTGTGGGGATTGTTGAAGATCCAGTCGGAGTACCGGTTGAACGACTGGATGTCGCGCGTCTGGGCGTTCGCGAACCGGCGGACGGTGACTCCCTTGATGCGGTCCGCCCCCTCGGGATACTCGTTCTTCCAGGTGATGTAATCGCGGGCGCAGGTGGTCAGCACCTCGACCTCGTGGCGCTGGGCCAGCCGCTCCGCGATGAGGCGGCAGTGGTACTCGGACCCGCCGAGGATCTCCGTGCCGTACCGCTGGATGACGAAGGCTAGCTTCACAGTGTCTCTCGATCTCCCCGGGCGGGTGCCGCCGCTCAGCCGGCGACCGACGCGACCGCCTCGAGCAGCTGCCGCTCGATCCGGTCGCTGCTGAAGTCGGCCAGCCGGCGCCGCTGGCCGGCAATCACCGCCGCCCGCAGGGCGTCGTCGAAGGTGAGCGCGCCGAGCAGCTCGGCCGCGTACTCGAGATCCTTGGGCGCGAACTGGACGCCGGCGCCGCCCAGCGTGTCGGGCACGGCTGCCGCCGCATAGGCGAGGACCGGCACGTCGGCCGCCATCGCCTCGACCAGCGGCACGCAGAACCCCTCGTGCTCGCTGAGCGAAATGTACACCGCGGCCGCCCGGTAGTAGGCCGCCAGCTCCTCGTCCGGGACCGCGCCGACGAAGAGGAACCGGTCGGGCAGCATCCGGTACTCGGCCATCAGCGCCCGCACCATCGCATAGTACCGCGGCAGCCCGTCGTACCGCCCCACGAAAATGAACCGGTAGTAGGCGTCCACGTAGCGCTTGTAGTGCTCGGCCAGCCGGATGTGGTCCTCGATCCGCTTGTTCGGGACGATCCGGCCGACGAACAGGAAGTTGATCAGGCCGTCGTTCAGGATCGCGTCGAGGGCCGGCCGGGCCGGCGCGTGCGTGATCCGGTCGACGTCCACGGCGATCGGCAGCACGCCCGTCGGCTGGAAGCCGAGCTGTTCCAGCTCCTGGCGGTTGTACTCGGAATCGCCGAGCGCCAGGTCGACGTGGCCCACCAGCGTCGCCAGTTCCTGCCGCCCCAGGGCGGCCAGACGGAACACCCCGGCGTCGTATGGGGCGAAGAAGCGGGCCGGCGTCACGTTGTGGTACTGGAGGATCCGGCCGCCCGGCAGCGCCGCGAAAGCGGCGGTCATCGGTGACGCGATCGCGTAGTGCAGGATCGTCACGTCGCCCCGGCGGGCCGCCGGATCGCTGAACGGCCGCACGTCGCCCCGCAGGTCGTCGTCGATCGTCAGCGCGAACAGGTCGGCCTCGTGCCCCTGGCGGCGCAGCATGTCACGCATGCGGCGCGCGCTGTCGCCGACGGCGTCGCCCCGGTGGGCGGCCGGCACCCACTGGTTGATGATCATCTTCAATCGGGGCTCTGCCCCGAACCCCGGCTCTCTTCACTCGCTCGCGTCACAGCTCGCTCCGTTCCGGTCGCGGCCGCGCGGTGCGCGGCGTTACGCTGCGGCCCGTCCGGTGCCTCCGGCAGCGCCTTGTACAATGCCGGCCGATCGAGGCGCAGCTCCTCGAGCCGGTCCATCGCCTCGAACTGGCTCCAGAAGTCCCACGCGACGTCGACGAGAGGCCGTTTCGGCACCGTGAGCGCGCGGTCGACCAGCCCGAGCAGCGTGCCGGCGAAGTCCCGCCGCTGCAGCCGCTCGAGCGCGTCCAGCTGGCCGTCCACGATCCGATCACGCAGCGCCTCGTCCGACAGGACGGCATCCACGAGCGCTGCCACCCGCTCCGGGTCCTTGGTGTCGAAGAGGACGCCGGCGCCGTCCATGGTCGACGGCACCGCCGTGGCGGCGTAGGCGACGACGGGCAGTTCCTTGTAGAACGACTCGACGAGCGGCACGCAGAACCCCTCGTGCTCGCTCGCGCAGAGGAAGAGATCGGCCACGTCGTAGTAGGCCGTCAGCTCCTCGTTCGTCACCTGGCCGAGGATGTGCACGTCGCCGACCCCGAGGTCGGCCACGAGATGGTGGAGCGAGGCGAGGTACTTGTCGAAGCCGCCGTACGAGCCGACGATGAGGAGCCGCGACCGCGGATTCCAGTCTGTCTTGTAGGCGTGGAAGATCCGGATGACGTCCTCGATCCGCTTGTGCGGGATGATCCGTCCCACGAACAGGATGTTGCGCCAGCCATCGTCGAACTGGCCGGCCATCAGCCGGTTCGGCGCGACGTCCAGGTGCGAGAAGTCGGGCACGACGGGCAGCACCGCCGTGTCGGGGAAGCCGAACGCCTCCAGTTCCTGCCGGTTGAATTCCGAGTCGCCGGCCGCCAGCTCGCATCGCCGGGCGTACGCGCGGAGCTCGCGCCGGCCGCGGAAGCAGAGCTTGGCCAGCTCGCGGTGGACGCCCGCGAAGTACTCCGGCGGCGTGATGTTGTGGTACACGAGCATCATCCGGTCCGGCAGCGCGTAGGCGACCCGCGAGGCCTTCGATCCGATCGAGAAGTGATGGATCAGGAGGTTGTCGGGGCGGCTCGCGTCGAGCAGGTCGCGGAAGTCGCGCGTCAGCGGCTCGAGCCGCGGATCGGCGGTCTCGACGAAGATGTCCGAGGCGAAGCCCGCCTCGCGGAGCACGCGCTGGATGCCGAGCACCTCGTTGCCGATCGCGTCGCCGTAGCCCAGGGTCGCGAGAACCTGGTGGACGCCGGGCCGTCCGCCCGCGGGGCGCTCCGTCACGCCCGTGCCTCCGTCGCCGGCGCCGCCGCGCGATGGGGGGCGGTCAGCGCGGCCTCGGTCTCGGCGGCCTGCGCCAGCACGGCGCTGGCCGCCGGCACGTCGTGCCGGCGGCGCGCGACCCAGCCCGGCAGCGGGGCGATGGCCGGGTGCGTGACACCGGCCCGATCCGCCTCGGCCAGCTGGTGCAGCATGTCGAGGTACTTCCGTTCGATGACCGGCCAGTCGTAGTGCTGGCGGAAGAAGGCCCGGCCGTTGGCCCCGAGCGCGGCCCGCAGCCGCGTGTCGGCTTCGAGCGCGCGCAGCGTGGCCGCGAACTCGGCGTAGCTCTCGTAGTACAGGCCGGCGTTGCTGCGCACGCACTGCCCCTGCAGCACCTGACAGCGGCCGTTGGCCAGCACGGGGCGGCCGAGCGCCCAGGCTTCCAGCGAGACCATCGACAGGCTTTCGTAGTAGGACGGCATGATCAGCAGGTCGGCGGCCGCCAGCGCGTCGAACTTGTCGGCATCGTCGAGGAACCCCAGGTGACGGATCTGGGGATGGTCGGGGATCGGCAGGATCGATCGCCCGATCAGCACCAGCGTCAGACGGCTCGCCATCTGCCGCAGGTAGGTGCGGAAGAACTGGAACAGCTCCCCGCATCCCTTGTTCTCGTCGATCCGGCCGACGTAGAGCATGAACCGGCCCGGCAGCTTGAACTTCTGGCGGAAGCGCGCCGCGTCGGGTGAGGCGGGAATCTCGGAGCCCACGCCGACGATGACCCCCGGCACGTCCTGGTTGTGCGCCACCGCCTGGATGAGCGCCTGCTCCTCGGGCGAGTTGTACATCAGCGCGCGCACGCCTCGAAACACCGGCCCGAACAGGCTCACCCCGACGGCCGGATCGCGCTCCGCCGTCGGCACCAGCACGGCTCGCGCTGGCACGGCGCGGCACCCGTGGTACGCGTGGTAGTACCGGAAGCTGAAGAAGATGAAGAAATCGTAGCGCTCCCGGTGCTCCTCGACGTGCCGGATGAGCGCGCGGCTCGCCGGCCCCTCCGCCTCGAGCCAGGCGAGTTCGTCGGCCAGCGAGTGCGCCCGGTCGAAGACCCGGGCCGACCACCGCCCGAAGACCTCGGGGCTGCGCTCGTGGTCGACCGGGAACCGCCGCACCGTGAGGCCGTTGATCCGTTCGGCGCCGGCCGGCAGCTCGTTCCGCCAGGTGACGTAGTCGCGGGCGCAGGTCGTCAGGACCTCGACGTCGGCGTGGCGTGCGAGGTGCTCCGCGACATAGCGCGCGTGGAGCTCCGCACCGCCGTTGATGTCGGCGCCGTACCGCTGTGCGACAATCGCGAGCTTCACGGCTCGTGATCGCCGCCGTCGGTCCCGGCGGGGGAGTCAGGCGTCTCCGGACCCTCCCAGTCGGCCTGCGGCGTCTCGCCTCCCCCGGACAGCGT
>JAGWRA010000260.1 GCA_028876655.1 Acidobacteriota bacterium | reverse complement strand
CGGCGAGCATCCTCCGGCACGGGCTGCCGTCGCGCGTGTTCCTCAACGTGAACGTCCCGCGCGAGCCGGCGAAGGGGATGCGCGTCACCGTCCAGGCGAAGCGGAATCACGTGACGTCGATCGGCGAGCGGTACGATCCGAAGGGGCGTCCGTATTACTGGGTGGAGGAAGGGCAGAACGACTGGGAGCCGCACGACCGGTCCGATTACCAGGCGGTGCGGGACGGCTTCATTTCGGTCACGCCCCTCCAGCCCGACCTGACCGCCCACGAGGCGCTGCCGCTGGTTGAGCTATCACTTGAAGGGGAAGCTGAGGTAAGATAGTCAAGTTGTCGGGGCGTGGCTCAGCCTGGTAGAGCACTCGGTTCGGGACCGAGGGGTCGGAGGTTCGAATCCTCTCGCCCCGACCATCAAATCCCGCAGAAAGAGGCCCGGAATTCCGGGCCTCTTTTGCTGTACGGGCACGACGGCCGCACTTCTCTATTAGAATCCCTCTGCTGAACGGCGGAGCGCCGCCGGGGCGTGGCTGGAACGGTCCATGCCTGAGCGTCGCAGACCGCGCGGACGGTCGGGCGCGACTGACGTGTTCTGTGAACGGGAAGCCCCGGGGCGTAACGGCCCGCACCGCGGGCCCGCGAGCGGAACGGAGCGAGCCGCGCCGGGCGAGCGAGTGAAGCGAGCCGGGGTTCGGGGCGGAGCCCCGAGTAATAACGGAGCCGCACTGTGAAGCGATGGACCTTCGTCTGGATGGTGGCCGCCCTGGTGGCGGCCGGCGCGCTGGTCACCCAGGGGGCGGCGCAGCAGGCGCCGTTCGAAGGGCGGCTGCAGTCGGGCCCCGCCGGCGTGTCACTGGCGTCCCAGATCGTGAACCGTGCGCGGGTCGCCGTGCAGCGGGTCGGCCTGCCGGGGCTCGACACGGGGATGCACGCCTCCGACATGGGCCGGCTGCGCACCTCGGCCGTTGATCCGGCGGCCCCCATCATCGATCGCCGTCCGTCGCCGGGTGGCGCCTACGTGCCCGGCCGGCTGATCGTGAAGTTCACCAGCCAGGTGCCCCTCGCGACGCGCACGGCGGTGTTGGCCGCCCACGCCGCCCGGATCGGCACCCGCCCGCCGAACGCCGATTTCGACGTGGCCGCGATCGACCCGTCGGTCGACCCGGTGGCGCTCGCGCAGACGCTGCAGCAGCGGCCGGACGTCGCCTACGCGCAGGCCGACTACCGCATGCACCCGTACATGGTGCCGAACGATCCCCTGTATTCGTATCAGTGGAACTTCGAGAAGATCGGCATGGAGCAGGCCTGGGACATCAATCCCGGCGCCACGTCGTCGATCGTCGTCGCCGTGCTCGACACGGGCGTGGCCTTCGAGAACGTCCGCTTCCAGTTCCAGGCGGCATCGTTCCAGTCGAACAACACGACCTATCCGGCGCTGGGCACGCTGGCGCTCGACTTCGCGCCGGCGCCCGACCTGGCCTCGGCGAACCGGTTCGTGAGCCCGTGGGACTTCATCTGGGGGGACGCCGATCCGGTAGACCTCGACGGCCACGGCACGCACGTCTCGGGGACGCTCGGCCAGTTGACGAACAACAACGTCGGCACGGCCGGCATGGCATACAACGTCCGGATCATGCCGGTGAAGGTGCTGGACGGCAACTGGGACGACATTTTCGGCTCGCCGAACCAGGGGACCGATAGCGTCGTGGCGGAAGGGATCCGCTATGCGGCCGACCACGGTGCCAATGTCATCAACATGAGCCTCGGCCGGACGGGCCCCCCGGCGCCCGTCATCCAGGACGCGATGCAGTACGCCGTCTCGAAGGGCGTGTTCATCGCCGTCGCGGCCGGCAACGACTACGAGAACGGCAACCCCGACGAGGTGCTGCCCGAGATCGCGGCGCAGATCCAGGGGGCGGTGGCGGTCGGGGCGGTCGACGAGAACCTCAATCACGCGCCGTACTCGTCGGCCGGCTCCTACGTGGAGTTGGCGGCGCCGGGCGGCAGTTTCGACAACGGCTTCGGGGCCAAGGGCGGCATCCTCCAGCAGACGCTCGACCTCTCGCAGGTCGACACGTACGACAATCCCGTCGCCCAGTTCGGCCCGCCGCGCTTCGATGCCTTCGCGTACTACTTCTTCACCGGCACGTCGATGGCGACCCCGCACGTCTCGGCGCTCGCCGCGATGCTGATGCAGCAGGGGATCAAGAGTCCGGCCGCCATCGAGGCGGCGATGGAGCAGTTTGCGACCGACGAAGGAACGCCCGGCCGCGACGACGAGTACGGCTTCGGCCTGATCAACCCGCGCGCCACGCTGCTCGGTCTCGGGCTCGCGCGCTGAGCGGAGAACAGATGATGCAGCGGTGGGTGCGCACGCAGCGGTTGGGAATGGTCCTGGCGGGATGCCTCCTGGCCGGACTCGTCATCACGCCGGCGGCCGTGGCGCAGACGAGCGCCAGCCCGGACACGCCGCTGATCTCGGCTCGCGGCTTCTTCGACTACGGCTACGAGTCGTTCGCGGCGAAGCAGAGCTTCACGGCCGTCTTCGGCCAGTCGACTGGCTCGCTGCTCGGCGGCGGCGCGCAGGTCGTCTTCCGCAACGGGATCTATGTGGAGATCGGCGCCTCGCGCTTCAAGAAGACGGGCCAGCGGGCCTACGTCTACAACGGCACGAGCTACGGCCTCGGGATCCCGCTCACCGCGACGCTCGTCCCCCTCGAGGTCACCGCCGGGTACCGCTATCGCGTGTCGCCCCGCATCGTCGTCTACGGCGGCGGCGGGATCGGATCCACGAGCTACAAGGAGACCTCGCAGTTCGCCACGGCCTCCGAGAACGTGGACAAGCGGACGACGAGCTATCAGGTGAAGGCCGGCGGGGAGTATCGGATCGCCGAGTGGTTCGGCGTGGCCGGCGAATTCGAGTACTCCCGCGTGCCGAACATCCTCGGGACGAGCGGCGTGTCGCAGGCCTACGGCGAGAACAATCTCGGCGGCACCAGCCTCCACATCAAGTTCATCGTCGGGCGCTGACCCGGCCGCCGGCGCACCACAGCCGAGCTGGCAGGTCGCCATGAACCCCCGGGCGGATCCTGCCGTCCAATAGCGCAAGTTCACCGGCCCGTCTCCCGCTGGCGCCTTCGCCGCCAGCCGGAGGCGCGCGTGACCGTCGCGGAGGGTGTTCCATGAGACTGCTCAGTCAGGCCGCGCGATCGCTCGCGCGCCGCCCGGCCTTCAGCATCACGGCCATCGTCACGCTCGCGCTGGGCATCGGCGCGACGACGGCGCTCTTCTCGCTGGTCGACACGGTCCTGCTGAAGCCGCTGCCGTTCCCAGGGGCGGACCGGCTGGTGATGGTGCTCGAGACCAGCTCGGCGGCGCACCAGAATGCCAGTCTCGTGGCCCCGGCCCGCATGGCCGACTGGAATCGCGACAACCGGACGTTCGACGTGATCTCGGGCAGCTATGCCGAGAACGTCACCGACACCAGCGGGACGCTGCCCGAGCGGCTGGCGGGCCGGCGCGTGCTCCCGCGGTTCTTCGCGGTCTTCGACATGCGGCCGCTCGTCGGGCGCGTGTTCACGCCTGACGAGGAACGGTTCGGTGGACCCGGCGCGGCCGTGATCAGCGAGGGACTGTGGACGCGGCGCTACGGCCGCAGCCGGTCGGCGATCGGCAGCCGGCTGGTGCTGAACGGCCGCGGCTATGCCATCGTCGGCGTGATGCCCGCGGCCTTCACGAGTGCGGCCGTGGACGTCTGGCTGCCGGCCCAGCTGACGGCCAACCTGCTTCGCATGCGCGATGCGCGGTTCGTGACCGGCGTGGGGCGGATGCGGCCGGGCGTCACCCTCGCGCAGGCGCAGGCCGACCTGGTCCGGGTGCAGCAGACGCTGGCCAGCCAGTACCCGGCGACCGACAAGGGATGGTCGGTGTCGGTCAGCGACTTGAAGGGCGTGGACGTCGGCGCCTATCGGCGCCCCCTCTGGCTGGTCTTCGGATCGGTGCTCGCGCTGCTGCTGATTGCCGTGGCGAACATCGGCGGGCTGCTGCTGGTGCAGCTTCACCGACGGGCGCGCGAGCTGGCCATCCGCGGGGCGCTCGGCGGGTCTCGCGGGCAGGTGGCGGGCGCGGTCCTGCGCGAAGTCCTGATCGTCTCCGCGGCCGGGGCAGCGGGCGGCCTGGCGCTGGCGCTGGCGATCGTCCGGCTGCTGTCCGGCACGCTCACCATGCTGCCGCGGATGGCCGAGCTGACGTTCGACTGGCAGGCGGCAGCGTTCGCCGTCGCGGTCACCTTCGCGGCGGCGCTGCTGTTCGGCCTGTGGCCGGTTCTGCACGCCACGGGTGGCGAACCGATGCCGGTGCTGGCCCAGGGCGGACGCGGCCAGTCGGGCATGCGTCACCACCTGCAGGGAACGCTCGTCGTGGGGCAGATCGCGCTCAGCGTGCTGCTCGTCGCCTCGGCCGGGCTGCTGCTGCGGACCTATTACAACCTCAGTCATGTCAAGACCGGCTTCGACCCCTCGCATACGATCACCTTCCACGTCGGCGCGCAGTGGGACGAGAACCGTGCGGTGGTCGGACAGATGCAGGAGCGGCTCGTGTCGACGCTCGAGCATTACCCGGGCGTCACGGCAGCGGGGCTGACCAACTTCCTGCCGTCGACCGGCGCAACGCTCCGGTTCCAGGTGACCATTCAGGGGCTGACGCCCGCCGACCGTCCGCAGGGTGTCAACGTCGGCGAGCGCACCGTCAGTGTCGGCTACCTGAAGGCGCTGCGCGTCCCGCTCGTCGCCGGGCGGTGGTGTCCCGACCTCCGGTACGACCCGAAGGCGCCTCGCACGGTCCTGGTCAACCGGCGATTCGTCGACCTCTATGGCGAGGGCCAGAACGTGGTGGGGCGGGAGATCCGCTTTACGCAGGATCCCGACAGCGCGCTGAACATCGTGGGGGTCGTCGGCAACCTCACCGAAGACGGGCCCGGCGCGCAGCCGTTCCCGTACGTGTACGCCTGCGAATCGGCCGGCACGTGGCCCGACCCCGATTACGTCGTGCGGACCGCCGGCGACGCGGGCGGACTGGCCGCGGCTGTGCGCGGTCTCGTGCACGAGATCGCCCCCGGCCGCGCCGTCTTCGGCGAGCAGCCGGTGGCCCGCGTGCTGGCGGGTGCGCTGGACCAGCCGCGGCTGAACGCCCGCCTGCTCACGCTGTTCGCCCTGGCCGCGCTGCTGCTGGCCGCGCTCGGTCTCTACTCGCTGCTGGCGTTGGCGGTCGCCGACCGCACGCGGGAACTGGGGGTCCGCATGGCACTCGGCGCGACGCCACTCGGCATCATCCGACTCGTCGTCGGTGGTGCGGGACGGCTGCTGGGAATTGGCGTGGGCCTCGGACTGGCGTTGACGATGGCGGCGGGGCGCGTGTTGAGTGGCGTCGTCTTCGGGGTCAGCTCGGTGGATGTGCCGACGCTGGCAGGAACCGTGGCCGTGCTCGCCGCCGTGTCCGTGCTGGCGGTCGTCGTGCCGGCCCGCAGGGCCGCTGCCATCGATCCGATCGAAGCGATGCGGACCGACGGCTGAGGAGAGCCGGCCCGGTCAGGCCGCGGTGACTTCGCGTGCGGTGATCCGGTACTCGAAGGTGTCGGGCGACAGGCAGTCGATCAGCTGCCCGCCCGTCTCGCACTGCGGATACATCAGGAAGCCGAGCGGCCTGATCCCGGTCGCGCCGGGCAGTACGACGTCGTGCGAGAAGTTGTAGGCGACCCAGTTCATCTCCCACGAGCCGAACAGCAGCGCGCGGGCGCGACGGACCGGCTCGCTGTCCATGGACAGATGGCCCGGCGGCTCTTCGAGCGCCACCTTGCGCACGTCGGCCGGATCGACGGGCACCCAGCCGTAGCCGCGCAGGTACACCTCGGCCCGGCAGTGTTGAGCGTGCGTCGCGTCGTCGCCCCCCAGCCCGAGGCTGCGAAAGCCGCGCGCGGACGGGGCGACCCGTACCCCGTACGCGTCGCGGGCGGGCAGTCCAGCGCCGCGCGCCAGCCCCACGTACAGCGCGTTGATGTCGGCGCACTTGCCGCCGAGATCGCGCGACTCCAGCATGAACCGGATGTCGCCGGTGCCGCAGCCGCGCGTCTTCGGATCACGAAACGTGTTGTCGACAATCCAGTCGTAGATCGCGCGGGCCTTCTCGAGGTCCGTGCCGGCCCCCTGCGTGATCGTGCGCGCGGTCTCTCCGACGATGCCGTCGATCGGCTGGAGGGAGGTCGGCTTCAGGTAGGGAGAGAGGGCGGAGGCCTGCTCGACGATGTCGCGGGCCGGGGCGCTGACGTCAACCGTGTAGTCGCGTGTCATGACGCGGTTGGTGATCGACAGAACGGGGCTGACGCCGGCGGGCCAGTGCGCGGCGATGAGCATCGTGCCGCCGCCGACGGTGCGGACGGCCGCCTGGCCCGCCTCCGCCTCGTAGGTGTTGCTCATCAGCCGCTGAAAGGGGGTCGCGGCGTTGAGCGGGAGCGGGACCCAGACGCGGGTCGGCCCGGACGGTTCGAGGACATGGATCCGGGTGGTGATCTCGAACAGCCGCCATCGGGCGGGCTTGGCGGCGGGACGGGCGGCGGCCAGCGTGGACGTCGCGACGCTCGACAGGTTCTTCAGCCCCCCGAACAGGAAGTTGCGGCGATTCATCTCACAGACATTGTCCGTGGAGCGCGTCCGGTGCGTCAAATGGGGTGGAACATGGACGTCGGACGACAAGGTTCTTCATTGTGTCCGCTCCGCGAGTGGGCTACCGTGTCTGCATGACGACCCCCGCAGGACGGACACCGCGCCGGCTCGGCGCGACCGGCCCGACCGTCTTTCCGCTGGCGCTCGGCTGCATGGGCATGTCCGGGATGTACGGCCACGCCGACGAGCGCGAGAGCATCGCGACCATTCACGCCGCCCTCGACCAGGGGGTGACGCTGCTCGATACCGGCGACTTCTACGGGATGGGCCACAACGAGCTGCTCATCGGCCGGGCGCTGGCCGACCGGCCGGGCCGGGCGCTCCTGTCGGTGAAGTTCGGCGCCCTGCGCGGTCCCGGCGGCAACTGGCTGGGCTACGACGCACGCCCGGCGGCGGTGAAGAACTTCCTGGCGCACAGCCTCACGCGCCTGGGCGTCGACGCGATCGACATCTACCGGCCGGCCCGCCTCGATCCGGCCGTGCCGATCGAGGAGACCATCGGCGCGATCGTCAGCCAGATGCAGGCGGGATACGTCCGGGCGGCCGGCTTGTCGGAGGTGGGCCCCGAGACGATCCGCCGCGCGCGCCAGGTGTCGCCGATCGCCGACCTGCAGATCGAGTACTCGCTGGTCAGCCGCGGGCCGGAAGCGCGGATCCTGCCGCTGCTGGCGGATCTCGGCATCGGTGTGACGGCCTACGGCGTGCTGTCGCGCGGACTGCTGGTCGGATCGCGGCCGGCCGGCCCGCGCGACCTGCGCGCGCACCTGCCGCGGTTCGCCGACGAGCACCAGGACCGGAACCGGCCGCTGGTCGATGCGCTGGCGGCGCAGGCGAGGGCCCGCGGCGTGACGCCGCCGCAGCTGGCGATCGCCTGGGCGCTGGCCCGCGATCCGGGTGTCGTGCCGGTCGTGGGGGCGCGCACGCGCGCCCAGCTCGCCGAGGCGCTCGGCGCGCTCGACGTCGAGTTGTCGGCCGCGGACGTCGCCGCGCTGGAAGCCGCCGTGCCGGCCGCCGCGGTGGCCGGCACCCGCTACAGCGACGTCCAGATGCGGATGCTGGACAGCGAGCGCGAGGGCTGACGGCCGCCCGCTCACTCCGTCTTCAGCGCGTCCGCCGGATTGCCCGTCGCGGCGCGCCAGGCGGGCACGAGAGACGCCGCGCTCGCGACGAGCAGGAGCACGAGCGGCGCCGTCACGAAGCTGAACCCGTCGAATGGGCTGACGCCGAACAGGAAGCCCTGCAGCGCGCGCGCCAGGGCCGCAGCAGCCATCAGCCCGGCCACCAGCCCCACCGCCGTCACCCGCAGTCCGTCGCCGATGACCAGCGCGGCGAGTTGTCGTCGTTCGGCCCCGAGCGCCAGCCGGACCGCCAGCTCGCGGCGGCGGCGTGACACGCCGTACGAGAGCACCCCGTAGAGGCCCACGGCCGCCAGGCCGAGCGCCAGCGCCGCGAACCCGGTCAGTGCCAGCGTCACGAAGCGCGGCTGATCGACCGTGGCCGACAGCTCCGCCGCCAGCGGGGTGACGTGGTCCAGCGGCACGTCCGGCGCCACCTGCCGGACGATCGCGCGAAGCGCGGGCACCACGCTCGTGGGATCGCCGGTCGTCCGGACCACCAGATCGATCTCGTGTCCCTCCGTCACGCGTCCTTCGTTGCCGGCCGCCACGTAGAATTGTGGCTGTGGCCGCGTCGTGGGACCGTCGTTCAGAACGTTGGCCACGACACCCACGATCTGCGCCGTCAGGTGCGGTCCCAGCAGGCCCTCGTACCGGCGGCCCGGCACCGGCCGGCCGTCGTTCAGGTAGGCATCGACGAACGCCTGGTTGACGACCAGGGCCTGCGTGCCGGCGTGCGCGTCGACGGGGGAGAGCAAGCGCCCCTGCCGGAGACGGAAACGGAGCGCCTCGGCGTACCCCGGCGTCACAACGGCCCCCAGCGCGTGCGCGATGAACGGACCGTCGTGCCCGGGCAGGTAGAAGCCGTTGATGTGCGCGACGTCGCCGAGCGGCGGCATGCTCGTCGCGCCGGCGGCCTCCACGCCGGGCAACGCCCGCAGCCGATCGAGCACGCTGCCCGCCACCTGCTGCCAGCGCTGCGGCGTGACGGCACGACCCTGCAGCGAGAGGCGCGCTGTCAGCACGTGGCGGGCGTCGTAGCCGTTGTCGGTCTCGACCAGGTGGACGAAGCTGCGGACGAGCAGGGTGGACCCGACGAGGAGCAGTACCGCGAGGGCGGCCTCGGCCGCGAGCAGCAGCCGGCGCAGCCGTTCGCGGCTCGCGTGGCCGAGGATGCCGGAGCCGCCATGCAGGACCGCCTGGTGGTCCGTGCGGGCCGCATGGATCGCGGGCACGAGGCCGGCTGCCGCGCCGGCCAGCAGGGCCAGGAGCGTGGCGAACAGCACCACCGACCAGTCGAGCCGGACGTTGTCGATGCGCGGAAAGGACGCCGGGACGAGTGCCGGCCACGCGCGCACGAGCTCCCACGCCAGCAGGACGCCGATCGCGATGCCGCCCACGGCGAGGACGAGGCTCTCGGTCAGGAGCTGGCGGAGCACCCGCCCGCGGCCGGCCCCCAGAGCCGCCCGCATCGCCAGTTCCCGTTCGCGCGCGACGCCGCGCGACAGGAGCAGGTTGGCGACGTTGGCGCACCCGATGAACAGGACCAGCACGACGCCGGCGGACAGCAGCCACAGCATCGGCTCGACCGCACGGGTCACTTCGGCCTTGAGCGGCACGGCGCGGACTTCAGCCGGTCCTCCCTTGCCGAGGAGCAGGTCGGCGCCGACCGGCGGGGGACCGAGGCTGCGCGCGATCGCGGTCCCTTCCGCGCCGGCCTGCGCGGGCGCCGCACCGGGCGCGAGCCGGGCGACGACATCGAAGGTGCTGACCTGGGTGGCCGGCCCCGAACCTGACGCAGGCGGTTCGACGAACGGCGTGAACAGCAGCCGGTCCGCCGCGGGGAACGAAAAGCCGGGCGGCGTGACGCCGACGATCCTGTGCGGGCGCCCGTCGAGCGTCATCGTCCGGCCGATGGCGAGGGCGGGTGTGCCGAACCGCTCGGCCGCGTAGCCGTAGGTCAGAACCGCGACGGTGTCCGCTCCTGACATGGCGTCGCCGGCACGGAAGAAGCGGCCCGCAGCCGGCGCGACCCCGAGCATCCCGAAGAGCCCTGGTGACACCGCGGTGGCCAGCACGCGCCGCGCGTCCCCGAGTCCCGTCACGTTGTAGGCGCGCGAGGCATAGGCGGCCAGCCCGTCGAGCGTCCGCGGGGGCGCCTGCCGCCAGGCATCGTACGTCAGGCTGGTGAGCACGTCACCCTGGACCAGCGGGTGGCCGCCCGGATGGATTTCGGACAGCCGGACGAGGCGGCTGGCGTCGCGATAGGGAAGCGGCTGCAGGAGGACGCCGCGCACGACGGAGAAGATGGCGGTGTTGGCGCCAATCGCCACGCCGAGCGTCAGCAGGGCCGCCACCGAGAAGCCGCGGTTGGCGGCGAGCAGCCGTCCGGCGAAGCGGACGTCCTGCGCAAGCTCGCGGAGCCACCGCGAGATCCAGACCTCCTGCACCTCCTCGCGGACAAGTGTCGTGTTGCCCATCGCCCGCCGGGCGGCGAACCGGGCATCGTCCGGAGACGCTCCGTGAGCGAGCAGGTCGCGCTCCTTCATCGTGCGATGGAACTCGAGCTCCTCGGCGAGATCGGCGTCGAAGCGCCGGCGCTGGAGCAGGTACCGCAGGCGGCGGAGCAGGTGGCGCATGCCGCACCCTCCCGATCAGGCGGTGTTGAGGACCTCGTGAATGGCCAGAATCAGGCGATCGAACTCGCGCTGCTCGACGGCCAGCTGCCGGCGTCCGGCCGCGGTCAGCGTGTAGTAGCGCGCGCGCCGGTTGTGCTCGGAGGCGCCCCACTCGGCCTTGACCCAGCCTTTCAGCAGGAGCCGCTGGAGGGCGGGGTAGAGCGAACTCTCGCCGACCTGCAGGACGTCCTCCGAGACGCTCTTCAGGTGCTGGGCGATGCCATAGCCGTGCCTCGCGCCGCCGGCCAGCGTCCGGAGGATCAGCAGCTCGAGCGTCCCCGGCAGCAGTTCCGGGCCATCCTTTATTCCCATCGTCTGTCGATGGGAGAGTATGAGGCCAGAGGCGGGCGGCGTCAAGGGAAGAGACGCGAACCAGCCCTGCGGTAGAATGGCGGGACGCTCCGTTGGCTCGCCGGTCCTGCTGCCGGCGGGGCTTTCGAGTGGAGGAATCCGGTGCAGAAGCCGCTCGTCACGTTGCTCGCCATCGTCAGTCTCTCGGCCGCCATGCCCGCACACGCCGCGCCGCCACCGTTGAAGCTGGTCCAGCGGTTCCAGTTGCCGGCCGAGGTCAAGGGCGGGCTCGATCACTTCGCGGTTGACGTGAAGGGCAACCGGCTCTTCCTGGCGGCGGGCGGCGAGAAGAGCGTGCTCGTCATCGACGTCGCGTCCGGCCGCGTGGTGCAGACCCTCGGCGGCTTCACGCAGCCGAATGCCGTGCTCTACCGGCCCGACCTCGATGCGCTCTACGTCATCGACGGCACCGGGGCGATGCGGATCCTCGATGCCGCCACCTATCGGCCCGTCAGGACGACGCGGCTCGATCGCGATGCGGCCTCCATCGGGTACGATCCGGCCACGAAATATCTGTACGTGGACACGTCCGCGCCTGCGCCCCAGGTCAAGACCAAGGATGCGAAGGACCCGAAGGACGCCAAGGATGCGAAGCGGGCGGAGGGGCCGAGAGGCCCCGATGTCACGGCGCAGAATCCCATGGGCATCAGCGAGGGGCCGCGCAGCACGACCTCCGCGCTGTTCAACATGATCGACACCTCCTCCGGCTACAAGGGGACGGACATGACGATCGACGGCGTCCATCTCGGCGCGATGGCCCTCGAGATCGACGGTCCGCTGATCTATCTGAACAACACCAGCCGGAACGAGGTGGACGTCATCAACCGCGACGACTGGCGCCTGGTGGCCCGGTGGCCCGTGACGATGGGGACGGGGAACGTGGCGATCGCGCTCGACGAGGCCTCGCACCGGCTGTTCGTCGGCTGCGCCAGCGGGCAGGTCGTCGTGTTCAATACCGAGGAAGGGAAGGAGGTCAAGGCGCTGCCGATCGCCGGCGGCGTGAACGACCTGGCCTTCGACCCGCTCACGCACCGGCTGTACGCCGCCTGCGGCGCCGACGGTGGCTCGATCGACGTCTACCACTCCGACGATGCGCCGGATCAGTTCACGTCGTTCGGGCGCGTGCCGTCAGGGAACGACGGCGGAACCGCGCTGCTGGTGCCGGAGTGGCACCGCTACTTCGTGGCCGTCCCCGCGCACGGCACCGAGCCTGCGCAGGTGCTGGTGTACGACACGGAATCTCGATAGTTCTGAGTTGTGAGTTCTGAGTCTTGAGTTGTGAGTTCTGAGTCGCGGGCGTCCGACGTGGAATTGCCGCGTCGAGTCATGGAACCCTGGACTCCCAACTCATAACTTACAACTCATAACTTCACCTATTCCCCCCGCATGAACCGCACGATGTCGGCGACGTCCTCGTCGCCGAAGCCCTGGTCCAGCGCGGCCTGGTAATCTTCGAGGGCGGCGCGGGCGACCGGCACCGGAGCGCCCAGCTGTCCGGCGAACGCGGCGATCGTGCGCAGGTCCTTCCGCACGTTCAGGATGTTGAAGCCGACGTCCGCCGGCTCGCCCAGCAGCCGCGGCAGCTTCACCGGCAGTGCGCCGAACGCCGCCGGGCTGGCGCCGACGATGTCCAGCATCCGCCGGTAGTCGAGGCCGTAGCGGCTCCCCATCCCGAGCGCCTCGGCGAGCACCGCCCAGTGCGTCGCGAGCAGCGTGTTGATCACCAGCTTCATCGCGGCGCCGCTGCCGACCGGCCCGACGTGATCGGTGCGCCGGCCGAGCACGTCGAAGATCGGCTGCAGCCGCGCGAGATCGTCCGCCGCCCCGCCGGCCAGGATGAGCAGCTGGCCCTCGCGCGCCGGCGCCACCGTGCCGGCCACCGGTGCGTCGACGAACGCCGCTCCCTTCGCGCGGGCCGCGGCGGCCACCTTCTTGATCGTCTCCGGCAGGATCGTGCTCAGGTCGGCGAAGATCCGGCCGCGCACGTCGCCCTGCAGCAGTCCGTCCGCGCCCAGGTACACCGCTTCCACCGCCGCGTCGTCGGTGACCATGGTGAGGACGGCGTCGCTCGCCTGCGCCAGGGCTGGCAGTGACGCGGCCGGCACGGCGCCCGCCGCCGTGACGGCCGCGAGCCGTTCGGGCGTGCGGTTCCAGACGTGGACGTCGAAGCCCGCCCCCCGCAGGCGGTGCACCATCGCCTCGCCCATGCGGCCGATGCCGGCAAACCCCACCTTCACGCTGGAACTCCCTGTCAGGATGCAGACCCGCGCGGGCGGACCTGTCGAGGCGAATCAGGCCGGCGTCCAGGCCACGATGCCCATGCCGGTCACCAGTGCGGGAATCGGATCGTAACTGAGGACGTCCATGGCGGGATCCCCCAGCGCGCCGGAGACCGCGAGCCAGGTGCGGATCTCCTGCCCGCCGTTGCCGGCCGCGGCATGGATCCCCTCCGTGGTCAGCTCCGCCGCGAGCTCCGCAGCCTGACCGCGCGCGAAGCGGTCGAGCACCATCCGGTCCCACTCGGGATTGATCCGTTCGGCGAGGGCCGCGGTCCGGCCGAGCAGTCCGGTTTCGCGCGCCTTGCTCGCGGCAAAGCCGGTGGTCCGGCCGTGCACGGCCCGCTCGACCATCGCGGGATCGTCGCTCTCCGGCGACGGCGCGGGCGGATCGTGGGACAGCCCTCCCGAACCGATCACCGCCACGCGCAGCGCCGCCGGGAAGCGGGCGATGGCAGAGGCCACGGCCGCGCCGAACTGGTGGCAGCGCGCGGGTGTCGGCAGGGGCGGGCCGGCGGCGTTGATCAGGATCGGAACGACCGGCATCTGCTCGGCGCCCAGCAGCTGCAGCGGCTGCGTCACGCCGTGGTCCACCTTCAGGTCGTACGAGAAGGCGGGTTCGAAGCCGTGCGCCATCACATCCGTCAGCACGTGTGTGGCCAGGTCCCCGCGTGTCGAGAACGGTCCGGCGGGGGACTGCCAGTCGCCCCAGCCGTCCAGGCGTCCCACGCCGACGACGAAGGCGGGCATCAGGTCGTAGAAGAGGGCGCGGAAATGGTCGGGACCGAAGACGACGAGCACGTCCGGTTCCGCGTCGCTCAGGCGGCTGGCGAGTTCGGCGACGCCGGCCTGGAAGCGCTGCACGAGATCGTGGTCGCCCTGCAGCGTGACGTTCATCAGGGGGGAATGGGACAGCGCCCCGCCGAACACGATGGTGGCCATGGAAGTGCTCCCGCGCTGCCGCTGTCAGTCGCCCGTGACGGCCGGCGCGTCGAACAGCTGCAGCGCCCGCTGCGCCAGATCGAGGCAGGTCGACTTGTCGTAACTCTGGTAGTGGCCGGCCGTCGTCCGGACGGGGTCCCCGTTATAGTAGCGCTCGTACTGCAGCTGGCGCATGCCGAAGGCGTCGCCGGCGAGGTCCCACGCCAGCTTGTAGAGCCGCGTCCGCGCGAGCGCCGGCGCGGCCGCCCCCTGATAGTACTTCCGGACGTCCTCGGCGATCGGACTGTCGAAATCGGCGGCCGAGGGGACCATCAGCAGGCCGCCCGCCCCGACGATCTGCAGGATCTCGATGATGCGCGGGTAGACGCGCGGCAGCCAGGTCCGCAGCGTGATGAGCGGCTCGAAGGCGGGCCGGACCGTGCCGCGCGGGGTCGTCTCGTACTCGAACTCCGAGCGGGCGATGCAGCTCTTCACGATCTCGATGTCGTTCACGCACTCGCCCAGCAGGTCCTGCACGTGGAGATGGACGTCGGTCTTCACGGCCTGCGCGATCTGCATGAGGACGCCGACGGCGAACTCGAGCTTGACCAGGCCGCGGACCGCGGTCTGGTGGCCGGTGTACTGCCGCAGGTTCGAGTCGGGATAGAGCGCGTTGCACAGGTCCACGTCACGGTAGAGGAACACCCGCTCCCAGGGGACGAGCACGTCGTCGAACACGATCAGGCTGTCGCACTCCTCGAAGTGGCTCGCCAGCGGATGCTCCGCCGGATCCAGGTCGCCGCGGTCGTACGGGGGGCGGCAGATCTGCCGCAGCCCGGGCGTGTCGATCGGCAGCGCGAAGACGATCGCGTGGGCCTCCTCGCCGGGCCGCAGCCCGGGCAGGCTGTAGACGAGCACCTCGTCGGCAATCGGGCCGAGCGTGGCCAGCATGCGCGCGCCGCGCAGGACGGGACCGTCGGACGTCTCGCGGACGATGCCCATGTGCAGGAAGGGGGCCTGCTGGTCGCCCGAGGTCCGCGAGCGGTCGTTCTGGGGCGGAATCAAGGCGTGTGTCAGCAGCAGATCGTGCGCGCGGACGTACTCGTAGTAGCGGCGGATGTGGTCCGCGTACCGCTGGCCGCCTCGCGCGAAGACGTCGGCCGCGTCGGCGAAGGCGGCCAGCGTGCAGTTCAGGAAGTCGGGCGAGCGGCCCATCAGGCCGAACGTGTCCTCGGCCCAGACCCGGAAGGCCCGGTGGCGCGCGACGAGATCGTCGTACGTGCGCGGGATCAGGAACGCGGTGCCGGTGCGGTCGCCGGTCTCGTCGACACACGTCAGCGTCCCGGCGTGCGCCGGATCGTGCTGCAGGTCGTAGAGGCGGGCCAGGCGGGCGATCGGACGCCGGAACGCCGGATGTGCCGTGACGTCCTCGAGGCGGCGGCCGCCGAGCCACACGTCGCGCGGATGGGCGCGCAGACCTTCGAGATACTGGGCTCCGGTGCGGGCAGGCATGACGGGCGTCTCTCCGTTGCGGCGTCGAGCGTGGCATGCTAGCATGCGCTCCCGCTGGAGGCAACGACGGGATGCTCTGGACCGACCTCGCACACGGAGAATTCAGACTCGGGTACGTCGACGCGCAGGGGATCCGCACGCGCTGCCTGTCGGCCGGCCGCGGCGACGGCCCGCCGCTGGTCTTCCTGCACGGCAGCGGCGGCCACCTGGAGGCCTACCAGCGCAACATCCTGCCGCACGCCGCGCACCTCCGCGTCTTCGCCCTCGACATGCTCGGGCACGGCTTCACCGACAAGCCCGATCGCGACTACGAGATCGACGACTACGTCGACCACCTCGTCGCCTTCTGCGACGCGCTGCACCTGCCGCAGATCCTGGTCTCGGGCGAGTCGCTCGGAGGGTGGGTGGCCGCCCGGCTGGCCATCCGGCACCCGGAGCGCGTGGCGAAGCTCGTGCTGAATACCGCGGGCGGCCTGACGGCGAACGCGGCGGTGATGGAGCGGTTGCGGACGCTCAGCCTCGAGGCCGTGCGGAACCCCGACCGGGCCGCCGTCCGCCGCCGGCTCGAGTGGCTGATGCACGATCCGCGGACGGTCACCGACGACCTGGTGGAGATGCGGTATCTGATCTACGCGCAGCCGGGGATGGCGCGGGCGATGGAGCACATCATGTGCCTGCAGCTGATGCCCGTCCGCGAACGGAACATGATTCCGCTGGCCGACCTCCGGACGATTGCGGCACCGACGCTGGTCGTCTGGACGTCGCACGATCCGACGGGCAAGGTCGAGGTCGGGGAGACGTTCGCGCGGGAGATCCCCGGCGCGCGGCTGGTCGTGATGGACGGCTGCGGGCACTGGCCGCAATTCGAAGACGCACCGGCCTTCAACCGGCTGCACCTCGAGTTCCTGCTCGACCGGTCCTGACCGCCGGGCGTCGCGCGCGCGAGCGTGGAGCCCGGGCCGTGGCGGCGCGCGCGCTGCCGGCCATCTGGTTCGCGGTCACCGAGCTCAGCGACGTCAGGATGTGCGCCTCCATGGCCCGCCGGGCCCCGGCGGGATCGCGGCGGGCGATGGCGGCGCAGATCCGCTCGTGCTCGCGATGGGCCACGGGCAGCCGGCGCGCGAACGGCACGTCGCTGCCGCCGGTGCTGATGTAGTAGTCGCTGCGGTCCCAGAGCCGCGCGATGTCCCGGGCCAGCTGCGGCGAACGGGCCATGGCGTGAATCTGCGCGTGGAGATCCCGGTTCAGCTTGCGGTACTTCAACCCGCGCGTCGCCGCCGAGAGCCCGCTCCGCATCAGCGCCCCGATCGAGCCCGACAGCCGCTTGAGCTGCCGCACCTCGGCGTCCGTGCACCGTTCGGCCGCCATCCCGGCCATCAGCCCTTCCGCCGCCGCGAAGAACCGGTAGAAGTCGTCGATGACGGGCCGGGGATCGACCGTCGCCACGCAGCCGACCTGCGGAATGATCTCGACCAGGTTGTCCTTGGCGAGCTGCTGCAGCGCCACCATGACCGGGTGGCGGCTGATCCCCAGCGCCTCGACGAACGTCTGGACCGGCAGGCGATCGCCTGGCCGGTAACGTCCGTCCAGCAGCTGTTCCTTGATGTAGTCGTAGGCCGCGCCGGCACGCACGCCACCCGAAGGGGTGGCTGCGCGCGGCTGCATCCTGAGCCTGGCAGTCGTCTCTCGTGTCACGATACCGTCCGTCCGTGCTGGTAGACCTTAACACGCAGAGCCAGTCGTATGTCCGGCTTTTTGAACGGATGGCTTCACGGAAAGCGGCAACGGCGCGTGTGCCGGGATCCGGAGCGTGAGCGACGGCTCCGCGTGGGGTGGGGCCCCACGCGACGTGAAGAATGCGCTGGTGAAGGGGAGTCCGGAGGGCGCGCGCTCGGGGTGACGCGCACGCCCTCCGGATGCGAGGCACCCGGCGGCTACTGCAGGGGTGGCAGGCTGACGTTCAACGGAACCGTTGCTCCCGCCTCGACCTGCACGTCGATTGAAAAGGCCCGGTAGCCGCTCTTGCGGATGTCGATGTGATGGGCCCCGGCGGCCACTTGGACGGACAGTCGATCGGCGCCGGCCGGACCGGCCCACGGCTCGCCGTCGATGAGCACTGTCGCGTCGGACGGCTGCACGCGGATGGTAATCGTCCCGAAGCCTTCGGCGGTCGCCGGCGCCTCAGGCGCCGCGGACGGCGGCGGTCCCTGCACCGGCGGCGGCGCGGTTTCCGGTCCGGGCGCGCCCGGGGGGGCCGTCTGCGGAGTCACCGGCGGGACGGCCGGCGAGGGCGGCGGCTCCATCGCCTCGCCCGGCGCGAGCGGCTGCATCACATGGCGAAGCTTGGTCGTCGAATCGGGACTGAGGTACAGCTGCTGGTGCACGGCCTTGAAGCCGTTCAGGTACAGCGTCACCTCGTGCGGCCCCGGACGGACGCTCAGGCTCTGGAAGATGCCGTCGAAATCATCGGCAATCCCCGCGTAGTAGCCGTCTACGTAGATCTGCGTGTTCTTCGGCTTCACCTCGGTCTTCAGGTGGGCCGTCCGACCACGCGCCACGTAGTAGTAGGGCGGATACGGCGGATATCCCCACGGCCCCCACGGACCCCAGTAGGGCCCCCACGGTCCCCAGGGCCCCCAGGCCCCGCCGATGTATCCGCCGCCGACCACGACGACGTGCCCGCCGTCGTGATCGCCCCGCGGTTCAGCACGGCGCTGCGCGCTGGCCGCGGCCGGCCACAGCCCCAGTACCACGGCCAGGGCGAGGCCGATCAAGCTGGTTCGTTTGAGGAGGTTTGGTACACGCACAGCACACCTTCCCGGCAGGCGACATCAGCTCTGAGAGCAACTGCGATGCCAGAGGAGGCGGGCGGTCGACGGAACGGAAGCGGCCGAAAGACAGTGGTTTGCGGGCGGGAATCCGAGGGGCCCGACGAGGCGCGTCCCCCCGGATGGGCAATCCGTCGCGTCGTGAGGACAGGCGGGCGACGCCCCCGGCCGGGCGCCGCCCACCGCTCCTCAGTCCGTCAGAACGTCGGCCCCCACGTCCACGTCCACGAGTCCGGATGGTTCGGACTCCAGCCGCAGATCGGCGCCGGTGCGAGCCAGTTCATCCCCGTGTCGCCAATCGGCGCGCCGGGAGGCGCCATCGGTGCGTAGATCGGATGGATCGGCGCGTAGGGCCGGTTCAGGAACCGGGTGATGTCGGCCGCCAGCATCTGGTTCTGCGCCTGGTCGATCTCACTGCCGCCCGTGGCGGCCTTCAGCCGGGTCGCCAGCTTCGACAGCCGGAACGACGCGATCGCCCGCGCCTCGGGGTTGTCCGAGCCGGATGCCACCCAGCTCAGACGGTTGACCAGCACGCTCTCTTCGACCCCCTTGACCGCGGCCTCATAGGCGTTGGCCGTCGTGGCGTTGAACGTCGCCTGCTCGAGACGGGTAATCACCTCGTCGAGCCCGGGCAGCGTTGGATCGACGGCGTGCTGGTCGACGATGCGCGAGACGCGGTTGAGATCGAGGACGAAGCCGATCGTCATGTCCGAGGCGACCGACGCCGGCGTCAGCGGATCGAACGAATTGCCGGTCGTGCGCGGGAAGAGCTCGCGCGTGAAGCCCCAGGACGGCGGCCGTGGCGGCAGGATGGCCAGCAGCGACTTCGGCACCGTCAGCTCCGACGGCTTCAGCGTGGCCATCAGCGCGTCGAGCGCCGCGTGCTGTTCGGCGGCCGTGGCGCGCGTCATCGGCGGGGTGTGACGGTCCCCACGCAGCGCGTAGAAATAGTGCTGTCCGCCGAGGGTGGAGGCGGTCGCCTCGACCGCATAGCGGTGATACATGAAGATCGGCACCAGCGCTTCCTCGATCGTCGCCAGCGGCTGATCCGCCCGGATCGTCTTCTCGCCGATCCGGTTCAGCGCGGCCCGCCGCACCTTCATGATGCGGTTCAGCTCGGTCGTCACGTTCGAGCCGTTCACCCACTGGTCGGCCTTCGGGTTCACGTCCATGTCCTGGTTCGTCAGGAACTGCAGATCCTTGGCCGCGGCATCGTCCAGGATCTTCTGGAGCGCCGCTTTCACGTCCGTCCCCGTCGGGAAGTCCTGGTAGCCCCAGTCGATGGCCACCTTGTCCCAGTCGCCGATGCCGACGCCGTAGGGGTGGGACACGTCGATCGTGCCGTCGGCGTTCAGGGTCTCCATGGGATGCGGGTAGTCCATCACCGAGATGTACCCGCGGGTGCTGTCGGAGTAGTTGTGGGCGAAGCCCAGCGTGTGGCCGCTCTCGTGCGCGGCCAGCTGCCGCAGCCGCGCCAGCGACGCCTCCGACAGGATGGCCGGATTCTCGCGTCCCGTCGAATAGGGCGAGAGCAGCCCCTCGAAGATCAGGTAGTCCTGGCGGACGCGCAGCGACCCGAGCGTGACGACCCCCTTGATGATCTCGCCCGTGCGCGGATCGGTGACGCCGCCGCCCGAGCTCCAGCCGCGGGTCGACCGGTGCACCCAGTTGATGATGTTGTACCGGATGTCCATCGGATCGGCGTCGGCCGGCAGCAGCTTCACCTGGAAGGCGTTGCGGTAGCCCGCGTATTCGAACGCCTGGTTCCACCAGCTCACGCCGGTCATCAGCGCCGACCGCATCGGCTCGGGCGTGCCCGGGTCGATGTAGTAGACGATCGGCTTCACGGCGTCGCTGACCTTGGCCGAGGGATCCACCTTCTCGAGGCGGTGCCGCCGGATGTAGCGGACGCTCATCGACGATCCGAGCGGCGCCGAGTAATCCTGGTACATCACGTCGCTGTAGCCCGAGCTCGGGTTGTACAGGCGCGGCGTGTAGTGGCTGTCCGGCAGCTGGACCAGCGAATAGTGCTCACGGAGCGTGACCGCCTCGGGATCCGGCGTCACGCTGGCGACCGTGCCCGAGAACAGGCTGCGGCCGTACGCCCCCTCCGGCGCCGGTTCCCGGCCGATGGGGGCCGGCCCCTGCACCGGACCCACGGCGGCGCCCGCGCCCCGCTGCGGCCCCTGCTTCACGAAGGTCAGCGTGACGTCGACCTCCGTGTTCTGGGGGAAGTTCTTCGTCCACGGCAGGTAGATGCCGCTGCGCGACCGGTCGACGTGATAGCCGGCACCGAGCCGGCCCGCGGCGCCCTGCACGTCGTGCAGGAAGTAGTCGGTCGCATCCACCAGCACGCGGCCGTCCGTTTCCGCGATGATCGGGAAGCCCCAGAGCACCGACTTCGCGAAGGCGTCTTCGACGTCACGCCGCTCGATCGGGTCGGTGGAGCTCGAGCGGAACGAGGTGTTCTGCTGGACCATCAGCACCTTGGGCCCGGTCCGCTCGAATTCGACGATCCGGCCGCCGCCGCTCTGTCCGCGGTCGAGGCCGATGTCGTTCGAGCCCAGCCCGGCCGACAGTCCCGTCGCGAAGAGGATCGGCGTGTCGAGTTGCGGAATCT
>JAGWRA010000259.1 GCA_028876655.1 Acidobacteriota bacterium | reverse complement strand
TTGGTACTCCTTACTCGCGCCCCGGCGAGCTCTCCGGTCGATCGACGCGCCGCGCGATGCCGTCGCGCGCAGCCAGCACGTCCTTCACGCGATCGGCATCCAGCCGATCGCCGACCCCCAGCGCGGCCGCAGCGCGGCCGATGACGGCCCGAGGGTCGAATCTCTTATTGTAAACGTCCCGGTGGACTTCCAGGTAGATTTCTCCACCGGGCCCCACGGCCAGCAGTGCCGGCGCGTAAATCAGGGACACCGGCTCGCCAATCGACACCCGGTCGAACAGGGCGGCGATGTCCGGCGGCCCGAGCCGGATGCAGCCGTGGGTCCCATAGCTGAAGATGCTGGCCGGCGCGTTGGTGCCGTGGATCGCGTAATCGGTGCCGCGCAGCCGCAGCCGGTACGCCCCGAGCGGATTGTCGGGCCCGGGCGGCACTTCCGTGAGGACCGGCTCGCCGCGTTCCCGCATCTCCTCCTGAATCGCCTCCGGCACGATCCAGGTCGGATCGCGATCGCGGGCGCCAATCGTGAACTGCCCGGTCGGCGTCTCCCACGTCGGCTTGCCGACGGCCACCGGGTAGGCGGCCTCGGCGCGGCCCTGGCGCAGCAGGAAGAGCATCCGCTGCGGAATGTTGACCACGATCCCCTCGTCCACGCCGCCCGGGACGATGTGCCGGTTGTCGATGGTGAGGCGGTCGCCGACGCGCAGGCGTCGGTTCCAGGGAAGGCCGTTGCGGCGCGCGATGAGGAACGGGCTCTCGCCGAAGCGGGCGCCCACCAGCGAGATCGAATCTCCCGGCCGCGTGTCGTAGGTGGTCGTGCCGCCCGTGACCGCACGGCCGGCGGCGGCCGCCTCCGACGCCGGTCGCACGGCTGTCGCGACCACGCGCGCTCCCGCGGTGCAGGCCGCCACCAGCATGGCCATCCGGGCGAAACCGCGTATCGACGCAGGCAACCGGCGCTTTCCCGGGTGGAACACGGCTGGCACTCCTGATTTCCCGCACGTACCCGCGGAGCGGCCACGACCGCCCCTGCTGCCAGTGTAACCCTGCGCGGCCCGCAGGCCCTGGTCCGGTGTGCGCGGCCGTGGCGGGAGGCGCGCGCCCGTGTGCCGCAGGCGCACGCTTCGGCCGCACACGGCCGAGCCCCGCGTCCCACTTAAGTCTTCCTCAACAGGCACTTACAGAAAACGCCTCTGCTGGCACCGTTCTCGCTGAAAGAGCGGACGCAAGGAGAGATCATCCAATGGGCGTCATCCTCATCGGCACATTCCCCCGGCGCACCGACCGCATCGTCGTCCGCCAGCCGCGTCCCAAGGGACCGTCGGAGGCGGCCAAGGCCGTCTGGGGCGGGGGTCGTTCGGTGGACGCGCGGTAGTCAGGCATCCGGCAGGCGGCCGTCGCGACGGCGCACGGGGAAGGAAACGTCATGCTGCACTTCCAGACGATCACCAACAAGCTGTCCGATTACATGAGCGAGCGCACCCTGGCCCGATCGGTGGATGACTTCATCCACGACCTCGAGCGGATCGCCGAGGAGCATCCGGACGGCACTGCGGTGAACAACATCCGGGCCCGCGTCGAAGCGATGGTGGACCTGCTGGAAGGGCGGATGGAGTGGGCCAACGTCGACCAGGCCCGTCGCCTGGTGACCCGCGTCTACGACATCCGCATCGCCGAAGAGCTGGTGCTGTCGAAGGTCCGCGGCAGCGACGAGGGTCTGCCGCCGATGACCTTCGAGGATCCGGCCGTGGCCGTGGCCGGCCTCCTGCACTGAGCCGGCGTGTGCGGCGGCCGCGACGTGCGGCCGCCGGGCCTCATCGTCCCCCTGCGCCGGGCTCCACCGAGAACGGCGCGTAGACCAGCGTCCGCTCCCACCGCAGTTCGAGCGCCCCTCCGCTGTCGTGCGGCACCGCCTGAATCAACAACTGCTCGACCGGCGGCGACAGCGGCTCGATCCGCATCGGAATCCGTCCCAGGTCCTGCGACTGGTCGTACTCCGTGTGCCACTGGCCCGTCTGCCTGTTGATGATGAGCTGCCACTGGCGCGCGGCCGGCAGGGTGTAGAGCGAATAGGAGCCGGCCGGCACGTGGAGGTGGCCGAAGTCGAGCGCGCGATCGGTCTGAAGGATCGTCGCCTCGTCGGCGCCGGGCATCCAGATGCGATCGAACGGGACCAGGCCACCGAAGATCTTCCGTCCGCGCATGAAGGGCCGGCCGTAGGTGATGGTGATATGCGCGCCGTCGATCGTCGCGTGGTTCGATTCGTGCGGACTGAGCCGAGCTTCCTGGCCGCGGCTTCGCGCCGCCGCGGCGGCCGCACCGCTCGCGATGACCACGGCCGCGACGATCAGCACGGCCGCCCGTCCGGGTCCACCCATGATCTCCTCCGTCTGTCGAACCGCCCGTCCCCAGAATCCCACGAGCGGCGCGCCTCCGCCAAGCAGCACGGCCGTACCGCGGGGGCTCAGCCGGCCGCGGTACCGGCCAGCAGACGGTCAGGCGTACGGGCGACATCGGGAAACGCCGTGAGCAGCCGGGCGTCGTAGGTGACCAGCGGCAGCCGCTCGCGGAGGGCGAGCTCGACGAACAGCGCGTCGTAGACCGCGAACCCCGACTTGAACCCGCGCACCACGGCGCCCCGCCACAGCCGCCGGGTGGGAATCGACTGAACGCCCAGCCGCGCCGCCAGCGACAGCCGCCGCTGTCCCTCGTCGGCCGACAGCACGCCGGCGCCGACGGCCATGGCCATCGCATTGGCCAGCTCGGCCTCCCAGATCGCCGGCGCCACCGGATCGTCCAGAAGGCGCCAGAAGCGGACGAGATCGTCGAGGTAGGGTTCCGAACCGAGCAGGTAGTAGGCGACGACGCCGGTGTCGACGACGGCCCTCACGACTGCCCCGTCTGGATCCAGCCGTCGATCTCGCCCGGCTCCGGCCGCCGGGCCTGATCCCCCCAGCCCGACTCGATCTGGTGCAGCACCGACAGCCGCTCGCCGACCGACTCGTCGAGGAGCTCGCGCACCTCCTGTTCCATCGAGCGGTGGTTGCGCTTCGCGAGCGCTTTCAGCGTGCGGACCAGCCGGGGCGGGACGTTGCGGATGGTGAGCGTCGGCATGCGGACCTCCGTGCAGGCACGATGCTAGCATGCCGGGCCCGCCGGCCGGGTGTCAGTGCTGCGGCGTCGGAACGAGCTTCGCCGGGTCGTACCCGTTGCGGACGGCGGCCGCCACCGCCTCGTCGTAGTCGTGCGCGTCCAGCGTCTTCGCGCGCGACAGGATCCACAGGTAGTCGCGTCCGGGCTCGCCCACGACCGCCCAGCGGTAGCCGGGATCGAGACCGATGATCCAGTAGTTGCCCCACACGGCCGGAATGAACGAGAGGAACGCCGGCGCGAACCGGACCTTCAGCTTCGATGCCGGCCCTTCCGCGTCGGCGAGCTTCGCGACACCCTCGGCACGGTCGAGGCTGCCGTCAGCCCGCCGGCACTGGTTGACGACGCGGAGGCGGCCGTCGGGCCGCCGCGCGTAGTCGACCTCGACGTCGCCCGCGCACGACTGCTGGAATCGGTTCGGATAGCGGGCGATTTCGTACCACCGGCCGGCGTATCGATCGAGATCGACCGATGGCACGGCCTGCACGGCCGGACCGGCGGCCGCCACGGACACACTCGCCAGGACCGCCGCGGCGACGGCGGCCAGCACGCCGGCGCAGACGGCGGCGAGCCAGCCCCCGGAACCGGCGCGACGGGACCGCCACGGCGGAGCCGTGCATGCGAGCGGCGCGAGAGAACCGGAGATTGGTGCCTTCATACCTTATGAGACTGCGGGGACCACGCGGAGGTTCCGGCGGACTGCCGGCCGGGCTGCATGGCGAAGCGGGCCCCTCCGGTCGATAATGACAGCATGACACGCCATACATTCTTCGTTGCAGCCTGTGTGGCCGCGCTGGCGTCGGCCGTGGCGGCCGCACCGGCGCCGCCCCTCACCGACCCGGTCACCCCCGCGGCCGTCTGGCAGCCCGGCATGGGTTTCCTCCAGGCCGCTCACGAGGCCTGCGACCAGCAGCATCCGGCCGACTACGGCGCCTGCTTCGCCGATCAGATGGCCGCCAATGGTGCGCCGGCGCCCGCCGTGGCGTTCGCGCGGCGGCTGAACGCTCGGCCGGATGGCACGCTCGGGATCCTGCGCGACTTCCGCGATCGCGGGCGCGTCGACGTCGCCTACGTCTTCTTCCCCCTGCGCGCGAACGAGAACCAGGGCTGCCTCCTCGTCAACGGGACGCCGTCGCTCATCGACGTGGACGACCCGGCACAGTGGCCGATGAAGTCGCTCGGGATGGTGGCGACCTGGCGGGTGCTGAAGCGGCGGTATCCGAACATGACGCTCTGGCCGGGCAATCGGAGCGGGACGACGTTCGTCCGGGCCGAGCGGCGGCCGCGCGGCGGCCAGCGATTCGTCCTGCCGTACGTGCTGCGCAACGGCTGCCATGCCTGCGCGACGGTCGGGGCGGTGCGGATCGCATTCGACTTCGACGCGACCGGGCACTTCGTCGGGCCGCGCGTGATGGACGTGCGCGCACTCGGGCGGCGCCGGCGCCCCCGGCAACATCACTGATCGGACCGTCGTCAGTCGAAATTCCTCGAAGAACCCCTTGCGTTCCCGGTCATGACGATGGCATCGTCGTCGACATGAGGGGGAAGCGCACGATGACTCCCGCACCGAGGCTCATGACGACCGATGAGTACCTGCGAACGCCGGAGACGGTGGTCCCGCAGGAGCTCCTCTACGGCGTGTGGCACGTGGCAGACGCACCGCTGCCGCAGCACCAGATGATCGTCGCGCAGTGGTTTCGCGCGCTCGACCACCACGTCCGCCGCGAGCACCTCGGGCAGATGTGGCTCGCGCCCCTCGACGTCATCCTCGACGCCGACCGCGCGCTGGTCCTCCAGCCCGACCTGCTGTGCATCTCGAACGAGCGGGCGTGGATCGTCCGCGACCGGGTGCGGGGTGCGCCCGATCTCGTCATCGAGGTGCTGTCGCCCGAGCCGCGGGTGGGGCGCATCGAAGATCGAATCGACGCGTTCGCCCGGTACGGCGTGCGGGAGTACTGGCTGATCCACCAGAACGAGCGTGCCATCAGCGTGCTCGATCTCGACCAGTCCGGAGTGTCGGCACGCCGCCTCCACCGCCGCGTCGATCCGATCCGGTCGGGGGTCCTGCCGGACTTCCACCTCGCTCTGGGCGACGTCATCGCGTTCGACTGAAGCCGGGAGGCGGGCGCCGTGCCCTTCCAGATCACGACTCCGCGGCTGCGCCTCCGCGAGATGACGCAGGACGACCTCGACATCGTCGCCGGCATGCTCGGCGATGCCGAGGTGATGCGCTTCTACCCGAAGGTGCTGTCGCGCGCCGAAGCCGCGCAGTGGATCGACCGGCAGATCGGCCGGTACCGGCAGGACGGCCACGGATTGTGGCTGCTCGTCGAGCGCGCGACCGGCGAGCCGGTCGGGCAGGCCGGCCTCGTCCGGCAGGTCATCGATGGCGCCGACGAGCGGGAGATCGGCTACATGGTCCATCGGTCGCACTGGCGGCGCGGACTGGCCACCGAAGCGGCGCTCGCCATCCGCGACTACGCGTTCCACACGCGCGGGGACGCGAGGGTCATCTCGCTCATCCGGCCCGTGAACGAGCCCTCGCAGGGGGTCGCGCGCAAGCTGGGCATGACGGTCGAGAAGACCACGACGTTTGCCGGCTTCGAACACCTCGTCTTCGCGGCGAGCCGAGGCTGAACCCGGCTGAGGGCGGCAACCCTGGAAACGGTCGAGCGGCGGCAGGCCGGCCGCCGCGTCCGGCTTACGCGTTGAACTCCGGCGGTCGCTCGTTCACCACCTGCATGGCCCGTTCGAGGGCGAGGCCGACGCGCACGATCGTCCCCTCGTCGAACAGCCGGCCGATGAGCGTCACGCCGTGCGGCACGCGCCGCGGGGGGTCGAAGTGCGGCAGCGGGTGCGCCGGGTCGGGCGCCCAGTCGCTGCGCGCCTCCGACACGTGCACGAAGCCGGTGCGCAGCGTCAGCGACGGGTGCCCGGTGTTGTTGCCGATGACCAGCATCTCGTCGCGCAGCGACGGCACGATCAGCAGGTCCACGCCGGCCATCAGCCGCGCCATCTCCAGCGCCACCTTCCGCCGCAGGCGATCGGCCTGCACGAAGTCGACGGCCGAGAGGAAGCGCGACTCGCGGAACATGTTCGGCCAGGCGTCCGGCACCTGTGCCTTCATGGTGCGGATCTGCCCGTCGAGCGTGATCTCCTCGAACGCCGCCGCCGCTTCGGCGAACAGCCCCAGGTTCAGCGCGTCGTACGGCCAGTCGGGCAGCGTGACGGGAACCGGCACCAGACCCAGCTTCCCGAGCGTGTCGAGCGTGGCGCGATCGACCTCCGTCGCCGGCGCTTCGTGCATCCACCGCTCGAAGTAGCCGACCTTCAGCCCCTTCACCGGCTCGCTCGCGTCGTAGTCGAGATGGCTCGGCACGCTTGCGACGTCGCCCGCGTCCGGGCCGGTGATCGCGTGCAGCACGACCATCGCGTCCTCGACCGACCGGGTCATCGGCCCGAGCTTGTCGAGCGTCCAGCAGAGCGTCATCGCGCCGCTGCGCGGCACGCGACCGTAGGTGGGCCGCAGCCCCTCGACGCCGCACCGCATGCTCGGACTGATGATGCTGCCACCGGTTTCGCTGCCGACCGAGAAGCCGACCAGGCCTGCCGCGGTCGCCGCCCCCGGTCCGGCGCTCGATCCCGACGCCCCTTCCTCCAGCAGCCACGGGTTCATCGTCTGGCCGCCGAACCAGATGTCGTTGAGGGCGAGGGCGCCCATGCTCAGCTTCGCGATCAGCACGGCGCCCGCGTCGGTCAGCCGCTTCACGACCGCCGCATCGTCGGTCGGCACGCGATGGCGGAACACCTCGCAGCCGTACGTCGTCGGGATGCCGGCGGTGTCGAGCAGGTCCTTGCCGCCCCACGGGATGCCGTGCAGCGGTCCACGATAGTGGCCAGCCGCGATCTCCCGGTCGGCCTGCTTCGCCTGCTTCAGGGCGAGGTCGGCCGTGAGCGTGATGATGCAGTGGATCTTCGAATCGTAACGATGGATGCGATCCAGGTAGATCTGCGTCAGCCGCTCCGAGGTGAGCTTGCGCGTCCGGATCCACTGCGACAGCCGCGCGACCGGCGCGAAGGCGATGTCGGCGTCGCTGGACGGCAGCGGGCCCGGATCGACCCGGCTCGGGACGAACCGATCGCGCGAGGGACCGGCGGTCTGACCGGGCAGGACCGGATTCCAGACCGTCGCCGGCGCCAGCGTGTCCTCGAGCGCGATCTTCCGCGGACCGGTGCGGCGCTCGAGCAGCCCCGCCATCGACGTCCGCCAGTTCGCCGCGGCCATCTGGCGCTCGGCGT
>JAGWRA010000258.1 GCA_028876655.1 Acidobacteriota bacterium | reverse complement strand
CGCTCATCCACGAGCGGCACCGCCACCGGTACGAGTTCAACTGCCTCTACGAACCGGCCCTGCTCGAGAAGGGGATGCGGATCTCCGGCCGCTCGCCCGACGGCAAGTTCGTGGAGATAGCCGAGCTGCCGGCGCATCCCTGGTACGTCGCCGTGCAGTTCCATCCCGAGTTCAAGTCGAAACCGCTCGCGCCGCACCCGCTGTTCGCCAGCTTCGTGGAGGCGTCCTATCGCCACAAGCTGGCCAACCCGGCCGCCGGCGGCGCCAGCGAGCCCCGCCAGGCCGAATCGGTCGCCTGACGGGCCCGACGCCCGTCCGGCAGGCACCTGCGCCGCTCCGGCTCCGGGCCGATGCGGCTCGCTCCCGCGTCCCGCTCGCCCTATAATGTCTGCGTGCGTGCTGTCACTATTGGGGATTTCCGGATCGGCGGCGGTGCGCCGCTCGTCCTGATCGCCGGTCCGTGCGTCATCGAAAGCGAGGCGCACGCGCTGAGCCTCGGCGAGGCCATCGCGACCACGGCGGCCCGCTTCCGCGTGCCCTTCATCTTCAAGGCCTCCTACGACAAGGCGAACCGCACGTCCATCCGGTCGTACCGCGGTCCGGGCCTCGACGAGGGACTGCGCATCCTCACCCGCGTGAAGGAGCGGCTCGGCGTGCCGGTCCTCACCGATATTCACGAGCCGGCCCAGGCGGCGCCGGTGGCCGCGGTCGCCGACGTGCTGCAGATTCCGGCGTTCCTGTCGCGCCAGACCGACCTCATCGTCGCGGCCGCGCGGACCGGCCGCGTGGTGAACCTGAAGAAAGGCCAGTTCCTCGCGCCCGGCGACATGCGCCACGCCATCGACAAGGTGCGGGCGTCGGGGAACGATCGCGTGATCGTCACCGAGCGCGGCTTCAGCTTCGGCTACAACAACCTCGTCGTCGACATGCGCGCCTTCCCGATGCTGCGGGCCCTGGGCGCCCCGGTGATCTTCGACGTCACGCACAGCCTGCAGCTGCCGGGCGGCGGCGACGGCATGTCGTCGGGCCTGTCCGAGTACATCGAGCCACTGGCCTCGGCCGGCGTCGCAGCCGGCGTCGATGGCGTCTTCCTCGAGGTGCACGAGGACCCGTCCCGGGCCCGGAGCGACGGAGCCAACGCCCTCCGCCTCGATCGCCTCGAACCCCTCCTCGCCCGGCTGACGCGCCTGGACGCCGTCACCCGGGAGGCCGAGGCCGCCAAGGCCGCGCCCGCCACTCCCTCGGCGGGCGCCTGACGGGATGCCACGCGCGATGCCGGACCAGTCGCTCGCCCGCAAGGTGCTGCAGACGGAGGCGGCCGCCATCCTGGCGCTCGTCGACCGGATCGACGGCCGGTTCGAAGAGGCGGTCCACCTGCTGCTCGCCTGCCGCGGCCGCGTCATCCTCACCGGCATGGGCAAGTCCGGCATCATCTGCCGGAAGATTGCCGCCACGCTCGCCAGCACCGGCACGCCCGCGTTCTTCCTGCACCCGGCCGAGGCGATTCACGGCGACCTGGGCGTCATCCAGCGCGACGATGTCGTCATCGCGCTGTCCTACAGCGGCGAGACCGACGAGCTCCTCCGCCTGCTGGAGACCATCCGCCGGCTCGGCGCCCGGTTGATCGCGATGACCGGCAACCTGTCGTCAACCCTCGGCCAGGCCGCCGACGTCGCGCTCGACTGCCGGGTCAGCGAAGAGGCCTGCCCGCTGAACCTCGTGCCGACCGCCAGCACCACGGCGGCCCTGGCGCTCGGCGATGCGCTGGCGATGACGCTGCTGGTGGCCAAGGGCTTCCGCGAGGAGGACTTCGCCAACCTGCACCCGGGCGGCAAGCTGGGCAAGCGGCTGATGCGGGCCCGGAACCTGATGCACAGCGGCCGGCAGCTGCCGGTCGTGCAGGTCGGGACGCCGATGAAGGACGTCATCTACGAGATGTCGAGCAAGGGGCTCGGCATGACGTGCGTCGTCGACGAGGGAGGCCGGCTGGAAGGGATCATCACCGACGGCGACCTGCGGCGCCACATGGCCAGCGGGCGGCCCAGCATCCTGGACCTGGCGGCCGGTGACGTGATGACGCGGCGTCCCGTGACGATCGCCGGCGACACGCTGGCGGCCGAGACGCTGAACCTGATGGAGCAGCGGAAGATCACCTCGGTCGTCGTGGTCGACGCGGCCGGCGTGGCCGAGGGGGTCGTCCACCTGCACGACCTCTGGCACACCGAACTGTTCTGACGCACAACCCGACCGACACGGACCGAATCGTGGACTTTCAGACCCGGGCCCGGCGCATCCGTCTCCTGCTCTTCGACGTCGATGGTGTGCTCACCGACGGAACGATCCTGCTGTCGCCGGACGGGACCGAGGCCAAGCGCTTCAACATCCGCGACGGCACCGGCATCGTCTGGGCCCAGAGGGCGGGCCTGCGGACCGGCGTGCTGTCGGGGCGCGCGTCCCAGGCCACCGTGCACCGGGCGCGCCAGCTCGGCATGCCCATCATCTATCAGGGGGTGTCCGACAAGCTCGAGGCGTTCGGGCAGATTCTGGCCGAAGAAGGGCTCGACGCGGCCGAGGTGGCGTACATGGCCGACGACCTCCTGGACCTCCCGGTGCTCGGGCGGGTCGGCCTGTCGGCGGCGCCGGCCAACGCCGCGCCCGACGTCCGGGCCCGCGTCGACTGGGTCAGCGAGGCACCGGGGGGCGCGGGGGCGGCCCGCCAGTTCATCGAGGCCGTCCTGCAGGCGCAGGGGCTCTGGGACGGCGTGCTGCACACCTACCTCGCGGAGCACCCGGCCCGATGAACGCGTACGCCCCGCTGCTCGCCGGCCTCATCGCCCTGCTCGCCGGCCTCGCCATCGGCAAGGCCTGGGAGCGGTACAAGCTGCAGGACGGCCACTGGATCGACCGGCGGCGGGCGCGCGAGTCTCCGCACTACATCCTCGGCCTGAACTTCCTCGTCAGCAATCAGATCGATCTCGCGATCGAGGAACTCAGCAAGGCGGCCCAGCTCGATGCCGACGCGCTCGAGATCCACATGATCCTCGGCAACCTGTACCGCGAGAAGGGACAGGTCGGCCGCGCGGTGAACGTGCACCAGGGGCTGCTGCGCCGGCCGAAGCTGACGCGGCTGGAGCACGCCTACGTCCTGCTCTGTCTCGGGCTCGACTTCAAGCGGGGCGGGTTCGTCGACCGGGCGCTCGAGGCCTTCAACGAGGTGCTCCGGCTGGACGCCGGCAACCAGTACGCACTGGTGAACCTCGAGAAGCTCTACGAGGAACAGCACCAGTGGCAGGAGGCGCACCGGACGCGCGAGCAGCTCGCCAAGCTGACGCAGGCCGACGAGCAGCCCCGGACGCAGGCGATCCTCGCCTTCCTCGAGAACGAGCTCGGGCTGCAGGCGATGAAGCGGGGCGCCTATCCCGAGGCCGCCCAGCGCTTCGAGCGGGCGATCGACCTCGACCCGCAGGTCGTCCCCGCGTACCTCAACCTGGGCGACGTCCGGCTGCACGAGGGGGCCACGGCCGACGCCGTCGGCATCTGGGAGCGGGTGATTGCGGTCGCCCCGGAACGGGCGTATCTGACGTTCGACCGGCTGGCGGGGGCCTATCCGCAGATGGGGGCCCCTGATCGCTTTCCCGCGCTGTGCCGCCGGCTGATCGCCACCAATCCGCAGGACTGGCGCGCGCGGCTGGCGCTCTCACGCCACCTGGCGGCCCATGGCCGCGTGGACGAGGGGCTGCACCTGCTGTTCGACGCGCTGGTCCAGAACCCGCACGCCCTCACGATCCACCAGGCGATCTGGCAGTCGCTCGCCGCGCTCGATCTGGAGCGCGGTCTGGTGGATCGCTACGTGGAGCTCACGCGCCACGCCGTCTTCTATCTCGACCCGCACGTCTGCATCCGCTGCCGGTACCGCAGCACGGAGTTGCTCTGGCAGTGCCCGCACTGCCACGAGTGGAACACCTTCGTCGAGGAGCGGATCGCCCCGGCGCAGGACGGCCATCAGGCCGACGTGTAGCTTCCAGGTGGGGCTCCGCCCCACACCCCGGCTCGCTGCACTCGCTCGCCTCGCGCGGCTCGCTCCGTTCCGCTCGCGGGCGCGCCGTGCGCGCCGACGTCATGCGCCCGGTGCTGTACGCATGACGGACTAGGATCCCGCCAGGGCGCGCAGCTGTGCGAGCGTCTCTTCCACCTGCCGATCCGTCTCCGCGAACGTGCCGTCGGTCCGGATGACGAAGTCGGCCCGCGCCGTCTTCTCGTCGATCGGGAGCTGCGCCGCCAGCCGCTGGCGCGCGGCCGCTTCGCCGATCCCGTCCCGCTGCATCACCCGCACGACCTGGACCTCCGGCGGACAGGCGGCGACGATCACGCGATCGAACGCCGCGGCCCGGCCGGTCTCGTAGAGGAGCGGAATGTCCGCGATCGCCAGCGGGTGCCCGGCCTGCGCCATCTCGGAGAGCCAGCGGGCGATGGCGTCGTAGACGGCGGGATGGACGATCGTCTCCAGATCGCGCCGGGCGCCCTCGTCCGCGAAGACGAGCGCCCCGAGCCGCTTGCGGTCGACCCGCCCGTCCGCGTCGAGCATGCCCGTCCCGAAACGGGCCGCGACCGCCTGCGTCACGGCTCCGCCGGGTTCCATCAGGGCGTGGACGATCCGATCGGCATCGACGACCGGCACGCCCGCTTCGGCGAGCCGGCCGAGCACGTGCGTCTTGCCGGTCCCGATGCCGCCCGTCAGAGCGACACGAAGCATCTTCAGATGGGGCTCCGCCCCATACCCCGGCTCACTTCACTCGCTCGCCTCATGCGGCTCGCTCCGTTCCGTTCGCGGGCCCGCCGTGCGGGCCGTTACGCTGCCGGTCCCTGCGCACGCGCCATCCGCGCCTGCGCCGCGTGCAGGGTGTTCCGCATCAGCATGGCGATGGTGAGCGGCCCGACGCCGCCCGGGACCGGCGTCAGCGCGCCGGCGACGTCGGCCACCTCGGGATGCACGTCGCCGACGAGGACCGAGCCGCGCCGCGCGAACGTCGCGTGCTGCGGCGCGCCCGGCGGGAAGATCCGTGCGACGTCCGCCGCGTCGGTGAGGCGGTTCACGCCGACGTCGATGACCGTCGCCCCCGGCTTCACGAAGCCCAGCCGCACCATCGCCGGCCGCCCCACGGCCGCCACGAGGATGTCGGCCGTCGCCGCCACGTCGGCCAGCTCTTTCGTGCGCGAGTGGCAGACGGTGACCGTGGCGTGGCGGTTCAGCAGCAGCAGCGCCATCGGCTTCCCCACGATTTCGCTCCGGCCGATGACCACGGCGCGCGCGCCGGCGATCTCGATCCCCGATCGGTCGAGCAGTTCGATCACCCCGGACGGCGTGCACGGGGCCAGCGTCGCCCGGTTCTGCACGAGCCGGCCGACGTTCACCGGATGGAAGCCGTCCACGTCCTTCGCCGGGTCGATGGCGTCGAAGACCTGCTGCTCGGCGGTCGCCCCCATGCCGGCCGGTAGCGGCGACTGCACCAGGATGCCGTCGTGCAGCGGGCTCCGGTTGAGGCGGTCGACCACCGCCAGCACCTCGCGCAGCGAGGCCGACGCCGGCAGCCGCTCCAGATCGGCGCGCATGCCCGCCTCCGCCGCTGCCTTCAGCTTGCCCCGCACGTAGATCTCCGACGCCGGGTCCTCCCCCGCCAGAACGATGCCCAGCCCGGGCGGCCGGCCGTGCCGCTGGTGGAAATCCATCACCGCCGCGGCCAGTTCACCACGGATCTGCTGGGCGAGGAGGGTGCCGTTGAGGATACGTGCGGACATCATTCAGTCTCGCATGGGGCCCCACCCCCACGCGTTGCCGTCGCTGACGCTCCGGATCTTCATGAACCAGCCGTTGCTGCTTGGATCGGCACGTGGGGCGTCCCCCCCAGGCGGTGCCGCCTGGATCCGCGGCCTCACTGCTTTCCCGCTTCCGACTCCAGCTGGCGCAGGCTGTCACCGCGGCCGAGCACGACCAGCTTGTCGCCGGCCTGGATGACCTCGGACGGCGCCGGATTGAACTCCATCTTCCCGTCCGGCCGCTGGATGCCGACGACGACCACGCCGAACCGCTGCCGCAGGCCGGCGTCCACGATGCTCTTCCCGGCCAGGCCGGAATGCGCGGCCACGAGCACCTGTTCCATCGCCAGTTCGAGGTTCTCCGAGCTGGTGGCCAGCGCCACGAAGTCCACCACCGCCGGCCGCAGCGCCGTCTGCGCCATCTGCTGGCCGCCGATCTGGTAGGGCGAGATCACCCGGTTGGCGCCCGACCGCAGCACCTTGCGCGTCGCCTCCTCGGACTCGGCGCGGCCGATGATGAACAGGTCGGGCCGCAGCACGCGCGCGCTCAGGATCGTGTACACGTTCTCGGCGTCGGTCCCGACGGCGGCAATCAACCCCCGTGCCCGGTGGATGCCGACGCGCGTCAGCACGTCTTCCCGCGTGGCGTCGGCGTCGACTGCCAGCACGCCGTCCTCGATGGCCTGCTGGTAGCGGCCCGGATCCCGGTCCACCACCACGAACGGCACCTTCTGGCGCTGGAACTCGCGGGCCACGATGCTGCCGATCCGGCCGTACCCGCAGACGATGAAATGGTTCTTGAGCTGGTCGAGCATGCGCGCGTACCGGCGGTACTGGAGGTGGCGCGGCAGGCCACCTTCGACGATCAGGGTGACCAGCAGGGTCAGGTTGTAGAACAGCGTGCCGACACCCGCCAGGATGAGGCCGGTCGTGAAGACCTGCCCGGCAAACGACAGCGGATGCACCTCGCGGTAGCCGACCGTCGAGACGGTCGTCACCGTCATGTAGAACGCGTCCCACGCGCTCCACCGCTCGATGACCACGTAGCCGGTCGTCCCGCCGGCCAGCACGACGGCCAGCAGCCCGAGGGCCAACCAGGGCCCCCGGACCTTGGCCGTCACGTCGTGCAGCCTGCGCCCGTCGGCCACGTCAGCCGCGCGCGGCGCCTCCCGCGGCCTCGCCGGTCGCCGCCCGCTGCACCACGCTGTGGTGACGGCTGTAGCTGAAGTAGATCACCAGGCCGATCGCCATCCAGATGACCAGCCGCATCCAGGTGTCGAACGGCAGCCCGTACATCAGGTAGCCGCAGCTCAGCACGCCGAGCGCCGGCACGACCGGCGAGAACGGCACCTTGAACGCCCGCGGCACATCCGGCCGCGTGCGCCGCAGCACGATGATGCCGGCGCACACGATCACGAACGCGAGCAGCGTGCCGATGCTGACCAGCTCGCCCAGGATGGCAATCGGCAGCACCGCCGAGGTGATGGCCACCAGCACGCCCGTGATGATCGTCGTGATATACGGCGTCCGGAAGCGCGGATGGATCTTCGCCGCCCAGGCCGGCAGCAGGCCGTCGTTCGCCATGGTGTAGAAGATCCGCGGCTGTGCCAGCAGCATGACCAGGATGACCGAACTCAGCCCGGCGATGGCGGCCAGCTTCACCAGCGGCGACAGCCACGGCAGGTGCATCGCGTCGACGCCGACCGCGATCGGGTCTGGCACGTTCAGCTGGGTATAGGGGACGACGCCCGTCAGCACCGCCGAGACCAGGATGTAGAGCAGCGTGCAGATGACCAGCGAGCCGAGGATGCCGATCGGCATGTCCCGCTTCGGGTTCTTCGCCTCCTGCGCCGCCGTCGAGACCGCATCGAACCCGATGTAGGCGAAGAAGACGACGCCCGCCCCGCGCACGATGCCGGTGGCGCCGAACTTCCCGAATTCGCCGAGGTTGGGCGGGATGAACGGATGCCAGTTCGCCGTCTTCACGAAGCCCGCGCCGGCCACGATGAACACCAGCACGACCGCCACCTTCAGGACCACGATCACCGCGTTGACGTTCGCCGACTCCTGGATGCCGACGACGAGCAGCGCCGTCACGGCCAGCACGATGATGAGCGCCGGCAGGTTGAAGATG
>JAGWRA010000257.1 GCA_028876655.1 Acidobacteriota bacterium | reverse complement strand
GTCCCGCCGTTCGATGGCCTCTCGCTCATCAGGCAGGCGCGCGCGGTCCATCCCGGCCTCGAGGCGATTGCCATCACGGGTCACTCGGAGGCGTACACCAGTGCCGACGTCGTCGCCGCAGGCGCCTCGGACCTGTTGATGAAGCCGTTCCGGCTGGACGAGCTGCACGCGCGCGTGACGCTGGCGGCCGAGCGGCGGCACGCCGCCAGCCTCATTCACGGACAGCAGGCGGCGCTCCAGCAGACGAGCACCGAGTTGATTCGGGACCTGCAGCAGCAGCTCGTCGAGCTGCGGAGCAACACCGGCCGCGCCGATCAGCCCGACGCCTGACCGCCCCGCGTCAGAACGCGAGGCCCACGGTCAGCGTCACCGGAATGGCGATGGCGGCATTCTGCGGAAAGATGTTGCCGTTGGAGTAGTGCTTGATCCCGATCTCGACGTTCAGGCGGCGCCGGGCGCCGAGGAAGGCGCCAACCGCCATCGCGTCCTGGAACTCGAACCGGGCGCCGAGCGCGTGGCCGTCGACCAGGGATCGGTTGAGGTAGGTCGGGCCGGCGAGGGAATACGTCGCGTAGACGTCGGCCGGCCGCGTGCGGACCAGCATGAACCGGAGCAGCGGGTAGACCGACAGCGTCCGGAAGGTCTCGCCGCCGGTGCTCGTCCAGGAGGACACGCTCGCGCCGAGGTCGAACGCGAACCGCTTCCTGGTGTGGAAGACGTTGTGCTGGTAGTCCACCGTGACGCCGCGATCGGCCCGCACGCGGCCGTTCCAGAAGATCGGCACGACGGACGAGAAGAAGCTGTTGGCGCCGTAGCCGGGCGCACCGCTCGAGAGGCCGAGGCGGACGACGTTGGCCGGGAAGAAGAAGGCCGCCTCGCGACTGGCCTCGACCTTGGCGGCCGACAGCGGCAGCATGTGGTACCGGAAGCCGGTCGTGAAGAGGCGCGTCGACGGCTGGTCGAGCCCGCGGCGTCCCGGTGAATAGGTGGCGCTCAGCAGCAGGTCCACGTTCGGCGTCAGGTGATACGCGAAGCCGGCCCCCAGCAGGGCCGCGCCGAAGCGGGCGTCCTTTACCACCGTCTGGCCGTTGATCCGGATCCCTCCCCGGCTCGTGATGCCGTAGCCCCCCTCGCCGTAGACGGAGACGCGACGCGTCAGCGACCACGACGAAACCAGCGTCACGGCGCCGATCGCCTCCGACACCTGATGCCGGCCGCCGTCGCCATTGACGTTGGTGTAGGTGACGTAGCGGGCCGGGCGCAGGTAGACGACCTGCGCCGCCAGATGCGGCAGGAACTGATGGCCGAACAGATCGACGCGCGCCGCCAGATGCGGAATCTCCGTGGACTGGGCCTGAAAGCCCGGTTCCAGCTGCTGCGCCGAGAAGAGATACCGGATCGTGCCGACGTTGAAGTCGAAGTACGAGTTGCGCAGGAACGCCGGATACTGCGCGCGGGCATCGACGCGGACGGGCGCCGGCGGTGCGGGAGCGGGCGTGGCGGCTCCCGGCGGCGTTCCGGCGGGGGAGGCGGGATCAGCGGGCGGTGCCGCTGACGCGATCCGCCCGGCCGACAGGGCGAGCGTCGCGCAGAGGATCAGAGTTGTTGCGAAGGAGTGTTGCAGGCGCAAGTCGGCGACATCTTACCGCGAGTCGCCGCGCGGGCGCCACCTGGCCCGCCGTTCGCCGGTTCCCTGCGGAATGGGTCAGGGATGCCCGTCTGCGGCGGCCGCCGGCTGCCGCTCCAGCGGGTGTGCCTCGGTGTTGAAGACGACCCGGTCGAAGTCGAGCGCCGACGGCGGCGCGAACAGCAGGTAGTAGTACTTGAACGTCTCGGCGAAGAGGAAGGTCGGCATTTCGTCGGCCTGCTGCTTCGTGATCACGCTCTTCAGCGAGGCGTAGCCGTCGCCGGTCCGGCAGTACTGCACGAAGTCGTCGAACATGGTCCGGCCCATGGCCAGGTACTTCGGGTCGTGCGTGAAGTGATAGAGGTAGTAGGTCGATTCGACGATCTCCGGCCGCAGGTGATAGCCGGGAGCCTTCACCGTCATCGTCTTGTAGTCGAGCACCTCCGGCTCGATGCCGTACAGGTTCCACATCAGGAACGACGAGTCCTGGAGCCGCGCGGCCAGATCGACGTGCCCGGCGAGCGCCAGGACGGCAGGGAAGTACGCGGCCAGCGCCGACCACCTGGTGGCGGTCCGCTTCCCGGTGTTCATGTCGGCATGGCCGTACCAGAGGTGGCCGCCTTCGTCATCGGCGAGGTACTTCTGGATCGCCGCAAAGCTCGTCTCCCACATGTCCGTGCAGTCGCGATCGCCGAAGAGCAGCCCGCACTTCACCAGGTACTCGTAGTACGAGTCGATGCCGCCGCTGACGTGCGAATCGGTGCCGGTCCACTTGCCGGTCTCCACGTCGATGCCGTCACCGACCAGGCCGATGGCGGAGCGGCGCCGCCAGGTCTCCACCAGCGCCCGCTTCGCCTTCTCCATGAAGATCGGCTTGCCGGTCAGCCGGCTCAGCGTGCCGAACTCGAGGATCAGCGTGCCGGTCTCGGCCGGATTCGTGTTCGGGCCGCTCACCTTCCCGGTGTGCAGGTTCACGAACTCCCACGGCAGGCCGGTGGGCGAGTCGAAGGCCGGCAGCAGCCGGGTGCCCAGGTCCTCGGCCAGCGCCAGCAGCCGCGGATCGTGCGTGAGCTCGTAGCTCGAGAGCAGCCCGCCGAGCATGCGGATGGTGATCTCGAAGGTCTTGACGGAGACATCCTGGTCGAACGAGAGCGAGGTGTCGATCAGCCGCCGGGTCCTGTCGGCCTCGTCGTGCAGTCCCATGATCTCCATCGTGTCCAGCGCATCGACCGGCGTCATGTCGAGCGAGTGGCCGTACCAGTCGTAGGGCGTCCGGCTCAGCGGGCGCAGTTCGTCGTGGCCCCAGGCATCGCGTTCGTATCCGTGCCACGCGTGCAGGAACTCGGCCTTCACGCGCGCGGCCATCTGCGGCGCGTCAACGGGCCCGGCTGCCTCCGCCGCGGGTGGCGCCGTTGTTCCGGGAGCGGCCTGAGACGCCGACAGGCCGGACGGCACGGCGATCGTCAGCAGGGCCGCGGATGCCGCGGCCACGGCGAGAGCAGCGCGCACGCGTGTCGTCATCGCAGGATCCCCAGCACCTCGTAGCAGGCGCCCATGGTGTGATAGTCGGTCTTGCCGGCGGGGCTCTTCTCGTCGCTGTACTTCCGGTTCGTGCGATCGAGGATGCGGTACCACGCCCCGTACCGGTGATCGACGAAGTGCTCCCAGGCGTACGACCAGATCCGGTCGTACCAGTCCCAGTAGCCCGCCTCGCCGGTGCGGACGGCCAGCAGCGCGGCCGCGGCCAGCGTTTCGGCCTGCACCCAGAAGTACTTGTCGCTGTCGCAGATCGATCCGTCCGGCGCGAAGCCGTACTGCAAGCCGCCGTGCTCCGCGTCCCACGTGCGGGCGACCGCCGTGTCGAACAGGTGACGCGCCGCCGGCAGCAGCCACGGCGCCGGCTGATGCCGTTCGAGGATCAGCAGCAGCTTGGCCCACTCGGTCTGATGGCCCGGCTGGAAGCCCCACGGGCGGAACAGGTGGCGCGGGTCGTCGCGGTTGTAGTCCCAGTCGACGTTCCAGTCCGTGTCGTAGTGCTCCCACACGAGCCCGCCGGCCTTCGCTGCCTGCCGGCGCGTGATGTGGTCGGCGAGCAGGGCCGCGCGGTCCAGGTACCGGCGATCGCCGCTCGCGCTCCAGGCAGCGAGCATCGCCTCGCACATGTGCATGTTCGCGTTCTGGCCCCGGTAGGTCGAGAAGACCCAGTCGGGCGTCGCCTCGTCGCGATACAGCCCGTGCGCCGGTTCCCAGAACCGCGCTTCGAGCAGGCGCCACGTGTCGTCGAGCCACTCGCGGGCCTCGACGATGCCGGCCTGCAGCGCCGAGGCGTAGGCGAGCAGCACGAACGCCGCGCCGTAGCAGTGGTTGGTCCGGTCTTCCGGTCGGCCGTCGCGGATCGTCCAGGCATAGCTGCCGTCCTCCGCGCGTCGATGCACCTCGCGGAGGTAGCGGAGGCCGTGACGGACCGCGTCGAGGTACGCGGGCGTCGCGAACTCGCGGTACGCCATCGCATAGTTGAAGACGAACCGCGTGCTGCTGACCAGATGACGATGACTCCGATCGTAGATGGCGCCGTCGTCCTTGAAGTACTGGAAGAAGCCGCCGGCGGGATCGATCGCGCGCGGATGATAGAAGGTCATCGTCTGCGCGACGTGGCCGCGGAGGAAGTCCGGCGACCGGAAGTCCGGGGTCTCGCTCATGATCGGCTGCTCCCGAGCAGGCGCAGGACCTCGCCCTGCGTGGGCATCGCCGTGAAGGCGCCGTGCCGCGTCGTGGCCAGGGCGCCGCAGGCCGACGCGAAGAGGACGGCGTCCCAGACGGCGGCGGGGTCGTCGGTGAACGCCTCGAACCCTGCCGCGCCGATCCCCTCGCTCATCAGGTAGTGCAGCAGGCCGCCCGTGAAGGCGTCGCCGGCCGCCGTGGTGTTGATCGGCTCGACATGGAAAGTGCCGATTCTGCCCTGCCGCTTGCGCGTCCAGTAGCGGACGGGCTCCGCGCCGTCGGTGACCGCAATGAGGCGGGCGCGTCCATCCCGGATGGCGTCGAACGCGGCGAGATCGCCGCCCAGCGTTTCGCCGAGGAACGCGAGTTCCGATCGATCGAGCTTGACCAGGTCGGCTTCGCGGATCTGGTCCCACAGGCGCGGCCGCGGGTCGGCGTCCTTCGGCCAGAGCGACGGGCGGAAGTTGACGTCCACGCTGATCACGGCGCCCGCCTCGCGCGCCCGCGCGAGCCCGCCCATCGTCGTCTTCGCAATCGCCGGCTCCGTGAGGCTGTTCGAGCAGGTGTGGAAGACGGTGGCGTCGGCAAAGCAGGCCTGCGTGAAGTCGGACGGCCGGAAGAGCAGGTCGGCCGCGGGCGGACGGTAGAAGCTGAAGCGGCGCTCGCCGTCGGCGGCCAGCGACACGAAGGCGAGCGCGGTGTTCGCCTCGGCCGTGCGAACGATCCGATCGGTGCGGACGCCGGCGGCCCGGAAGCTCTCCAGCAGGAAGTCGCCGAACATGTCCTCGCCGAGCATGCCGACGAAGGCCGACGGGCTGCCGAGCCGCGCGACCGCGACGGCCACGTTGGCGGGGGCGCCGCCGGCGTACTGGAGGAAGCGCCGCGGCCCGCCCTCCGCCGGCGCGGGCTCGGCCAGGAAGTCGATCAGCGCCTCACCGAAGCAGACGACTTCAGGCATGGAAGGAGGTGGACAGCACTTGTCAGTTCTGAGTCTTGAGTTGTGAGTTCTGAGTTGTCAGTTCAACCACGAAAGCACGAGAGCCGTCACCCTCCCACTTCCACCATCGCCGTCTCCTCTATCCTCGACCCCCGGAACCCGTAATAGATGATGTAGAGGTAGCACAGGAGCGGCAGCACGAAGGCGTGCTGCACGCCGATCCGGTCGGCGAGGACTCCCTGCAGCAGCGGCACCACGGCGCCGCCGACGATGGCCATGATGAGGAGGCTCGAGGCCTTGCCCGTCAGGGCCCCCATCCGCTCGATGCCGAGCGTGAAGATGTTGGGGAACATGACCGAGTTGAACAGGCCGATCGCGACGATGCTCCAGACCGCCACGAACCCGGCCGTCGTCATGGTCGTCAGCACGAGCAGCGCCGCGACGGCGGCGACGCCGCCGAGCAGCCGCCGCGGGTCGAACCGCTGCAGCGCCGCGGCGCCGACGAAGCGGCCGAGCATGGCGCCACCCCAGTACAGCGAGACGAACGTGGCCGCGCGGCTCTCCGGCATGTGGCCGATGCCCGGCAGCGAGATGTAGCTGATGAGGAAGCTGCCGATGGAGACCTCGGCGCCGACGTAGACGAAGATGCCGACGACCCCCAGCCGCAGATGGCGGTGGCGCAGCGCGCCCGCGAACGAGGGATCGTCCGCCGCCCGATCCGGCGTCCGTTCGGCGAGCGCCGGCAGGTGGAACAGGTAGACGCCGGCCGCGAGCACGAACAGGACGATGGCGAGGCCGACGTACGGCCCCTGGACCAGCGCGGCCTGCCGCGCGCGATAGGCGGCCTGGGCGGCTGGCGGGAGTTGCGCCAGTGCGGCGGCTCCCAGGACGGCCACCGAGAGGATGATCATCCCCCCGACCTTCGGGGCGAGCGTCGTCCCGAGCGAGTTGAGGGCCTGCGCCAGGTTCAGCCGGCTCGAGGCCGTGCGGACGGGACCGAGCAGCGCCACGTACGGGTTGGCGGCCACCTGCAGCAGCGTGATGCCGGTGGCCAGCGTGAAGAACGCCGTCAGGAAGAGGCCGAACGACGGCAGCGCGGCGGCCGGATAGAAGAGCAGCGCGCCGGCGCCCGCGACCACCAGGCCGATCACCATGCTCTGCTTGTAGCCCCACCGCGAGACGACCTTGCCCGACGGCAGCGACATCACGAAGTACGCGCCGAAGAAGGTGAACTGCACGAGCATCACGTGGGCGTAGTTCAGCGAGAAGACCGCCTTCAGGTGCGGCACGAGCACGTCGTTGAGGCTGGTGAGGAAGCCCCACATGAAGAAAATGACCGTCGCCACCGCCAGGGCGGTCCGGTTGGTCGCTTCGCGGCTCGTCATGCGCGACATATACTAACGGGTCTTCGCCGATTCCCCTTCGCGAAACCGTCGAGCTGGCGCTCCCGCGCCGGCCGGCTACAGGATGGCTCCGTGATCTCGATGCGCGTTTCCACCGTGCTCGGTACCCTGGCGCTGATCGGGCTCGCCGGCGGCGCCACGGCCACGGCCGCGGCCGGGCAGCGGGCGGCGGCTGCGGCCCCGGTTTCGGCGGCCGCCCGCGCCTATGCCGCCGTCGATCCGTTCATAGGGACGGCAGGCGGCGGGCACACCTTTCCGGGCGCCACCGTCCCGTTCGGCATGGTGCAGGTCAGCCCGGACACCCGGATCGTCGACTTCCACAAGAGCTATCCCTGGGCCGCCGGGTACCGCCACGACGACCCGACGATTCTCGGCTTCTCGGAGACGCACTTCTCGGGCACCGGGCACTCGGATCTCGGCGACTTCCTGGTGATGCCGATTGCCGGGACCGTGCGGCTCGATCCGGGCGACGAGGACAAGCCGGGCAGCGGCTACCGCTCGCGGTTCAGTCACGACGACGAGGTCGCGCAGCCCGGCTACTACGCGGTGACGCTCACCGACTACGGCATCCGCGCGGAGCTGACCGCGGCGCCGCACGTCGGGTTCCAGCGCTACACATTCCCGGCGGGGCAGCAGGCGCATCTGCTCATCGACCTGCGGTCGAGCATCTACGACTATCCCGGCAAGGTGCTCTGGTCCACGCTGCGGCTGCGGCGCGACGGCACGGTGACCGGGTCGCGCATCACGCGCGGGTGGGCGCCGGGCCGGCAGCTGTTCTTCGCGATGCGGTTCTCGCGCCCGCTCATCGCGCACGAGCTGTACGACCGCGAAGGGCCGATCGACTACAAGGGGTTCGCGCCGCCGGCGAGCGGCAAGCCCGCCGACCGCGAGTCGATCCAGGGGCGCGGTCTCGTCGGCGTCTTCGACTTCGGCGACAACCTGGGCTCCACGCCGCTGATGATGAAGATGGCGATTTCCACGGTCAGCGAGGATGGGGCGATCGCGAACCTCGACTACGACGTGCCCGGCTGGAACTTCGACGCCGTCCGCGCGGTCGCCCGCGACGCCTGGACGCAGGCGCTCTCGGTGGCCGACGTGGACGCGCCGCCGGACGTGACGAAGAGCTTCTACACCGCGCTCTACCACGCGCTCATCGCGCCGAATCTCGCCATGGACGTGGACGGGCGGTATCGCGGGCCCGATCACGCCGTCCACCAGGCCGACGGCTTCAACTTCTACTCGACCTTCTCGCTCTGGGACACGTTCCGGGCGGAGCATCCGCTCCTCACGCTGATCGAGCCGCCGCGGCTGACCGACGACGTGATCCGGTCGTTCATCGCGTTCCAGCAGGAGAGCCCGCAGGGGATGCTGCCGATCTGGTCCTACCAGGGCCTGGAGACGTGGTGCATGATCGGCTACCACGCCGTGGCGGTCATCGCCGACGCCTACATGAAGGGGATCCGCGGCTACTCGCTGGACGAGGCGCTGCACGCGATGGTGGCGACGGCGACCTACGGCCCCTACGGCGATCTGGCCGACTACATGCACCTCGGCTACGTGCCGATCGACCGCGAGCCGGAAGCGGCGTCGAAGACGCTGGAGTACGCCTTCGACGACTGGACGATCGCGCAGATGGCCAGGGGCATGGGGCACGCCGACGTCGCCGCCACCTTCGAGAAGCGGGCGGAGAACTGGCGGAACGTCTTCGACCCGAAGACCGGCTTCGTCCGCGCGCGCAAGAGCGACGGCGCGTTCCGGACGCCGTTCGATCCCGCCGCCGCCGGCTACGGCAGCGACTACACGGAAGGCAACGCCTGGCAGTACTCGTGGTACGAGCCGCAGGACATCGGCGGGCTGATCCACGCGCTCGGCGGCGAGCAGCACCTGGTGGCGAAGCTCGACGCCGTCTTCGACACGAAGGTCGATCCGAAGGAGTTCGCCAACGTCGAGGACATCAGCGGGCTGATCGGCTACTACGCGCACGGCAACGAGCCGAGCCACCACATCGCCTACCTGTACGACTACGCCGGCGAGCCGTGGAAGACGCAGGCGCGGCTGAAGCAGATCATGGACACCCAGTACGCGCCGACGCCGGCCGGCCTGGTCGGCAACGACGACTGCGGGCAGATGTCGGCCTGGTACCTCTTCACGGCCCTCGGGTTCTACCCGGTGGCGCCGGCCAGCAACCAGTACGTGATCGGCCGGCCGTTCGTCCGGCGCGCCGCCCTGCGGCTGCCCAACGGGAAGACCTTTACCGTGGAGACGACGAACCTCGATGGACAGCACCCGTACGTGGGGTCGGTCACGCTGAACGGCCAGCCGCTCACCCGCTGCTACCTCACGCAGGATGACATCGAGGCGGGCGGCGTCCTCCACTTCGTCATGCAGGCCCAGCCGAACCGGACCTGGGCGACGGGGAAGGAAGACCGGCCCTATTCGATGACCGGGTATTGATGAATCGGGATCAGGGGCAAGTGGCAAGGGGCAAGGGGCAAGGGGCAAGGGAGAACGGACAAGTTGGCGGTCCTTGTCCCTTTGCCCTCGTCCCTTGTCCCTGTTCGTCGGTGGTGTCTGCATGGAGAGACCGAATGACTAAGGGGGCGCGGAACTGGATACGCGCGGTGGGTGGCTTCGCTCTGGCCGCCCTGGTGGCTGCGGCTGGCGTCCATGGCATCGTCCGCGCCCAGGAACTGCCGCGCAGCGCGGCAGTCGTCGGTGACCCGGCGGCGCTCGTCAACCCGTTCATCGGCACGGCGAACGGCGGGAACACGTTTCCCGGCGCGTCGGTTCCCTTCGGCATGGTGCAGTGGAGCCCGGAGAACACGCGCGGCGACCACACGCGCGTGGCGGCCCCGGGCGGCTACCAGTACGACGTCACGCGCATCCGCGGCTTCAGTCTCACGCACCTGTCGGGCACCGGCTGCCGCGGCGCGTCGGGTGACGTGCCGATCCTGCCGCTCGCCGGGCCGGTGACGACGTCGCCGTCGGCCGACGCCACCGACCGCGTGTACGCCTCCCGCTTCGCTCACGCGAACGAGCAGGCCTCGCCCGGCTTCTACGAGGTGCGCCTGGCCTCTGGCGTGCACGTCGAGCTGACGGCCACCACCCGCACGGGCGCGGGCCGCTTCACGTATCCGGCCGGCCGGCCCGAGACGCTGCTGATCAGGGCGTCCGACTCGGAAGTCGGCAGCAGCGCGGCGACGGTCAGCATCGATCCCGATACCCGCACGATTTCCGGGTCGGTCACGAGCGGCAACTTCTGCGGCTACATCAATCCCATCGACCGCCGCAGCTACTACACCCTCTACTTCGTCGCGCAGTTCGACCGTCCGTTCTCCGGCTTCGGCACCTGGCAGGACGCCTCGGTCCATCCG
>JAGWRA010000256.1 GCA_028876655.1 Acidobacteriota bacterium | reverse complement strand
GTTTCCGGAACTGACCGTCGAGGAGGGGATCCGGGTCTTCCTGACCGGCGGCATGGCACTCCCGGGCCGGATCAGGAGTGGACTCGAGCCGATCGCGGACCGGCCGCGGGTAATCGGGCCGCCGGGCCGGTAGGACGGCACGTGGGGACGACGGTGCTTCGCGGCGGGATGGCACATCGCCTATAATCCGGGGTTTCGGGCGTCGCGTGGTGACGACTTCGTGATCGGGCCGGCCCGATCGTCCGGTCGCCGGCGCGCGGCGGCGCGATCGGGTAGCGGATGGTCGTCGTTCCTCATGGCAAGGTTGAGGTCGTGGTGAGAGGCAAGAGAGGAGTCATGGACGTGAAGAGTTCCCGGCAGGATGGCGGCGCGCTGGCGCCCCGTCGCACGAACCCCGCGCTGTGGTTGGTCGGCGCACTGGCTGTGATGGCAGGACTGGTGATGTGGCCGGCGCCGCTGTCGGCTGCGGGCCAGGTGGCCGCGCAGGCGGCGGGCATGGCGCACGCCGCGGGCGGAGAGGCGGAGCTCGTGCTGCCGAGTCTGGCCGGCGTGCCGTTCCTGGGGCTGGACGCCCGCACGCTGCTGCTGTCGGGGCTCGTCGTCTGCGCCCTCGGCATGCTGTTCGGGCTGCTGATCTACACGCAGCTGAAGAACCTGCCGGCGCACCAGTCGCTCAAGGACGTCTCCGACCTCATCTACGAGACCTGCAAGACGTACCTCATCACGCAGGGCAAGTTCATCCTGATCCTCGAGGTCTTCATCGGGGTGATCATGATCTTCTACTTCGGCGTGCTGCGGCACTTCGGGGCGGGGAAGGTGCTGATCATCCTGGCGTTCAGCCTCCTGGGGATTGCCGGCAGCTACGGTGTGGCCTGGTTCGGCATCCGGATCAACACGCTGGCGAACTCGCGCACGGCGCACGCGAGCCTGGAGGGACGGCCGTTCCCGGTCTACGCGATTCCGCTCAAGGCGGGCATGAGCATCGGCATGCTGCTCGTCAGCGTCGAGCTGACGATGATGCTCGCCATCCTGCTGTTCATCCCCGGCGACTACGCCGGGCCGTGCTTCATCGGCTTCGCGATCGGCGAGTCGCTCGGCGCCGCCGCGCTGCGCATCGCGGGCGGCATCTTCACCAAGATCGCCGACATCGGCTCGGACCTGATGAAGATCGTCTTCAACATCAAGGAAGACGACGCCCGCAACCCGGGCGTCATCGCCGACTGCACGGGCGACAACGCGGGCGACTCGGTCGGGCCGAGCGCCGACGGCTTCGAGACCTACGGCGTCACGGGCGTCGCGCTCATCGCCTTCATCCTGCTGGCGGTACCGACGGCGCTCGTCAAGGTGCAGCTGCTGGTCTGGATCTTCGTGATGCGCGTCATCATGATCGTGGCCAGCGGGGTCTCGTATCTGGTCAACGACATGCTGGCGCACGCGCGGTTCGGCCAGGCCGACGAGATGAACTTCGAGACGCCGCTCACCTCGCTGGTCTGGCTCACGTCGATCGTCTCGGTGGTCCTCACCTTCGCCGTCTCGTCCGTGCTGATTCCGACGCTGGGGGACGGCACGCTCTGGTGGAAGCTGTCGGCGGTGATCACCTGCGGCACGCTGGCCGGAGCGATCATCCCGGAATTCGTGAAGGTGTTCACGTCCACCGAGTCGCGGCACGTCAACGAGGTCGTCACCTCGTCGCGCGAGGGCGGCGCCTCGCTGAACATCCTGTCCGGCTTCGTCGCCGGCAACTTCAGCGCCTACTGGCTCGGCATCGTGATCGTGCTGCTGATGGGGATCGCCTACGGCATCAGCACGACCGGCTTCGACGAGCTGATGCTGGCCTCGCCGGTCTTCGCGTTCGGGCTGGTGGCGTTCGGCTTCCTGGGCATGGGCCCGGTCACGATCGCCGTCGACTCCTACGGGCCGGTGACCGACAACGCGCAGTCGGTCTTCGAGCTGTCGGTCATCGAGCAGCAGCCGGGCATCCACGACGAGCTGAAGAGCACGTTCGGCATCAACGTGAACTTCGAGCGCGCCAAGGCGCTGCTCGAGGAGAACGACGGCGCCGGCAACACGTTCAAGGCGACCGCCAAGCCGGTGCTGATCGGCACGGCGGTGGTCGGGGCGACGACGATGATCTTCTCGATCATCGTGGCCCTGACCAACGGGCTGACGCAGAACCTCGACAAGCTGTCGCTGCTGCACGCGCCCTTCCTGCTCGGCCTGATCTCCGGCGGGGCCATGATCTACTGGTTCACCGGCGCCTCGACGCAGGCGGTGACGAGCGGCGCCTACAAGGCGGTGGAGTTCATCAAGGCGAACATCCGCCTCGAGGGGGTCGAGAAGGCCTCGGTCGAGGACAGCAAGAAGGTCGTGGAGATCTGCACGCGGTTCGCGCAGAAGGGGATGTTCACGATCTTCCTGACCGTCTTCTTCACGACGCTGTCGTTCGCCTTCCTCGAGCCGTACTTCTTCATCGGCTACCTGATCTCCATCGCGCTCTTCGGGCTCTACCAGGCGATCTTCATGGCGAACGCCGGCGGCGCCTGGGACAACGCGAAGAAGATCGTCGAGACCGAACTGAAGATGAAGGGGACCGAACTGCACGCGGCGACCGTCGTCGGCGACACGGTGGGCGATCCGTTCAAGGACACCTCCTCGGTCGCGCTGAACCCGGTCATCAAGTTCACGACGCTCTTCGGCCTGCTGGCCGTGGAGCTGGCGGTGAACGTCGCGGCGGAGGCGGGCGTCGGCGTGACGTCGGCGATCTCGGCGGTCTTCTTCCTGCTCGCGATGGTGTTCGTCTGGCGGTCGTTCTACGGCATGCGGATCGAGGCGGCGGAGACCGCCGGCGAGGCGGGCGTGGCCCGCGTCTGACGAGAGGGGACGCGCGGACGGGCCCGGGGAATCGGGTCCGTCCGCGGCCAGATTTGTCGTTGACCTCTGCGGGGGCGGCTCGATAGAATGCGCCCCTTACTGCAAGTTGCTGCCGGCCTCACGGAGACACTTGCTGACAATTGCCGGGCTTTCGGGCGCTGACGCCATTTCCTGATTTCCGGTGTCTAAGTTTGTATCGGCTCGTTTGACACCTGTTTTTTTGTCTGGCTATAATCGCCGGCCTTGCGGTCCGGGCGCGTTGCAAGCGACGAGAGCAGGAGGATAAGACCCCGTGCCAAAGGACATGTTCGGCGATATCGTCGATCCTTCGATCAAGGTGGGCAGCAAGAAGTGGTACACCGTACCGCTCTCGATCATTGCCCACACGGCGATTATCGCGGCTCTCATCATCATTCCGCTCATGGCGGCCGGTGCCCTGCCGACGCCGCCGGCCATGATGGCGTTCGTCGCGGCGCCGCCGCCGCCGCCGCCCCCACCGCCGCCACCGCCTCCGAAGGTCCAGGCGGCCCCGAAGCCGCCGCCGCCCGTGCAGAATGCGGCGCCGGTGCAGGCCCCGTCGGAAATCAAGCCGGAGACCGGCCTCGCTGACCTCAACGCCGGCGTGGCCGGTGGCGTCGAAGGCGGCGTCCCGGGCGGCATCGTGGGCGGCGTGACCGGCGGGCTGCCGGCGCCCCCGCCCCCGCCCCCGCCCCCGCCCAAGCCGGTGCGGGTTGGCGGGAACATCAAGCCGCCGACGAAGATCAAGGACGTGAAGCCGGTCTACCCGCAGATCGCGCAGGCGGCTCGCGTCCAGGGCGTCGTCATCATCGAGGCGACCATCGGGACGGACGGCCACGTGCAGGAAGCGAAGATTCTGCGGTCGATTCCGCTGCTCGACCAGGCGGCACTCACGGCAGTGAAGCAGTGGGTGTTCACGCCGACCCTGCTGAACGGCGTGCCGGTGCCCGTCATCATGACGGTCACGGTCAACTTCACGCTGCAGTAGACACACGGATCACGAGAGGCGGCCTGCGCGGGCCGCGCAGGCAACCGGAGACACGCGTTCTAATCAGTTCGGTATACCGGGAGGGTGGACTGTGGACTTGATGCAAATGTGGCAGCAGATGTCGATCGTGGCCAAGGCCGTGGCCTGTGTTCTGTTCATCATGTCGATGTGGTCGTTCGGGGTCGCCATCGAGCGGATCTTCACCTTCACGCAGGCCCGCAACCAGTCGAAGGTCTACGCGCCGCAGGTGGCCAAGCACCTCAAGGAAGGCCGCCTGAAGGACGCCATCGCGGTGTCCTCGTCGAAGAACTACCGCTACAGCCACCTGGCCAAGGTCGTCCTCGCCGGTCTGCAGGAATACCAGTTCCAGCAGGAGAGCGGCGGCGGGTTGAGCCGTGAAGACCTCGTCGACACGGTCCGCCGGTCGATTCAGCGCGCCTCGGCCCTCACGGCCTCCGACCTCAAGAAGGGCGTCGCGGCCCTCGCCACCATCGGTTCGACGGCGCCGTTCGTCGGACTGCTCGGCACGGTCGTCGGCGTCATCGCGGCGTTCCAGGGCATCGCGGCCACCGGGTCGGGCGGCATCGGCGCCGTCTCGGCCGGTATCGCGGAAGCGCTCGTCGAGACCGCGCTCGGGCTGCTGGTCGCCATCCCGGCCGTCTGGTTCTACAACTACCTGACCGGCCGGATCGAGTACTTCAACGTCGAGATGGACAACTCCTCGTCGGAGTTGGTGGACTACTTCATCAAGAAGACGGCCTAACCGCCGTCAGGCACCCGCGACAGACAGAG
>JAGWRA010000032.1 GCA_028876655.1 Acidobacteriota bacterium | reverse complement strand
GTCTCGAAGCCGTCGGCGCTCGGGCCCACCGAGTCGCCGGCGTTGTCGCCCGTGCAGTCGGCAATCACGCCCGGGTTTCTGGCATCGTCTTCCTTGATGTTGAAGACGATCTTCATCAGGTCCGACCCGATATCGGCGATCTTCGTAAAGATCCCGCCCGCGATCCGCAGCGCCGCCGCCCCCAGCGACTCGCCGATCGCGAAGCCGATGAAGCACGGCCCCGCGTAGTCACCGGGGACGAACAGCAGGATGCCCAGCATCATCGTCAGCTCGACGCTGACGAGCAGCATGCCGATGCTCATGCCCGCCTTCAGCGGGATCGCGTAGACCGGGAACGGCTTGCCCCCCAGGCTCGCGTGCGCCGTCCGGGAGTTCGCCAGCGTGTTGATCCGGATGCCGAACCAGGCGACGCCGTAGCTGCCCGCAATGCCCAGGAGGCTGAACGCCAGGATGATGACGACCTTCAGCGGCTCGAAGTGCCGCAGCACCCCGAAGTAGAAGATCATGATCACCCCGATGAACACCTCGAGGATCAGGATGAACTTCCCCTGCGTGATGAGATACGTCTTGCAGGTCTCGTAGATGAGATCGGACACGTCCTTCAGCGACTGATGCGCGGGCAGGTTCTTCAGCTGCGTGTAGATGAGCAGCCCGAACATCATGCCCAGCGCGCAGACGATCAGCCCCAGCATCAGCAGCGTGCGCGCATCCAGCCCGAGGAACTGCACGCCGCCGAGATTCGGCAGCACGAGCTCCGCTTCGCCGCCCGCGGCGTGCGCCGCCGGCGCCTGCGCCGCCATCTGCCCCGCCAGCCGGCCCGCGGCCGACAGCGGCGCCGGCCACATCATCAGTCCTGCCACCAGCGCCAGGGCGCCGAACAACCACAGCGCGGGGTTCGTGCGGCGGGCCACCCGCGCACCGCCGTCCTGCCGGGAACTCTTCACGTCCATGACTCCTCTCTCGCGTCTCACCGAAACCTCACCTTGCCATGCCGAAAGACGACCACCGGGCCACCCGCGTCGCGCCGTCGCGCCCGTGGGACCGGGCAGCCCGCCCGACCCCGCGTACGGTGCAACCGACCGAGGAGGCCGGAAACCCCGGATTATAGGCGATGTGCCGCGCCGCCGCGAAGCGCCGCCGGCCTCACCGGCCCGCCGGCCCGATCCCCCGCAGCCGGTCGGATGCCGGCTCGAGCCCGCTCCGAAGCCGGCTCGGCAACGCCATCCCGCCGGTCAGGAAGACCCGGATCCCCTCCTCGACGGTCAGTTCCGGAAACGTCGCTCTGCTCTTGGGGCAGATCACGACATCCCCCAGATAGAGATGGTTGGTCGGCACGTAGACCGCCACCAGCGCCTCCGGCCCCTGGCCACGGTCGACGGTGAATTCCTTGGTCAGGAACCCCAGCGCCAGCCCCCGCGGCGCCTCGTCAATCAGCACGACCCGCTTGAATCCGTACTCGTTGTCGGGCGAGAACGCCACGATGAGCTGCTTCACCGGCGCGTAGATGGTCCGGAAGACGGGGACGCGCAGCAGGTAGCTCTCGGTGCGCTGGAGGATCCGGTTGCCGATGACGTTGGTCGCGACCACGCCGACCAGCAGGATGGCGACGAGCGTCGTGAAGACGCCCAGGCCCGGGATCCGCTGGCCGAGCAGCCGGTCGTAGAGCGGGGTGGTGAGGCCGTCGACGATGCCGAAGAGCCAGACGCAGGCGGCGACGCTGATGAACAGCGGCACCGTGACGAAGAAACCGGCGAGGAAGCTTCGGCGCAGCCACTGCATGGTGAAGGCGGTCCGGCGCGCCGGCGCCGGCAGTCGTCCGACCTTACGAGGCGCGCCGCTTGCGGCGCTGCGGCTTGGAACGCGTGCCGCCGTTGGCCTGCTGCGCGGCCGCGGCGACGGTCTGTCCTGCGCCGGCGGCGACGGCCGCGCGTGCGGGCGACCGCTTCCAGAAAGTGACGACCGTGCCGGCGATGAACACGCTCGAGTAGGTGCCCGTGATGATGCCGACGATCATCGTGAACGCGAAGCCGCGCAGCACCTCGCCGCCGAACAGGTACAGGGCGATGACGCTCAGCAGCGCCGTGCCGGACGTGATGATCGTCCGGTTCAGCGTCTGGTTCACGGCCCGGTTCATGACGTCCTTGATCGGCAGGTTCCGCAGCAGCCGCGCGTCCTCGCGGACCCGGTCGAAGATGACGATCGTGTCGTTGGTCGAGTAGCCGCTCATCGTCAGGATCGCGGCGATGACGTTCAGCGACAGGTCGACCTTGAAGAAGGCCAGGAAGGCGAAGGTGACCAGCAGGTCGTGGATCGTGGCGATGACGGCGCCGACGGCGAAGCTGAAGCGGAAGCGGAACGCGATGTAGATCAGCAGCCCGAGCAGCGAGAGGACCATCGCCAGGGTCCCCTTCCGCGTGAGCTGCCTGCCGACGATCGGGCCGACGATCTGGTTGCCGACGATCGAGAACTTGCCGAGGTTGGCCTTCTGGAGGCCGGCCTGGACCTCGTCGGCGGCCTTGCTGAGGCTGGTGCCGGATTCCATGCCCGACTCCGGCAGCCGGATCATGACCTCGCGCAGCCCGGGATCGCCGTACTGCTGCACGATGGCGTCGGCACCGCCGCCCGGCAGGGCGGCGCGGATCCTGTTGATCGGCGGGGTCGCCTGCTCGAACTGCGCGATGACGATGGTGCCGCCCGAGAACTCGACACCGAGCGGGATGCCCCGCGTCCAGATGGTGAACAGGCCCGCGATGATGACGACCCAGGACAGCACGAGCGCGTGCCACCGCCAGCGGACGAAGTCGAAATCGGGATTCTTGAAGATGTGCATGATCGGTCACAGGGCCCGGCGGCGCCCGCGGGCAGCCGCCGCCGCCGTCAGATACTCAGCGTCGCCACCTGCCGCTTGCCGGCGAGCATCGCCTCGAACATCGTGCGCGACACGAAGGTCGCGGTGAACAGATTCGCCATCAGGCCGAAGGTGAGCGTGGTCGCGAACCCGCGGATCGGCCCGGTGCCGAACTGGAACAGGAACGCGGCCGAGATGAGCGAGGCCACGTGCGTGTCCAGCAGCGTCCAGAAGACGCGGTTGAACCCGGCGTTCAGCGAGGCCCGGACGCCATGCGACGCCTCGAGTTCTTCCTTGATGCGCTCGAAGATCAGCACGTTCGAGTCGACGCCCATGCCCATCGTCAGGACGAAGCCGGCGATGCCGGGCAGGGTCATCGTGGCGCCGATGTAGGCCATGAAGCCGAGCAGGATCAGGAGGTTCAGCAGCAGGGCCACCACCGCGTTGATGCCGGCGAGGTGATAGTAGCCGAGCATGAAGATCACGACGAGCACGAGGCCGACCAGCGAGGCGAGCACGCCGTCGCGGACCGAATCGGCGCCGAGCGACGGCCCGATGACCTGCTGCTCGAGGTACGTCAGCGGCGCCGGCAGCGCGCCGGACTTCAGGATGAGCGCCAGGTTCTGGGCCTCTTCCTGCGTGAAGCTGCCGGTGATGCGGCCGTCGCTGGTGATGCGGCCGTCGATCCGCGGCGCCGACTGCACCCGGCCGTCGAGGATGATGGCGAGGTTGCGGCCGATGTTCTGGCCCGTGGCCGTGCCGAACTTCTGCGAGCCCTGGCCGCTCAACGTGAAGCTGACGGCCGGCTGCGCGTTCTCGTCGAGCGTGGGCCGCGCGTTGCGGATGTCCCGCCCGGTGACCACCGGCACGCGCTTCACGAGGTAGTAGACCGTGGCCGGCGCCTCGCCCCCCTGCGTGTCGCTGGCGCCCGGCACGACGATGTCCTCGGACGGGACGGCGCCGTTGGTCGCCTGCAGCAGCTGCTCGCGGGAGGAGGCCGGCCCCCCGTCGACCAGCGACAGCTCGAGGGTGCCGGTGGATCCGATGACCTGCTTGGCGCGGTTGATTTCGGTGACGCCGGGCAGCTGCACCAGGATCTGGTCGCCGTTGGTCCCCTGCAGCGCGATGCTGGGCTCGGAGACGCCGAGCTCGTTGACGCGCCGCTCGATGGTCTGCCGCTCCTGGTCGATCGCCTGCTGGCGCAGCGACTTGGCGACGTTCGGCTTCATCGTGAAGGTGTAGCCGCCGTTGAGGCCCGGGACCATGTCGAAGGTCGGCGAGAGATCGTCGGCCACCTGCCGGAACGTCGAGTCCTGCGCCGTCGGGACGCCCGCCACCTCGAAGCTGGTGTCGCCCGTCTGCTTCAGGTCGGTGACCGAGATCGACTTGGCGGCCAGCGACTGCCGCAGCTGTTCCATGTCGGTCGCCGTCTCGAGCTTCAGGGCCGCGTCGGTCTCAACGCGCAGCACCATCTGGACGCCGCCCTTGAGGTCGAGCCCCAGCCGGATCCTGGCGCCCGGCGGGTAGACGGCCCAGGCGGCAAGGCCGGTGACGGCGAGGATGAGGATGATCTTCCAGCGAAGACTCATGGCGTAGCTCTCGAAGTGCGGTTACGGATTGGCCGGCGGTTCCTGCTGCACCGGCTCCTGCCCCTGGTACCCGCCGACGGCGTTGCGCGCGATCTCGATCCGCACCTTGTCGGCGATCTGCAGCTGGACGGTGCGATCGCTCAGCTTCACGATCTGCCCGTAGATGCCGCTGGTCGTCACGATCTTGTCGTTGACCTTCAGGGCCTGCAGGAATTCCTCCACCTTCTTCTGCTTGCGCTTCATCGGGAGGAGGATGATGAAATAGAAGATGGCCAGCACCAGCACGAACGGCAGCAGCTGGAGGAGCGGGCTGCCCCCGCTGTCGGCCGAGGTGCCCATGGCGAGCAGACCGAGGTCCATCAGGGCGCGAATCGTCATCGGTTCAGAAGACCGTCGTCAATCGAGCAGTCGGGCGGTGCAGGTCTCGCGGAACGCCGCCCGGAAGGATGCGAACGAGCCAAACACGATAGCGTCCCTGATCCGCCGCATCGTGTCAAGGTAAAAGGTCAAATTATGCAACGTGTTAAGCGTGGCCGCCGCGATCTCGCCCGCCATAAATAGATGTCGCAGATAGGCCCGCGACGCGTGACGGCAGGTGTAGCAGCCGCACGCCTCGTCGACCGGCCGCTCGTCCTCGGCGTAACGGGCATTCTTGATGTTCAGCCGGCCCGTCCGCGTGAACAGCTGGCCGTTGCGCGCGTTGCGCGTCGGGAGGACGCAATCGAACAGGTCGATCCCCCGCGCCACCGCTTCGACCAGGTCCCACGGCGTCCCCACGCCCATGAGGTAGCGCGGCCGATCGGCCGGCAGCAGCGGCGCCGTGTACTCGACCACGTCGTACATCACCGGCGGCGGCTCCCCCACGCTCAGCCCCCCGATCGCGTAGGCCTCGAACCCGATGTCGAGCGTGGCCTGCACGCTCTCCTCCCGCAGGGCCCGGTAGACGCCGCCCTGGACGATGCCGAATTGCGCCTGCCCCGGGTTGGTGACCGTCACCCCCTCGACGCCGCCGGCCCGCAGCGCCAGGAACCGGTCGCGGCCCCGCCGGGCCCACCGGCGCGTCCGTTCGACGGCCGCGCGGGCGGTCGCCTCGTCACCCGGGCTGGCGACGCACTCGTCGAGGATCATCGCGATGTCCGACCCCAGGCGCGCCTGGATGTCGACGGCCCGTTCGGGCGACAGCAGGTGGCGCGCACCGTCGAGGTGCGACTGGAACCAGACGCCTTCCTCGGTGACCCTCCGGCGCCCCGCCAGACTGAACACCTGGTAGCCGCCGCTGTCAGTCAGGATCGGCCTTGACCAGTTGACGAACCGATGGAGGCCGCCGCGCCTGGCGATCAGCTCGTCGCCCGGGCGCAGGGAGAGGTGATAGGTGTTGCCGAGGACGATCTGCGCGCCGACCTGTTCGAGGTCGCGCCACGTGACGGCCTTGACGGCACCCTGCGTCCCGACCGGCATGAACGCCGGCGTCTCGACGCGGCCGTGCGGCGTCTCGAACGCGCCGCGGCGCGCGGCGCCATCGGTGGCCGTCACCTGGAAGCCGAAGCCGGTCGAAGTCACGACCTCTATGTTAAGGTAACGGGAGAATCGTGAAGAAACTCCGTGTCGGTGTCATCTACGGCGGGCGCTCGAGCGAGCACGAGATCTCGCTGGCATCGGCGGCGTCGGTCTTCCTCAATCTCGATCGGGCGAAGTACGAGCCGGTGCCGATCCGGATCGAGCCGGACGGCCGCTGGACCCTCGCCGATCGGCCGCCCACGGCCATCGTCGCGGCCGAGGTGATCCAGGGGACGCGCGAGAGCGGCCGGCCCGGCCGCGCCGGCCGCGAGACCTACCTGGCTCCGCGCCCGGGCGAGGAGAACCTGGTCACGGTCGATCGCGGCGCCGCCGTGTCCAGCCGGCCGGAGGCCGACGACCACGGTTCGGCCAACGCGCGCGTCGCGGCGCTCGGCCTCGACGTCGTCTTTCCGGTGCTGCACGGCCCGTACGGCGAGGACGGCACGGTGCAGGGCCTGCTCGAACTGGCCGACCTGCCGTACGTGGGGGCGGGCGTGCTCGCCTCGGCCGTCGGCATGGACAAGGCGGTGATGAAGCTCGTCTTCACGGCCGCCGGGCTGCCGATCGCGGACTCCCTGACGGTGCTGCGGCGGGAGTGGCGGGCCGATCCGGCGGCGACGGCGGCGCGCGTCCTCGCCCGGCTGCCGCTGCCGGTCTTCGTGAAGCCGGCCAACCTCGGCTCGAGCGTGGGGATCTCCAAGGTGAAGACCCCCGGCGCGCTGGACGCGGCCCTCGCACTCGCGGCCTCGTACGATCGGAAGATCGTGGTCGAGGCGGCGGTGCCGCTGGCCCGGGAGATCGAGTGCGGCGTGATCGGGAACGACGAGCCGGAAGCGTCGGTCCCCGGGGAGATCATCCCGTCGCGCGAGTTCTACGACTACGAGGCGAAGTACCTCGACGACGGATCGCGCACGATCATCCCGGCCCCGATCACCCCGGCGCAGACCGCCGAGGTGCAGCGGCTGGCCGTCGGCGCGTTCCGGGCGCTCGACGCCTCCGGCTTCGCGCGGGTCGACTTCCTGCTCGATGGCGCCTCCGGCGCCCTGTACCTGAACGAAGTGAACACGCTGCCCGGGTTCACGACCATCAGCATGTTCCCCAAGCTGTGGGAGGCCAGCGGCCTCCCGTATCCGGCGCTGCTCGATCGGCTGATCGCGCTCGCCCTCGAGCGGCACGCCGACAAGCAGCAGACCCGGACCACCACGTAATGCCTGGCCCCGCGGGCCGCCGGCCGCCGGCGGCGGCCACGGCCGTTCTCCTGCTCGCGCTGGCCGCGGCGGCTCCCGCCCGCGCCGCGGCGGCGCCCGTGCGCGGCCTGACGGACGCCGCCGCACTCTCGCACATCTACGATCGCATCCTCGACGCGGACTTCTCCGGCGCGGCTGCCGCGCTGGCCAGCGCCTGTCCGCCGGCGCCCGCGCCGGCGTGCGAGACGCTGGGGGTCGTGAACCGGTGGTGGCGGATGGCGCTCGATCCGGAGAACCGGAGCGAGGACGCCGCGTTCTCCCATGCAGCGGATGCCGCCATCCACGCGGACGAGGCCTGGACGGAGCAGGAACCGGAACGGGCCGAGGCCTGGCTGTACCTGGGCGGTGCGCTGGCGGCGCGCGTGCAGTGGAAGGTGCTCCGGGGCCAGCGACTCTCGGCCGCGCGCGACGGCGTGCGCATCAAGGACGCGCTGGAGAGGGCGCTCGCCCTCGATCCCTCCATGCAGGATGCCTGGTTCGGCATCGGCCTCTACCATTACTACGCCGCCATCGCGCCGCTCGGGGCGAAGATCCTCCGGTGGCTGCTGCTGCTGCCGGGCGGCAGCCGGACCGGCGGCCTGCAGGAGATGCTGCGCACGCACAGCCAGGGCGAGCTGCTGAAGGGCGAGGCGGACTACCAGCTGCACCTCATCTATCTCTGGTACGAGCACGACACCGGCGAGGCGCTCCGGCTGCTCGACTCGCTGCGGACGCGCTACCCCGGCAACCCGCTCTTCCCGCTGCAGGTCGCGGCCGTGCAGGACGCCTACCTGCACGACCACGCCGCGAGCCTGGCCACCGCCGAGCAGATCCTGCGCGACGCCGGGGCGGGTCACCTGCACCAGCCGCAGCTGGCCGAAGCGGCGGCCCGCCTGCAGATGGCGACGGAGTTGTCGGCGCTGGGCCGGGTCGACGACGCGATCGCCGCGCTACGCGCCGTGGTGGCCGCCGATCCGTCCGAGCCGTACAGTGCCGTCGCGCGGGCGCATCTCGGCCTCGGGACGCTCTACGATCGCACCGGCCGGCACGATCTCGCCGCGGCCGAGTACCGCGCGGCGATCGACTCCGCACCCGCCGACGATCCCTACCACGTCCGCGATCGGGCGCGCGAGGCGCTCGCGCACGAGCCGCCGCCGCGCGCGCACTGACGCGTCGCGTGGCGGCGCGCGCACGCGTGCCTCCAACGACGCCGCCACCCGATGCGCGTCGCGCACGCCGGCGATCGACGTGCAGGGACACGCGTGCACGAGACTGCAGAGATCGCGCGCGCGCGCCGAAAAGAGATCGTGATGAGTGGAGTCGATGTCAATTTTTGACTTTTCGTGCACTTTGTGCTTGACATCAGATTTTTCTCATCGATAATCTACATCTTGTATGAGGGTGGCGGGCTCAGGCCACCCGTAGTAACACCTCGGTTCCGGTTGTAAACCCTGAGCGCCTACCCAATCAGGAGGAAGAATGGCGAAGAAAGCCGCCGGTAAGAAGAAGGGCGCCAAGAAGCGCTAAGACCGGCCGTCAACCGGTTCCGGGGGTGGTCACGACCTGACACCCCCAATCTTTTTTGCGACATTCCCGCCGCGGCAGGCGGGAACAGCCCGGATGCGCAGGGCGTCATCGCAGGCCGACGATCGTGCCAGGCGGCAGGCGACGGTCGCGAGTGACCACGGCCCCCGCATTCGACCATCCAGCCAACGAAGGGGGGAATTCAGGTAATGGCGAAGAAAGCGAAGGGCGGGAAGAAGAAGGCCGGCGCCAAGAAGCGCTAGGTCGGCTCCTGCCGACAAAGGGGGCGGCCGTCGCCCCCTTTTCAAAACACTCCCCGAACGGTTCAGTTCTCGCTCGTCCGGCTAGCCTCCCGTCATCTCCTTCCCGTTCCACACGCGCACGCGCTCGATGACGTCCCACTGCGCGAGGTGCGTGACGACGTCCATGCCCTGCACCACGTGCCCGAACACCGTGTACCCCGCGTCCAGCCGGGGCTGCGGCGACAGGCAGATGAAGAACTGGCTGCCGCCGGTGTCGCGCCAGTCGAGGGCCATGCCGACCGTGCCCGGCAGGTAGGGCTGTTCGTTCAGCTCGTCGCGGATCGTGAACCCGGGGCCGCCGTCCCCGTCTCCGCGCGGGTCGCCGCCCTGCACGACGAAGTCGGGGACGACGCGGTGGATCGGCACATGGTCGAAGAACCCGCGGCGCGCCAGGTCCGTCAGCGCCTCGATCGTGAGCGGCGCGTCGAGCACGTCGAGCGCCACCTCGATGGTCCCCTTGTCGGTATCGATGAACAGTTCGGGCGACACCGTGGGATCGACCAGCGCCGGAGCCGCGTACGACGCGGCCGCACGCCCGGTCGGGACCGGCCGGATCGCATCGGCTACATCGACCGACGGATCCAGCGTGTGCATGAGATCGGCCGCCTTCACACGCACGGCCCAGTCCTTGTCGGCGAACGCCTGCCGGAGGGTCGGTTCGGCGGCCGTACCGCCGCAGGCGACCAGCGCCTCGAGCGCCGCGGCCCGCGCCACGTAGGTGGCATCCCCGAGCCCGCTCGCGTATGCCGCCTTCAGGGCGTCGACCGCCCCCGCCGGCTTGAGCTGTTCGAGACCGAGCGCCGCCGCCTTGCGGATGTAGGGGTCGGGACTCTTCAGCCGATCGAGCAGCGTCGAGGCGATCCCGGGCGCCCGCAGCTGCACGAGCGTCGCCAGCACGGCGGGGATCACCCGCAGGTCGCGATCGCCGAGCATCTGCGTCAGCCGCGGCAGCGCCTGCGCCGCGGGCAGGTGCACCAGCGCCCGGGCGAGGTCGGCCCGCACGCTCCACTGGGGATCGGGGTCGAGCCCGGAGAGCACCAGGAGGAAGGTCGAGGGGTCGAGCCGCGCGACGGATCCGAGCGCGGCACCGCGCACGGCGGGCGACGGGTCGCTCAACACGTCGAGCAGCAGGTTGACGACCGACGACTCGTCGGCGCCCTTCAGGCCGCCGAGCGCGGTCACGGCCTCGAGGCGGAGGCCGGCGTCGGCCTTCGGGTTCTCGACGATCGGCACCAGTGCGGCCGCGGCGGCCGGGTCGCCGATCTCACCGAGGGCGCGGACCGCCTCGAGCGCGGGCGGCAACCGGTCCGGCGCCGGCTTCACCAGATCGATCAACGGCTCGACCGACGCCGCATCGTGCAGCGTGCCGAGCCCGCGCGCCGCGAAGGCCGGCGTCCAGGTGCCGGCGCCGCGCAGCAGCGTGCGCAGGGCGGGGATCGCGCGGGGGTCGGCCACCCACTGCAGCGCGTACGCCACCGGCCACCAGCGCACGAGCGGCTGCCCGGACGGCGAGAGGACCGCGCCGGCGAGCGCGTCGTACGCCTTCAGCCGGGCGAGGGCCGAGACCCCCTGCAGGAACACGCCAGCCGGCGAGTTACGGTCGTCGCCGGGGTCGTCGGGCTTCACGGCCGCGAGCGACCCGTCGCGCGCGAGTCCGGCGACCACGGCGGCCATCGGCGCTGCCGCGGCGGGATCGCCAATCAGTCCGAGCGCCTGCTCGGCGCTGCTCTGCACGAGCCGGGACGGGTCCTTCAGCGCCGCCTCGAGGGGCGCGACCGCACGCCGGTCGCCGATCAGTCCGAGCGCAAAGGCCGCCATCTGACGCACTTCCGGTTCGGCGTCGCGCAGCAGGGCCACGAGCGGCTCGACGCCGGCGGGCAGGCCGACCCGTCCGACGGCGAGCGCCGCACGCCGGCGGACACGGGCCTCGGGGTCCGCCAGCAACTTCAGCAGGTCGGGTTGCGGCGCGGCCGGCGCCGCCGGCGCCGCACGGCGGCGGCCCGCCGGGGCGACG
>JAGWRA010000031.1 GCA_028876655.1 Acidobacteriota bacterium | reverse complement strand
TGGCTCCTCAGGCTGGATTCGAACCAGCAACCCTCCGGTTAACAGCCGGATGCTCTGCCATTGAGCTACTGAGGAATGCAGGCAGGACGCGAGCCCGGCGACGACGAACGGCGCCGGACGGTCCTACAATAGTAGCGAAAAGCGGCGCGGCGGGTCAACGCATCCGGCGTGCGAAGGAACACGCCGTGAAGCGCCCGAGGGGTGCCCATCGCCGACACCCGGACGGGTGATGCGCGACCCGCGCTGCCACCAGGATGGTAATCGGCGCGCCCCCGCCGCGCTTGAGCGCGCCGCAGCGGGCTCGAGGTTCAGGCTCCAGGCTTCGGGCTCCGGGGCCCCGTAGCCTGCAGCCCGTAGCCCTACTTACGCCCCCACTTCCAGTCCTTCACCTCCGGCAGATCGTCGCCGTGCGTCCGGGTGTACTCGTGGTGCTCGGCCAGCTTGTCGCGCAGGAACTGCTTGAAATGCCCGCCGACCTTCCGCAGCCGCGGCACCCGGTCCACCACGTCGCCCGCCAGGTCGAACCGGTCGAGGTTGTTCATCACGGTCATGTCGAACGGCGTGGTCGTCGTCCCCTCCTCTTTATAGCCGCGCACGTGGAGGTTCCCGTGGTTCTTCCGGCGGTAGGTCAGCCGGTGGATGAGCCAGGGATAGCCGTGGTAGGCGAAGACGATCGGCCGGTCCTCGGTGAACATCGAGTCGAACTCGAGGTCGGACAGCCCGTGGGGGTGCTCGGTGGCCGGCTGCAGCGTCATCAGGTCGACCACGTTGACGACCCGGATGCGGATGTCCGGGAAGTGCTGCCGCAGCAGGTCCACGGCCGCCAGCGTCTCCAGCGTCGGCACGTCGCCGGCGCACGCCATCACCACGTCCGGCTCGTGCCCATCGTCGGTGCTCGCCCAGTCCCAGATGCCGATGCCGACCGTGCAGTGCCGGATGGCCGATTCCATGTCGAGCCACTGCAGCGACGGCTGCTTGCCGGCCACGATCACGTTCACGTAGTGCCGGCTCCGCAGGCAGTGGTCGGTCACCGACAGCAGGCAGTTGGCGTCGGGCGGCAGGTAGACCCGGACGATGTCGGCTTTCTTGTTGACGACGTGATCGATGAAGCCCGGGTCCTGGTGCGTGAAGCCGTTGTGATCCTGCCGCCAGACGTGCGACGTCAGCAGGTAGTTCAGCGACGCGATCGGCCGCCGCCACGGCAGGTTCCGCGTCACCTTCAGCCACTTCGCATGCTGGTTGAACATGGAATCGACGATGTGGATGAAGGCCTCGTAGCAGTTGAAGAAGCCGTGCCGGCCGGTCAGCAGGTAGCCCTCGAGCCATCCCTGGCACTGGTGCTCGCTCAGCATCTCCATCACCCGCCCGTCGGGCGACAGGTGATCGTCGGTCTTCAGGATCGGCTCCATCCAGGTCTTGTCGGTCGCCTCGAGCAGCGCCGTCAGGCGGTTCGACACCGTTTCGTCCGGCCCCATCACCCGGAAGTTCGTCGGGTTGCGCTTCATCACGTCGCGCAGCAGCTGCCCCATGATGCGCGTCCCTTCCGCCACGACGGCGCCCGGCTTCGGCACCTTCACGGCGTAGTCACGGAAGTCGGGCAGCTGCAGGGGTTGCAGCAGCAGGCCGCCGTTGGCGTGCGGGTTCGATCCCATCCGCCGCTCGCCCGCCGGCGCCAGCGCCGCCAGCTCGGGCCGCAGCCGGCCGGTCTCGTCGAACAGCTCCTTCGGCTCGTAGCCCGCCATCCACTGCTGCAGCTGCTTCAGGTGCTTCGGGTCGGTCTTCACGTTCGGGATCGGCACCTGGTGCGCGCGGTAGGTCCCCTCGACCGGCTGGCCGTCCACGACCTTCGGTCCGGTCCACCCTTTCGGCGACCGGAGGACGATCATCGGCCAGCGCGGCCGCCCCTTCGCCTTCCCCGATCGCGACAGCCTCTGGATGGCCGCGATGTCGTCGAGCACGCGGTCGAGCGTCGCCGCCATCTTCTGGTGCATCGCCTCCGGCTCGTCTCCCTCGACGAAGTGGGGCGCGTAGCCGCAGCCGCCGAAGAACTGCCGCAGTTCGTCGTCGCCCATCCGGCCGAAGACGGTCGGGTTGTTGATCTTGTAGCCGTTGAGGTGGAGCACCGGCAGCACGGCGCCGTCGCGCACCGGATTCAGGAACTTGTTCGAGTGCCAGCTGGTGGCCATCGGCCCGGTCTCCGCCTCGCCGTCGCCGACGATGCAGCAGGCGATGAGGTCGGGGTTGTCGAAGACGGCGCCGTGGGCGTGCGACATCGCATAGCCGAGCTCGCCGCCTTCGTGGATCGATCCCGGCGTCTCCGGCGCGACGTGGCTGGGGACGCCGCCGGGAAACGAGAACTGCTTGAACAGCCGCTGCATCCCCTCGGCGTTCTGCGGGATGTTCGGATAGATCTCGCTGTAGGTCCCTTCGAGGTACGTCTGCGCCACCAGCGCCGGCCCGCCGTGGCCTGGGCCGATGACGTAGATCATGTCCAGATCGCGCGCCTTGATCGCGCGGTTCAGGTGGACGTAGATGAAGTTCAACCCGGGCGATGTCCCCCAGTGGCCGAGCAGGCGCGGCTTGATGTGCTCCGGCTTCAGCGGCTCGCGCAGCAGCGGGTTCGCCATCAGGTAGATCTGGCCGACCGAGAGGTAGTTCGCGGCGCGCCAGTAGGCGTCCATGCGATCCAGCTCGTCGGCAGCAAGGGGGGCGTCGGCAGAGGTCTTCGTCTTGAACATGGCGGGTGCCTTTCGTGGGGCGGCGACTCACGTACGACGAGTCGCGGGAAGAATGCGCGGCGATTCCCGGAGAACGCACCGCTACCCCGACTCTATCCCCCTGGGCCGGATGGATCCACCCCGTCAGGGACACCGGCGAATCGAGGGCGAAGGACGCCTGCGTGGAGGTGGGCGGACGACGACGGGCCAGGCGGAACGGAACGTCAGTGCAGCAGAATCGTGGACCGCCGGATCGCCCCTGGTGTAGGATGCCCGCCGCAATTCCCCAGGGTCAACGGAAACAGCATGTGCGCGACGGCCAGCACCGGCGCGCAGGAGGTTCGCATGGCCCCTTCAGGAATCTGGCGGCAGTTGACGGCTGTCTGCATGTGCGTGGGAATCGCTGGTGCCGTCGTGGTACTCGCGCAGGGGCACCACGCACCCGGTGCGACGGGAGAGCACCCGCTGCACTACATCACCTCGGTGAACGACCAGGTCGTGTTCTTCTTCGAGAACGGCCTCGATCCGGATACCGGCGAGCCGATGGCGCCACCGTCGGTGCCGCTGGCCCCGATCACTGACTGGAAGGTCATCGAATTCGAAACGGGAAGCGTGGTCATTCCCCACGACACGGTCCACGACCTGCTTCAGGTCGATGTCTACCTCCGGCAGCGTTATCAATACCGTAACGACGGACAGAGCGACGGCTTTACGATCATCAGTAATCCGTTCATCGAGATCGACAGCCCCGCGTTCGACCACCTCACCGATCCCGTGACGGGAACGCCGATGAACGGCGTCTGGAAGTCTGCCGTCCTCGGGAACGGCCTCTTCCTCGGAACGACCAAGACCCTCGCCGCCGGTGAGACCGGAGAGGACAACCGCGGCAATTTCGGCCGGCAGATCATCACGCGCGAGGGGCTGGATCGGCGGTTCGGTCCGGGCATCGGACTGAAGCTCTTCTCGAGCGACTTCACGATCCGCATGTCCATCAGGAGCACGGTCCACGGCGTGCCGACTCTCGTCGAGGGAACGATCACGCAGGTCTACGGCGAGTAAGCGCCAGGAGTTCGAGGGTTTCAAGCGCCTGAAGGGGCGGCCTGCATGGCCGCCCCTGGCGCGAGCGTCTCCCGGGGACGCGGTCCTCGTGCTCTCCTGCTTTCGTGGTTGAGCGTGACAAGAGCAGCGCGCAAGGCATACCCATTGCTCATTGCTCATTGCCCATTGCCCATTGCCCATTGCCCATTGCTTTACGATCCACCCTTCACCCCACGAACTTGTATCCGAGTCCGTGGACGGTGAGCAGGTACTGGGGCCGTTTCGGATGGGGCTCGAGCTTCTGGCGGAGGCCGGCGACGTGGACGTCGACCGTGCGCGTGAGCGGCATGGCGTCGTAGCCCCACACCTCGTTCAGCAGTTCCTGGCGGGACAGCGTCGCACCGCGATGCTCGATGAAGTGCCGGAGCAACCGGAACTCGCGCGCCGACAGCTCGACGGGGGCGCCGCCGCGCTCGACCTCGGCGCGCCGGAAATCGACGACGACGTCGCCGAAGCGGTAGCCGGCCGGGGTGGCGCCGGCGCTGCCGTTCGAGCGGCGGATCAGCGCTTCGATCCGCGCCATCAGCTCGAGGGTGTCGAACGGCTTGGCGAGGTAGTCGTCGGCGCCGAGCTTCAGGCCGACCACCTTGTCGGTCGTCTCGCCGCGAGCCGTCAGCATCAGGATCGGCGTCTGCACGCCCTGCCGCCTGATGGCACGGCAGACCTCGAAGCCATTCAGCCCGGGCAGCATCACGTCCAGGATGACGAGGCCGAACGGCTCGCCGGTCGCCCGCGCCAGCCCGCTCTCGCCGTCCCCGGCCACGTCCACGTCGTAGCCCTCGCTGCGCAGCCGATCGCTCAGCGTCAGCACGAGGCCGGGCTCGTCCTCGACGAGCAGGATCCGCTTGGTGGACATTGTCTGGATGGCGGGAACCACGACCCCGCCGGGCTCACTCCGCGACGCCCGCAGTGACCGTATGCCGTGCGGTGCCCTTCACCGCCGGCAGCCGCACGACGAACGACGTCAGGCCGCCGCGGCTCTGCGCGCTCACGTCTCCACCGTGCGCCCGGACGATCCGGCGGACGACGCTGAGGCCGACGCCGGTGCCCGACGTCGCAGCGGCCGCCCGGCCACGATAGAACGGCTCGAACAGGTGCGGGAGATCGGCCGCGTCGATGCCGGAGCCGTGATCATCCACCGCGATTTCAACGGCGGGGCGGCCACCCGGCGCGCGGGCCACGCGCACGCCGACCCAGCGATCCGCGCCGCCGTACTTGAGCGCGTTCAGCACCAGGTTCTGGACGACCGACCGCAGCGCTGCCGCGTCGCCGAGCGTGGGCGGCAGCCCCGCTTCGATCCGCGTCTCGACCCTGGCGCCCCGCTCGCGGACGAACGGTTCGCATCCCTCGATGGCCTGCTCGACGACGCGCGCCAGGGCGACGGGCTCGTGCCGCACGGTCGCGCGGCCCGAGGCCACGGCGGCGAACTCGAGCACGCGATCGACCAGCTCGGACAGCCGCCGCCCTTCGTGCCCGATCGTCTCACCATATCGGCGCAGTTGCGCCGCGTCCGAGACCACGCCGTCGGCAAGGTTCTCGCCCGCCGACCGGATCACCGCGAGCGGCGTCCGCAGCTCGTGCGAGACGGCGGCAACGAACTCGATCTGCTGGGCGGCGAGCCGCTGCGCGCGGCGGGCGGCGGCGATGAGCAGCGCGAGGCTCGCGGCCACCAGCAGCAGCAGGAGGCCGCTCACCGCCAGGTTCCGCCGCCGCGACTGTTGCACGACCGCCTCGAGCGAGCCGGCCTTCGAGCGCAGCAGCAGGCGCCAGCCGGCGCCGCCCCATTGCAGCCGGGTCAGTTCGCGCGTACCTGCCCCGGCGTCCGCCTGCCGCTTGAACACCGTGATCGCGAACCGCTCGTTGGCGACCGAACCGGGCGGCGGCACGCCCGGGCGGGTCCCGGGCTCGCCCGGTTGCGAGAAGGCCAGTGCGTTCGGTCGCAGCTCGAACAGGTCGCGCGCCACGTCGGCCGTCGCGTGTGCGGCCGGCGTCCAGCCCGGATCGCTGCTGTAGATGAGCGCGCCCGTCCGCGCGTTGACCACCGCGACGTCGAAGCCGAACGTCCCCTCGCCGGCGACGTCGCGCCGGGCGAGGGCCGGCAGCACGTCGTGCTCGATCACCGTCATGTTCAGCATGACGATGACGAGCGCCGGAACCGCGCCCTGATCGAATCGAACGTCGCCGGATTCATGCGCGCCGTAGATCACCACCCGCGACGGCAGCACCGGCACGACCAGCGCGGGCACCAGCGACTGGAGGTCGAGCGCGCGGACGAGGGTGTGTGCGCCGCCGGCGGTTGCGGCCTGGAGCGGCGCGAGCGACGCCGGCCAGGGTGCCGCCGCGAGACGGCCTGTCGCCCCGTCGAGCTTCAGCAGCGCAGTCGTGCGGTCGAGCCGCACCACGTAGATGTCGCCCGGCAGGCGGGGAAAAGAAGCCGTCGCGCCCCAGCGCGCCACCCCCTGCGCGAGCGCGTGTCCCCCGCCGGCGTCCAGATCGGCCTGCGGCACCTGCAGCGCCGCGAACAGGCGCGTCAACTCGCCGTCGAAGTCGTTCGCGAACCGGTCGGCTGCCGTGGTGGCTGATGCGTGCAGCCGATCGCGCTCGGCGTCGCTGACCTGGCCGACCCACCGGTATTGCAGGATGGCCGTCAGCACGAGCAGCGCCATCAGGCCGCCGCCGGCCACGAGCATCCACGCAGGCGTGCGCATCCTCACCCCGGCAGAATAGCATTGGCACGGGCCCCTCCGAGACCTTCCCACCGCGGTTTTACGTTCTTAACAATCCTCTTGCCTCGTCATAACAACTTCCAGGCCCTCTCTTCGTCATAGTGAGAGCGAGAGAGGAGACCTCATGCGCATGCCGTCACCGTTCCGAACGTCGTTGCCCGCCGTCGCTGCTCTGGCGCTGCTGCTCCCGCCCACGGTGCATCTCTCCGCAGGCGCCGATCAGGCCGCCGACGTCGTCGCCCACGCGCGCGCCGCCCTCGGCGGCGATGGCGCGCTGTCGAAGGTGCAGGCGCTCCGCGTCACCGGCGCCGTCCGGCGCGTCGCCGGCGAGCGGGAGATCGACGGCACGCTGGAGGTAGATCTCCAGCGCCCCGACAAGTACCTGCAGGTCGAGACGATGAATCCGATGGGCGACCTGACCATGACGACGAAGACCGGCTTCAACGGCGACCGGCTGATCACCAGCTCCGAGCAGCACGGCGGCGCGCCGGGGATGGTCTTCCGCATGGGCGGTCGGCCCGAGGACGCCGCCGGTCAGGCGCGGATGGTGCGCGGGCTGCACGGCGACTTCAACCGGGACCTGGTGGCGTGGCTGATCGAGTTGCCGGCCGGCGGCGACAGCCGCTTCACCTACGTGGGACGCGCCGAGTCGCCGGACGGGAGCCAGGCCGACGCGATCGACGCCACCGGTCCCGACGGCTTCACGGTGCGGCTGTATCTCGACGCGAAGAGCGGCCGGCCGCTGATGGCGAGCTGGCGTGGTCCCAGCCGGCAGATCCGGGTGATGACGCAGCGGGGTCCGCGACCGGAAGGCGGTCGCACGATGCCCCCGCCGCCGCCGAACGGCGCACCGCCCGAGGCCGACATCCAGCTGTTCTTCAGCGACTACCACAGGGTGGACGGGCTGCAGTTCCCCTTCCACATCAGCCGCTCCGAGAACGGCAACACGATCGAGGAATGGACGATCAAGAAGGTCGAGGTGAATCCGACGTTCCCCGCCGACCTGTTCGCGGCGAAGTAGCCATGCCGCGACTCCTCTGCTGCCCCCGCCTGCTCGCGCTCTGGATGGCCGTCGCCGTGCTCGCGGTGCCCGCCCGGCTCCGCGCGCAGGCGCCGTCGGCCCCTGGCGGACAGCTGGAGGTGCTCGTGCGCGACCCGAGCGGAGCGGTCATCGTCGGGGCGGCCGTCACCGTGACGGCCGCCGGCGGCGCGAGACGCGAGGGGAAGACAGGGCCGAACGGCGAGGCGACCTTCGAGGGGCTCGCACCCGGACGCTACGATGTGCGCGCCACGGCCGACGGCTTCGAGCCGCGCGCCGAGAACGGGGTCCGCGTGCGCCAGGGGCGGACGCGGCGCGAAGTCACGCTGAAGATCGCCGCGCTCTCCGAGCAGGTCACCGTGGGACGCAACCCGCGCGAGGCCGCATCGGACGCGCGTGGGGGGTTCGAGACGGTGCTGGGACCCGATCAGATCGCGCAGTTGCCCGACGACCCGGACGAGATGGCGCAGCAGCTCAAGAACATGGCCGGACCTGGCGCGGTGCTGCGCGTCAACGGCTTCCGCGGCGGGCGGCTGCCGCCGAAGAACGAAATCCAGGAGATCCGCTTCCACCGCAACTTCTTCGCCGCCGACAACCACGAGCCGAGCTTCGTGTCCGTGGACATCATCACGCGGCCGGGGTTCGGCGCCTGGAGCGGCGGGGTGAACACCGGCATCCGCTCCACGACGCTCGACGCGCGCAACGCCTTCTCGCCGACGAAGGGGTCCGGCCGGTTCGATCGCTACGGCCTCAACGTCTCCGGGCCGCTGTGGAAGCAGCACACCTCGGCCAGCCTGGCGGTGGATGGCATCTCGTCCTACGAGTCGCAGACCATCCTCGCGGCCCTGCCCGAGGGAACGTACGCCGCGCCGATCCGCCAGCCGAGCGATCGCGTGAACGTGGATGCGCGGCTGCAGCAGGCCCTGTCGAAGACGCACGCGCTGCGGTTCGAGTACCAGCGGAATCACGAGGACGATCAGGATCTGGGCGTTGGCGGCTTCAACCTGGCCGACCGCGGGTACGGGCGGACGACGACCGATCAGTACGTCCGCCTGTCGGACACCGGCCCGTTCGGCGACCACCTGTACAACGACGCGCGCCTGCAGTACCACGACCAGGAGATGACGACCACGCCCGTGTCGACGGCGCCGGCGGCCATGGTGCTGAATGCGTTCAACAGCGGTGGCGCGCAGCAGCAGGGGGCGACGCGCACGCGCGAGTGGGAATTCGCCGACGACCTCGACATCACCGCGGGCCGCCACGCCCTGCGGGCCGGCACGCTGATCCAGGCGGGCCGGTACGACAACGCCGTCGCGCAGAACGCCGACGGCACGTTCACCTTCAGCAGCCTCGCCGCCTTCCTCGCCGGGGCGCCGACGACGTTCACGCAGCGCCTGGGGAATCCGGCCGTGTCGTACAGCCAGGTCCAGGCCGGCGTCTACCTGCAGGACGACATCCGGATCACCCAGAGCTTCACGGTGAGCGCCGGCATCCGCGAGGAATGGCAGTCGCACGTCAACGGTCTGCACGCCGCGCCGCGCGGCGGGATCACGTGGGCGCCGACGAGGGATGGCCGCACGACGATCCGCGCGGGTGGCGGCGTCTTCTACGACTGGTACACCGCCGACACGTACGCGCAGACACTGCAGGTCAACGGCACCCGCCAGACGGACCTCGTCGTCCAGCAGCCGGGCTATCCCGATCCATTCGCCGGCGGCCTCGCCGTCACCGTGCCGCCCGGCCTCATCCGCCAGGCGGCCCTGTCGCAGCCGGAGATCGTCGAGGGGCTGATCGGCGTGCAGCGGCAGTTCGAGGACGGCGTGAATGTCAACGCCAT
>JAGWRA010000255.1 GCA_028876655.1 Acidobacteriota bacterium | reverse complement strand
TTTTCGCTACTATTGTAGGACCGTCCGGCGCCGTTCGTCGTCGCCGGGCTCGCGTCCTGCCTGCATTCCTCAGTAGCTCAATGGCAGAGCATCCGGCTGTTAACCGGAGGGTTGCTGGTTCGAATCCAGCCTGAGGAGCCACCTTCGCACCTTCGGCGCTTCGGCGGCCAAGGCCAGCGCCAGTCACCCACGTCCGCGAAATCTCGCTCCGAGGACTGCAACCCCTGCTCGAGCACCTGCGGGTAGACGTTCAACGTGGTGTCGACGCGGTCGCCTTGGCAGCCTGGAGCCATCGCCGGTACTCGTCCTCCGTCGGGTAGCGGGACACGGCTGCCGCTCCTGCCTATTTGGGTGGTACGAGCGCCTTGGGGGCCCCACAGGTCGAGTCTTGAGTGAGGCAGGGCCACTTGATACCCAGCTGATCCAGATATGTCGGGTACTTATCTGGCTGGTAGTACATCTTTTCCATGAGCGGTCGCAGCTTCCTCGTCAGCGCGTCGTTAATGGAAATGTCCGGCGTCGCGTTCGCAGGCAGAAAGGACTGGTACACCACTGGTTTCGACGTGCCGTACGCCTGCATCGCCAGAACGGGCTGGACCTGGTCGAAATAGTGCCTGGCCTCTTGCACCAGTTGCGGATTCACGTACAGGTCGAGCGCCGTCATCGCCAGCACTTTGGCATCCACGGCGGCGCCGCCGTACGCGATGGGCGTGGCTTCCGCCAGGGCTGCCTTCCAGTTGTGAAATGGGACTTCCGGAATATTTGACGGGAACATGAGACGGACAGTCGGGACGGTCCACATGACGTCTCCGATATCATCGGACGGTCCGCCGAGGGGGTTGACTTCACCCGTCCCCAGCTTCTCGATACGGGTATTCAGCCCAATGGGCTTTTTTCCAATCAGGGTCTGGACCGCTTTGGCATAGCGCTGGTCGTCGGCGGTCCAGTTGGGCATGCCGACTGCCTGAATATTCTTGTACATGTCCTCGGCGAGCGGCTGATTTCCCCAGGACGGCCATGCCGTACCGATCGTTTTCACGTCCACCGTTGTGCCGAACATGTCAGCCGCCGCTTTCGCCACCCGATTCGCGGTGGCAAAATTCTGGCGGACCCTTTCGGGCGTCACCTCGCGAAAGTAATACCAATCCTCCGTCAGGGCCGGGACGACATTCGGCTCGTCGCCGCCGTTCACCAGCACGTTCTGAGTGCGAGAGGCAGGATAGAAGAACTGCCGCATGTAGTTCATGCCGTTGTCGAACATCTCGGCGGAGGCCAATGCACTCTTGCCATCCCACGGGTCCGCCGCGGCATGCGCCGTCTTGCCGTGAAACGTGTACTCGGCCGAGATCACGCCCGTGCCGCCGCTGCGCCCATAGGACGTCCCCAGGCCCGAGGACACGTGCGTGGACAGGACGGCGTCAACGTGATCGAACACCCCCGCCCGGACGTACCAGGCCTTTCCGCCGAGGATTTCTTCCGCGATGCCCGGCCACACCTGCACCGTACCGGAGATATGGTGTTTCTCCATCACCGACTGGAGCGCCAGCGCAGACACGACCATGCCCGCCAGGCCCGTGTTGTGCCCCTCGGACTGGCCGTTGCCGCCGGCAATGATGGGCTGTTCCTTCAGGATGCCGGGCATTTGTGACAGCCCCGGAAGTCCATCCTCGTCGTTGTTCAGAGAGACGGTTGGGCGCCCGCTGCCGTTGCTCCAGCTCGCCACCCAGGCGGTCGGGATTCCTTCGATATTCCGTCGGATGGTGAATCCGTGGCGTTGCAGGATTCCAGTCAGGTAGATGCCGGTCTGGGTTTCGTTATAGCCGATTTCCTGGAAGGAAAACGTCGAATCAACGATCTGCTGGATCAGCTTGGCGTGCGCAGTGACGTAGGCCTCGGCTTCGGCCTTCAGTCCGTTGATGTCAGGTGATTGCGCGTGGGCTGCCGGCGTGCTGACGAGCACGCCCAGTGCCAGAGTTGCCATCCCGGCGAGCGATCTGAGGAGTTGACGTTTAGCGAACATATCCTGATCCTCCGATGCGTGACCAACAACCCTTTTATGTCGCAGCCGACGCGAACGGCCGAACGCGAGGGTCGCGCCGCTGGCGGTTCGCCGTGGCGCCTCTGATACCGCCGAGCACCCCAGTGCCGTTCCGCGGCCGTCGAGGGTGTGCAGGATGAAGCCCGTCGCCGGCACGCAATCATAACGGAGCCGGCGCGTGAAGGCTATCGAAGTATCACCGTCTGCGCACCCGAGCCAGAGGCACGAAGAACCAACAGCAGACGATACCCAGGTCATTCTGTTGACCGGAGGGTTGCTGGTTCGAATCCAGCCTGAGAGGGTCGAGATCGAGGTCGTCGGCAAGAGTGGGCAGATTTCCCTGGGCAAGCGCTACGCGGGCAAGACGCTCCGCGTCGAGCGACGCGCGCTCATGGACGGACGTGGAAGTCGTTCGCAGTCGCCCTACGGCTTGTCCGGTCTCCGGGGGATGATCCACGCCGAGTCGTGCGGCGTCATCCCGATGTGCGGATAGTACGTGCGGGCGCCAGGCGCTGCCAGGAGGATCAGGTGCGTGTGGAGGCCGGCGGTCTCGTGGGTCCGCCGGAGCAGCTCGCGGCCGATGCCGGTGCCCTGGTGGGCCTGGTCCACCGCGAGGTCCGAGACGTAGGTGCAGTAGCTGTAGTCGCTGATCGCCCGTGCAATGCCCACCAGGGTCGGGCCGAGCCGCGCCGTGAGCACGATGTCGGCGTTCCGCAGCATCCCGCGGATCACCGCGGGCTGATCGACCGGCCGCCGGGCGGCGAGCGTCGAGCGCACGAGCACGTCGACGAACTCGACCGGATCGAGATCCGGTTCGAGCTGGTATGCGATCACGGGGCCACCTCCGGTCCCGGCGCGGTGCGCTCCAGCTCGCGTGCGATGAGGTCGGGCAGGGCGCCTACGCCGGACAGAATGTGCGTGTGCGGTTCGCGGCGGAGCCGCGCTTCCCCGTGCGCGCCCGTCAGCACGCCGACGATTGTCTTCACGCCGGCGTTGGATTCGGCCTGCAGATCGAGCGGCGTGTCCCCGACCACGGCGACCTCGCGCACGTTCGTGACGCGCGCCGCCTCCATCGCGCGGAAGATCATGTACGGGGCGGGACGGCCGAGCGGAACGTCGCTGCCGCAGACGAGATTTGCGAGCGGCTGCTGCCACCCGGCCCTGGCGAGGATCAGATCGGCCACGTCGCGGTCGAAGCCGGTCGTCGCCGCAATCCGGATGCCGCGGTCGCCGAGCCAGTCGAGCGTTCGTGCGGCCCCGGCGATCGGCGTGATGCCGTGGGTGGCGTATTGCTCCGCGAGGAGTCGACGGAAGTCCGCGTAGGTCCGGTCGACGCGATCGCCGGTGGCCCCCGCCGCGCCCGTATCCGTGTGCCGCTCGATGAAGTGCCGGATCACGTCGCGTTTGGACGCGCCCCGCCACTCGCGGATTTCATCGGTCGGCACCTGAATGCCCTGCCGCTCGAGCGCGGACGTGACCGACACGAGCACTTCCCCGTGGTCCTCGACGAGCGTGCCGGCGAGGTCGAAGACGACCAGGCGGATCACGGGGCATCCCCTGGACCGACGCGCATGGCGAAGACGGTCATGTCGGACTTAGACGCCAGTCTTCCCTCGGAGGTTGCACCGCGATGCCGCGCGCCGGCTTTTACAGACCTCTTACGCGGCCGACACCACGCTGTTCGCTTGATCTGCGACCGTCAGAGATGGCGGCGAGACATGCTGTCTCGTCGAAGCGAGGAGGCGGTCGATGTTGCGCAAATCATACGGGTTGATCGCGGGCGTGGTGGCGGTGGCCGGCGTACTGGTCTGGGGGGGGCGAACCGTACGCGCGGATCGGGGAAGTGACGGGCACGACGAGGGCGGGCGCCTCAAGACGGTCTTCGTGATCGCCCTCGAGAACCACAACTGGACGCAGCCCGCATCACAGACCTCGCCGCAGCCGGTCTTCATGAATCCAGCGGCGCCGTTCATCAACAGCCTGGTCAACGGTACGTCCGGCATCAGCGACCAGGTCGCCTATGCGACCAACTACGTCAATGCGGCTCCCGGCGATCATCCGTCCGAGCCGAACTACATCTGGGCCGAGGCGGGCGCCAACTTCGGTGTCGCAAACGACCACAATCCGTATCACGCGGACTGTTCGCCGGACACCGTGCAGACCACCGACCAGCACCTGAGCGCCTTCCTGACGAAGGCTCACAAGAGCTGGCGCTCGTACCAGGAAGACGCGGACGTCGACCTGGCGACCAACGCCGTGCTGCCGCCCTCGTCGTGGACCGTGCCGCTCTTCAGCGTCAGCGGTCTGTTCACGGCCCCGGGCGCCATCAACGCGTACAACTACTCGAATCAGTACAACTACGCGGCCAAGCACAACCCGATGGTGTTCTTCACGGACACCAGCGGCGGCTGCGACGCGAGCCCGTCCAATCCCATGCGGATGCACTACGCGCCGCTCCAGCAGCTGGCGCTCGACCTCCAGTCCGACACGGTGGCCGACTACAACTGGATCACGCCGGACCAGAACAACGACATGCACAACCGCCTGGCCAACGGCTACGGCGGGCCGGCCGGCGCGCCGAACACGAACGACGCCGCGAACATTGCCGAGGGGGACAACTTCGTCGCCCGGATGGTGCCGCTGATCATGGCGTCGAAGGCCTACCAGGACGGCGGCGTGATCGTGCTGTGGTGGGACGAGAGCGAGGGTGGTGACACCCCGGACCATACGATGCCGTTCATCGTCATCTCGAAGGACGTGCACCGGAACGTGAACGGATTGCCCTTCGCGAGCGCGGTCGAGTACTCGCACTCGTCGACGCTGCGGACGATGCAGGAGATCTTCCGCGTCGATCCGTACCGCGGGTATCCGTGGCTGGGCGCGGCAGCGACGGCGAACGACCTGTCGGCGCTCTTCCGGCCGGGCGCCATTTCGGGCCGGTGGTAGCGAGACGCAACGGGAGCGCCCGCAGGGGCCGCCCGCGCGCGACCCCGCGCGCAGGCGGCCCCTGCAGGAGCGGAGAGACCCCGAAGCCCGCGGCCTGCAGCCCTCCTCCATGTCCCCGCAGAGAACCGCCGCGCCCACGACCGGCACGTTCGTTTTCGTTGACTTTGCCGCGCCGCTGTGGTGCTCTGAGGTCGACGAGGAGGCGCGTTCCGCCTCGAGCATGTCCACTCACTTCAGGCTGCTTGGCGCCATCGTGCTGCTGCTGGGCGTGGCCAGCGCGGGAACCGCGCGGCGGCTCTACCTGCATCCGACGCAGACGGTCGAACAGCTGATCCCCGGGTATCGCCAGGCGAACGAGCGGCAGATCGGCATCCTGTACGGCCAGCGCGTCGCGCTGCTCTGGGATCTGGCCGACGAGTTGTCGGATCCGGAAACCGAAGCGGTCATCGGCGCCGTCGCCGGCGGGCTCGCCGCGCTCGGCTGCTTCTACGTGGCCTGGCGGCTGGAGGGGACCGATCCGCTCGACGAAGAGTCCTGACGCCCCCGGGGAAGCCTGCGCCACAGCCAGGCGAGCAGCAGCAGCCCCGGGAGGCTGAGGCTGGCCGTGTACAGGAAGAAGTGCGGGTAGCCGAGCCGGCGGACCATGAATCCCGAGGTCCCTTCCAGGAACTTCCCCGGCAGCGCGTAGATCGAGGCGAACAGCGCGTACTGGGTCGCCGTGTACTTCGGGCTGGTCAGGCTCGAGAGCAACGTGATCAACGCGACACTCTGGACGGAGAGCGCCAGGTTGTCCAGTCCGTTGGTGAGGCCGAGCCCGAGCAGCGTCGCCGTGTGCGTGGTGGCCAGCAGCGAGTAGCTCAGGTTCGAGAGCACGGCGAGCAGCATGCCGGCGGCGAGCGACCGTGCGAGCCCGACCCGCGCCACCAGCGCCCCGGCGAGGAACACCCCGCCGATGCCCACCGTGAACCCGCAGAACTTTCCCACCACGGCAATCTGGTTCAGCGTGTAGTGATGGTCGATGTAGAAGGGGTTGGCCATCGAGCCCATGGTGAACTCGGTGACCTCGTAGAGCCCGACGAAGAGCAGGCAGGGGACGGCGAAGCGGAGGCCGTACCGGCTGAAGAAATCGGTCAGCGGACAGATCACGGCGCCGATGAACCACTCGCCGGCCTTCTGCAGCGAGCGGGGCCAGTGCGCGCGCCGCTCGAGCCACGCGACCACGCGCGTCTCGCGCGCCTGCTCCTCGGGCGTGGCCGCGGCGCGCGGTTCCTCGACCAGCAGCGTGGTGAGGATGCCGACGGCCATCAGCGCGGCCATGGCCCCGTAGCTCAGATGCCAGCCGAAGCCCGCCGCGATCGCCATCGCGCCGGCGCCTGCGGCAATCATCGCAACCCGGTACCCCGTCGAGTACGTCGCCACCATCGCGCCCTGCAGCCCGGTGGGGACCGACTCGATGCGCCAGCCGTTCATGGCGACGTCCTGGGTGGCCGAGCAGCACGCAATGAACAGCGTCGTGACCGCGATCGACCCGACGCCCGTCAGGGGATCGGCCGCCGCGAGCCGCGCCAGGCCGGCCGCGATGCCGATCTGCGCCAGCAGCATCCACGAGCGGCGCCGGCCCAGGAGCCGGTGCAGCAGCGGCAGCTTCACGCGGTCGACGAACGGCGAGAAGACGAACTCGAACGAGTAGGCGAAGCCGACCCACGACATCATGCCGATGGTGGACAGCTGGATCCCGGCCTGGCGCAGCCAGGCCGACAGCGTCGAGTACACCAGCAGGAACGGGAGGCCGCTGGAGAAGCCGAGGAACAGCATCGCGACGACGTTCCTCTGGCGGTAGACGGCGAGCGCCTCCAGCCACTTCGTCCGGGCGCCGGCGCCTGCGGAACGGGGCTCTGCGCTCACGGATGGAGCCGGCGAGGGTTGAGGGCGCAGGTGGGCATCGGCAGCATCTTAGCGCAGGTGCGGTTGGAACACGCGCCCTTCGCCGATGCTGCGGCTCAGAAGTGCGGCGCCGGTGAGCCGTCAGACCAGGTTGGCACGAGGACGAAGAACACCGTGACATGCTCACGGACGCTGTCAAAGACGGGATTGCCTCCCAGGTTGGCGCCCCAGTTCGGCACGTCCCCCTTTGGGAAATAGAACATCAGATGGGGGCGCCAGGGCCCCGGGCCGCCCACTCCCGACGCCAGCCTGGACATCATGAAGCCGAGGGCTCCCGGCGGGGGCGTCCTCAGTTGACCGGTTGCCCAGGCCGCCTTCAATCGGTCGCCGATCTCGGCCTCGGATGCGCCGGCGAGCACCCACTGCGTCTTCAGCAGATACTCGGGGAGCACCGACCGTACGGCGACGGCGTTGTAGCATTTCGGGGTGTTGATCGCCGGATTCCAGAATCCGGCACGGCTCACGGTGACCGCGGCTTGCCAGGATCGCTCATCGAGGCACACGAACCCGTTGCTCCCCTTCACGGCCGTGAAATAGCCGTGGGCACCGAGCACCATGACCGTGGCACGCGTCGAGACCGAAGGGGGTGCCGCGGTTCGGGCAAGGGCGATCTCCTGCTCCTGGCTCGCCATGAGGTAGGGGGCGATCCGGGCCGATGCGGTCTGCGCCGAGCCTGGAGAAGCGGCCAGCGCCGCTGTGCTCGTGACGATCGTCAGCCATGACGCGATCAGGGCGGAGGCGCCGGGGCGACGGTACGCAGGCTTCGGCATACGCTCATTCTGCCGCGGCAGCACCGGGGAGGGCGAGAGCCGCTTACGTCAGGTACGAGGGAGCCACTTGCGGAAACCCGCAGGAGGTGCGGCTTCCGGTCGCCAACGCGGTCCGGACTGCCGCGGGGCAAGAACCGGAGCCACGGCGGCGCTCGAGACGCCGCCGTGGCCTGGTCAGCCGTCAGCGAAGGTCGAAACGGTCGAGATCCATCACCTTGGCCCACGCCGTGACGAAGTCCTGCGCGAACCGCTGCTGGCCGTCGGACTCGGCGTAGACTTCCGCCACGGCGCGCAGCTCGGAGTTCGATCCGAAGATCAGGTCCACCGGCGTGGCCGTCCACTTCAGCGTGCCGGTGGCGCGATCCCGCCCCTCGTAGAGGCCCTCGGTGGACGACTTGCCCCACACGGTGGACATGTCGAGCAGGTTGACGAAGAAGTCATTGCTCAACGTCCCGGGCCGGCTGGTGAAGACGCCGTGCGCCGACCCGCCGGCGTTGGCGTTCAGCGCCCGCAGGCCGCCGACGAGCACGGTCATCTCCGGCACGGTCAGCGTCAGCCTGTTGGCCCGGTCGACCAGCATCTCCGCCGGCGACAGGCGCAGCCCCGGGCGGTAGTAGTTGCGGAACCCGTCCGCGGCCGGTTCGAGCACCGCGAAGGACTGCACGTCGGTCTGCGCGGCCGTCGCGTCCACGCGCCCCGGCGAGAACGGGACCTCTACCGTGTACCCGGCCTTCTGTGCGGCCTGCTCGATCGCCGCGTTACCGCCCAGCACGATCACGTCTGCGAGCGAGACCTTCGTCGTTCCGCTGCCGTTGTTGAACTCCTGCTGGATCGTTTCGAGGCGCGCCAGGACCCTGGCGAGCTCCGGCGGATCGTTCACCGCCCAGTCCTTCTGCGGCGCGAGGCGAATGCGGGCGCCGTTCGCGCCGCCGCGCATGTCGGTGCCGCGGAAGGTCACCGCCGACGCCCACGCCGTCCGCACCAGCTCTGGGACGGTGAGGCCCGAGGCGAGGATCTTCGCCTTGAGAGTGGCGATGTCCTGCGCGGTGACGACTGGATGGTCCGCGCTGGGGAGCGGGTCCTCCCAGATCAACTGTTCGCTCGGCACCTCGGAACCCAGATACCGTGAGCGCGGCCCCATGTCGCGGGTGGTCAGCTTGAACCACGCTTTCGCGAACGCGAGGCGGAAGGCCTCCGGGTCGTCGGCGAAGCGCTTGGCGATCACCCGGTAGGCCGGGTCGGCCTTCAGGGCGAGATCCGTCGTGAGCATCGTCGGCGGGTGCGACTTCGACGGGTCGTGCGCATCGGGCACCGTGCCGGCCGCCTCGTTGTTGGCGGGGATCCACTGCCTGGCGCCGGCCGGGCTCTTCGTCAGCACCCACTCGTACGCGAAGAGATTGTGCAGGAACTCCGAGCTCCACATGGTGGGCGTGGCGGTCCACGCGCCTTCGAGGCCGCTGGTGATCGTGTCGACCCCGTGACCCTGGCCGCACTTGTTCTGCCAGCCCAGCCCCTGCTGCTCGACGCCCGCCGCGGCCGGCTCGGGGCCGAGGCAGTCGGCCGGGTTGGCCGCGCCGTGCGTCTTGCCGAAGGTATGCCCGCCGGCGATCAGCGCCACGGTTTCTTCGTCGTTCATCGCCATGCGGCCAAAGGACTCGCGGATGTCCTTCGCCGCGGCGAGCGGGTCCGGGTTGCCGTTCGGGCCCTCGGGGTTCACGTAGATCAGTCCCATCTGCACGGCCGCGAGCGGGTTCTCCAGCATGCCGCCGCTGTGGCGCTGATCCGCCAGCCACTTCTGCTCGGGGCCCCAGTAGACGAGGTCGGCCTGCCAGTCGTCCACGCGGCCGCCGGCGAAGCCGTAGGTCTTGAACCCCATCGCCTCGAGCGAGACGTTGCCAGCCAGGACCATCAGGTCGCCCCACGAGATCTTCTGGCCGTACTTCTGCTTGACCGGCCAGAGCAGCCGGCGTGCCTTGTCGAGGTTGGCGTTGTCCGGCCAGCTGTTGAGCGGCTCGAACCGCTGCTGTCCGCCGCCGGCGCCGCCGCGGCCGTCACCCATGCGATACGTGCCGGCACTGTGCCAGGCCATCCGGATGAAGAACGGCCCGTAGTTCCCGTAGTCGGCGGGCCACCAGGGCTGCGACGTCGTCAGCGCCTTCCGGATGTCCGCCTTGACCGCCTCGAGGTCGAGGGTCTTGAACGCCGCGGCGTAATCGAACCGTGCGCCCAGCGGGTTCGACTCGGCGGCGTTCTGCCGGAGGGGTGAAAGATCGAGCTGATTGGGCCACCAGAATTGATTCGGCTTGGGCGCCCCCTGGGCCCCCGCGATCGGCGTGGCCATGATCGAGACCGCGGCGACCGTGGCGGCAGCGAGCGCCGTCATCAGTTTCGTGTGCATGGAACTCTCCTTACATCGCGCGGAAGCGACTCTACTGCTGAGCTTGACTCCTTTCGCCTGATGAGGTCAAACACATCAACGCCGGTCGCAGCCGGCGCTGGCGGCGCCGCCGGCGTATCCCCTGGCGACCGCGCCCGGGCGGGCGCGCGTCGACGATCTCGCGGGCGTCCGCGTCCTGCTGCTGCCGTCCATCGCGATCCCGGTCGAGAACCGGCGCGGCCAGCCGGTCGTCCGGCCGTTCGCCCCGCCCGATCCGGGGCGGACGATCGTCCTGGCGTGGCGGCGGGGTTCAGCCCTGGCGGTGTCGCTCGGCCGGTTGGGCGAGTCGATCAAAGGGGCGCTGAAGAAGCGTGTCGTGGCGTCGCGGAAGACGGTGCGAAGGAAGGACTGAGCGGGGCCGCCACGCGCGCGCGGCGGCCCCTGCGAGACGAGAGCGTTCGACGTCAGGCGTCAGGGTCTCCGGGATTCGAGAACCCCGACGCCTGTAGCCCGCAGCCTGTAGCCCGGAGCCTGTAGCCCTCGCTTGTCTACCGGCCCCCGAGATCCGCCGTGCCGACGACCGGCAGCTCGATGTACGTCTCGTGGCCGGGCTCGTGGTAGATCCGGTCGGTCGCCTTCCGGTAGTCGCCGGGCTTCGCGAAGAAGATGCTCTTCACGAACGTCTGCGGATTGCGGTCGTAGAGCGGGAACCAGCTGGACTGGATCTGCACGACGATCCGGTGGCCCGGCAGGAACACGTGGTTCGCGACCGGCAGCTCCCAGTGGTAGACGAGCGGCACGTTCGGCGTGATGGCGTGCGGCGTCTCGAGGCTCTCGCGGTAGCGGCCGCGGAAGATGTCGGCCGAGATCATCAGCTGGTAGCCGCCCATTTCCGGCTGGTCCGCCACCATGGGCGGATACTCGTCGATCACCTTCACCACCCAGTCGGCGTCAGTGCCGGTGGTTGACGCGACGAGGTGCACGATTGGCTGGCCGCTGATCGTCACCGGTTTCGTCAGCCGTTCGGAGGTGAACGACAGCACGTCCGGCCGGCCGGCCACCGTCCGCTGGTCGGTCACGAGCCACGTGTGCCAGCCGGCATCCGGGTACCGGTTGGGCCGCGGCCGGTACGGGACCGGCTTCGACGGATCCGAGACGTACTCGTCGTACGCCTGGCCGGCGGCCGGCGCGTCGAAGCCGACCTGCAGCCCGGGTTCGAGATAGAGCTTCCGCTCCTGGCCGCGCGGGAACGCCTTCAGGTGCTCCCAGCGGTTCGTGCCGGTCTCGAACACCGTCACCGGCGACACGTCCATGGGCGGATGGTCGTCCTTCAGGTAGTGCGCGAGGAACGGCGCGAGCACGTGCTGCCGCCACCAGAGCGCCGTGTCGCTGCCGAACCGGATCGGGCCGAGCGCGCTGCCCTCGTTGATCTCCTGGCCGTGGTACCAGGGGCCCTCCGAGAGGTACACCATGTCGTGGTGGGTGTCCTTCGGCTCGAGGGCCTTGTAGACGGCGAACGCGCCGTAGATGTCCTCCTGGTCCCAGAGGCCGCCGACGATCATCGTCGGCACCTTCAGGGGCTCCTTCGCGAGGATCTGGTCCATCGCCTGGTCCTGCCAGAAGGCGTCGTCGCTCGGGTGCGCCAGGAGCCTGCGCCAGAAGCCGAGCTGATCCATCCCGCGCTCGATCCCGAGCTCGCCGGCCGAGCCGGCGTGCATGAACATGTCGTAGTCGTCTTCGTACGACAGCCACCACTTGGCGGTGTTCGACCGCGTGGCGTCCTGGTTGTAGATGTACGACATCATCTGCTCGCGGAACGCGCCGTTGTGGAACCAGTCGTCACCCCGCCAGCCGTCCACCATCGGGTTCATCGGCACGGCGACCTTCAGCGCCGGATGCGGGTGGACCAGCGCCATCAGCGGCAGGAAGCCGTCGTACGAGATGCCGAGGATGCCGACCCGGCCGTTCGACTCGGGGACGTGCTTCACCAGCCAGTCGATGGTGTCGTACGTGTCGGTCGAGTTGTCGACGGCGGTCGGGTTGAGCGGCCCGTGCAGCGGCCGGTTCATCACGTAGTCGCCCTCGGAGTGGTACTTCCCGCGGACGTCCTGGATCACGCGGATGTAGCCGCCATCGACGATGACGTCGGTGGCGTTGTCGTAGCCCTGTAGGATCGGCCCGAGGTGGGAGCTCTCGGTGTGGCTCACCATGCCGTCGGCGT
>JAGWRA010000030.1 GCA_028876655.1 Acidobacteriota bacterium | reverse complement strand
TCCTTCCTTCAGCCCGGATACCCCGCGCTCGTCTTGATCTCGTCGATCTGCTGCAGGTGGCGGTCGGTGTGGGCGGCCGTGAGCAGCGCCCACTGATAGCAGTCCAGCGGCCCGAGCCGCGGATGCTGGCAGACCAGCTGGCGCGATGTGGGCGACAACCCGCGCACCACCTGCAGCATCCGGCCACGGCCGTCGGCGAAGCGCGCGCCCAGCTCGTCCACCGGCCATCGGCCCGACGGTTCGAGCATCGGCGCGGTCTTCGCCCGCGCCGCACGGCTGGTCAGGCGGCTTTCGAGCGTCCGATCGATCGCGCGCGGGTCGGCCGCCTCCTCCGCCCCTGACGCCCTCACGGCCGCGTGCGCGATGCTGTCGAGTGCCGCCAGCTCCGCCACGATCAGGTGCTCCAGCGTGTCGGCCACCGACCAGGCGCCAGCCGCCGGCCGCCAGCTCCATTGCGCGGGCGTGAGCGCGGCCACGCCGGCCGCCACCCGCCGGCGCGTGTCGTCCAGATACCCGGCCACCCGCTCGCGTTCTGCATCCGTCAGTGCGTTGACCACAGCATCCATATCGGCGACCTCCTCGGCGGTCGATGCGTGCGGACCGCTGGAGACGAGATCTACCGTACTGACTTTAGATAATCAAGTGACTACTTGATTATTTTTTCTCTACCACGTAGCATCTCTTCATGCGAAGCTACGGCCAGCTCTGCGCCCTCGCGAAGGCGCTCGACCTCGTCGGCGACCGCTGGACGCTGCTGATCGTCCGTGAGCTGCTCATCCGCGAGACCTGCCGCTACACCGATCTGCGGAGCGGCCTGCCGGGCATCGCCACCAACCTGCTGGCCGAGCGGCTCGACGAACTGGTCGAAGCCGGCCTCGTCAGCCGCGAGGCGGCTCCTCCACCCATCGCGACGACGGTCTATCGCCTGACCGACCGCGGCCGGCAGCTGGAGCCGGTGGTGGAGGCGCTGGGACGATGGGGCGCGCCGCTGCTGGCGACGGCGACCGGCAAGGAGGCGTTCCTCAGCCACTGGCTGGCGCTGCCGGCCCGGCTGTACGTGCGCGACACGACACCCAAGGCGCCGTCCGTGCGCGTCGAGCTGCGGCCGGGCGGCGAACCGATCACCCTGGAAACCGTCGGGGACGGATCCGTGCGGACGCGGATCGGTGCGACCGGGCACGCGGACGCCACCCTCGAAGGGCCGCCTCAGGTCGTGCTGCACCTGCTGACCCGGAAGGTCACGCTGTCCGCGGCGCGGAAGCGCGGCGTCCGGCTCCACGGCGATCCGAAGGTCCTGCGGCGGTTCGGGCCGAAGCCGGCCGCGCAGGCTCCGGCCTGAGTGCCCCTTCCGCGACACGCACGATCCGCCTCCCACCACCAGCTCAGCCGCACAAAGTCCATCCGGTCCCCCGCCGCGCTGGAGTAGCATGCCGTCCCATCGCCATCGCGAATCACCCGACAGGAGGCCTGCGATGAAGTCAGCTGCCGCCCTCGCCGTCGCGCTCGCCGCGCTCACGGCCGGCGTGGTTGCCGCCGACACGGCGCCCTTCTCGGTCTCGGCGCCCGCGGTCATCATGGACATCAACGGCCACTCGATGAAGGGGGATCCGGTGGAGCTCGCCTGGTCTCAGACGGCCGGGCAGTTCTACGTGGAGACCGCGCAGGGCGACGCGCCCCGCACGACCCTGCGTCACTATCTCATCGCCGTCGGCGACCAGGCCCCGTCCAGCGTCAAGGTGCAGCCGCCCTGGGCGGCGCAGTACTGGGCGTTCAAGTCGCGCCGCGATGCGCCGGCCGATTCCCGCCTGCTCATCGACGTGCGGACGCAAGTCGACGACAACATGCCGACGCAGAGCCTGGCCGACAAGGCCAAGGGGGGCGGCAGTGTCCCGCTGAGCTACGCAGAGGAAGTGGCGCACAACGAGGACGCCGAGGGCGGCGACAAGACGCTGGTGCTGAAGGGCACGGACGTCGGCCGGTTCCACAACGCGCCGCTGCTGCCGGGACTGACGTTCGGCTGGTCGCCGGCGAGGCTGCACGCGATCGCCTATGTCGACGATGCGGGCCGCCTCGCCGTGATGGATTACCAGTTCGGCGGCAAGCAGCAGGTGGGCGGGACGAAGGACGTGCTGCTGCCCGCCTGGTCGCCCGACGGCACGCAGATCGCGTTCCTCGTGCGGACCGGACGGAAGGACTACACGCTCGAGCGCGTCACCATCTCGCTGAAGTAGACGACGGGGTCCCCGGCCCCCGTGCCGATCCGGCGGCTGGAGGTCGTCTCTCGGACGGACGGATGCTCAGTGACCGGGTGCGGGCGCGGCCGCGGGCGACCCCGCCTGCCCGGCCAGCACCTGCATCACCGATTCGGGCAGCTTGTTCGCATTCGCCACCAGCAGCGAGATCTGCCACATCTGCGTGTCCGACAGGCTCTGATGGAACCCCGGCATGCCCGTCAGCCGGATCCCGTTGGCCACCTTCCAGTAGGTTTCGCCAGGCGGATCGTCGGTGACGCCCTTACCATGCATCAGCTCGGGCGGCACCGGAAACTCGCCGCGGGCAATCGCCGTCTTCTGCTGCCCGGGCGCGCCATGGCAGACGGCGCAGTGGGTCAGGTACAGACGGGCGCCTGCCAGATAATTCGCTTCGGTCGCCTCAATCGGGACCGTCCTCGGCATCTCCTTCCGCAGCTTCGCGTGCAGCGCCATCCCCGTCAGCCGCTTCTCGAGCGGCAGGGGACGCGCGTCGGTCGCCACGGGCGCGTAGCCGCCGGCCAGGTAGGCGTAGACGCCCCCCACGATGCACAGAATCGTCACCACCACACCTGCCACGAATGCCTTCATCTGTTCCTCTCTCTGGACTCCCCCAGGCCGACGTGCCATGCAGCACGGGAGGCAGGCGGTCGCGTGCGATCGCCTGCCTCCCGCGTCTCGAGTCGATCAGCGCCGCGGCCCTGGAAATGCCGCGGTTCCGGCCCTACGGCATCTGGATCGGCGCCAGCCCCGCGGCCTTGCGCTTCGCGTTCAGCTGCGCCAGGCCGGTCGTCAACAGCTGGCGCCACTCGCCCATCACCTTCTGCGCGCGCAGCCGCGCCGCGCTGCAGGCCGCGACCTCGCGCGCCGTCGCCGGCACCTCGGCCCGCTGCATCGCCATCGCCGCGTCCATCTGCTCGTCGCCCGCGCCGTTCAGCGTCGGCGGGCCCGTCGGGGCCTGCCGGAAGAAGAAGCGAGGCCGCGGCTTCGGCGCGGGCGCCACCGCTTCGACCTTCTTCGCGAAGGCCGCCGCGTCCGCTCCGCCGGCCGCGTCGAGCGCCTGCACCAGGCGGCGCGCCCTCTCGTAGGCCGTATGCGCCGCCACCGCCCCGTCGTACATCTGCCGCGACAACTGCGCCACCTGCGCGAGCGCCGCCGCCGGCGTCTTCACGCGCGGGTCCAGCTTCAGCGTCAGCGGCTGCGTGTAGCGCCTGCCGTTCACGACGAGCCGCACGGTGTACTGCCCGGGCGGCGCCCACGGCGTGTCGACCGCGGGATAGGTATGATGCGGCACGCCGTTCGCCCCGCTCGCCTCGCGCGGCTCGGGACCGAGCGGCTGGTAATGGAGATCCCAGCTGAAGCGGTGCATCCCCGCGGCCGTCGACAGCACCATCTGCGGCGCCGGCCAGTAGAGCGGGAACCGGCAGTTGGGCGCCGTCGGCGTCTGCTCGCAGATCCGGTTGTAGGCGACCGGATCGAGCGCCGGGTCCGGCTTCAGCACCGGATCGTCACTCGAGTACGACCGGATCACCTTTCCGGCCGCGTCGAGCACCTGCAGCGTCACCGGCCCGCTCGCGTCCTTCGCCAGGTAGTAGTCGATGATGCCGCCCGGCGGCGGGTTCTCGCCGTGCGGCAGCTCGATCGGCCACTCGGTCGGATCGTTCATGCCGAAGCGGACGCGTACGGCCGTCTCGGGCTTGAACAGGTAGGCCTCGGCCGCCTTCGCCGCCTCCGCTTCCTGCCGGAGCGGCGTCACGTCGTCGAGGATCCAGAAGCCGCGCCCGTGCGTTCCCGCCACCAGGTCCGAGCAGAGGCACGACGCGTCGTCCTTCACCTGGATGTCGCGCACCGAGACCGCCGGCATGTTCAACCGCAGCGAGTGCCAGTGGTCGCCGTCGTCGAACGACACCCACACCTGCGTCTCGGTGGCGGCGTAGAGCAGCCCCTTCTGGCGCGGGTCCTCGCGGATCGAGTTGGCGACCGCCCCCGCCGGCAGGCCGTTGTCGATCTCGGTCCACGTCTTCCCGCCGTCGTGCGTCCGCCAGAAGTGCGGGTTCATGTCGTCGATGCGCATGGTGTTCGCCGCGGCGTAGGCCGTGCCACGGTCGAAGTGGCCCGCGTCGATGTTGAAGATGCGGGTCCACGGCTTGATCTGCGGTGGCGTGACGTTGGTCCAGTGCGCTCCCCCGTCGGCCGTCATCTGGATGTTCCCGTCGTCGGTCCCCGCCCAGAGGACGTTGACGTCGAGCGGCGAGGCGGACAGCGCCGTAATCGTCCCCTCCGGCCCCGGCTTCACGGTCGGGGCGTACTCCCCCGCGCTCGCCGGCACCTGCCAGGTCTGGCGCGCGAGGTCCGGGCTGATCCGCTTCCACGAGTGTCCCTGGTCGCGCGTCTCCCATACGACGTTCGACGTGTAATAGAGGATGTGCGGATCGACCGGCGACCAGAGGATCGGCATCGTCCGGACGTCGCGGTTGTACGGCCCGCCGCGCGGCCCCATGTTCGGGCCGACGGCCGTCGTCTGGCCGGTCTTCCGGTTGTAGAGCGTCACGTCCGTGCGCGAGCTGCCGTACACCAGATCCGGGTTCTTCGGATCGGGCGCCGCAATCCCGTATTCCTGGATGTTCACCGGGTGCCAGTCGTGGAAGGTGATCATGCCGTCGTTCGACCGGCTCTTCACGCAGGCCGAGCCCGAGTCCTGCTGTCCGCCGCAGACGCGGTACGGGAAGGCGTCGTCGGTGCTCACGTGGTACATCGCCGCCGTCGGCTGCGTGTACCAGTTGCTCCACGACCGGCCGCGGTTGGCCGAGATCACCGCTCCCTGATCGGACACCACGAGGATGATGTCGGGATTGTTCGGGTTGATCCAGATCTTCTGGTAGTCGTCACCGCCGTAGGCGCCGCGCACGGCGGTCCAGTGGACACCGCCGTCGTCGCTGCGCCACATCACGGTGCTGGCGCTGTAGACGACGTCGTTGTTCTTCGGGTCGACGGCGAGCGTCGGCAGGTCGCCCCCGCCGATGCGCAGCAGCGGCCGGGTGTCGACGTGCGGCGTGGGCTCGGCCAGCGGGCCCGGCGGCACGTCCACCGCCGTCCAGTGCTCGCCCGCGTCGGTCGACTTGAAGAAACCGACCGTCCCCGTCGTGCCGCCGTCACGCCCCTGCCCCGTGCCGGTGTACGGATCCCGCGTGCCGGCCACCATGGCGTAGATCAGGTTCGGGTTGCCCGGCGCGATCGCCAGGTTCGCCTCGATCACGCTCGGCAGGCCTGCGGTGAGCGGCTGCCAGGTGCTCCCGCCGTCGGTCGACTTGTAGATGCCGTTGCCCGAGCCACCGAACTCGGCCCCCTCGCGGAACGCCTGCTGCTGCTGCCAGAGCGTGGCATAGACGATCTGCGGGTTCGCCGGATCGATCAATACGTTGTTGCCCGACGTGTACGCGTCGCGGTAGAGCACCTTCTGGAACGTCTGGCCGCCATCGGTCGAGCGAAAGATGCCCCGCTCCTCGTTCGGCCCGTACGGGTGGCCGAGCGCCGCGACGAACAGCCGATCGGGGTTCGTCGGATCGACGGCAATGCCCGCAATCATCTGGGTGTCGCGCAGGCCGAGGTGCGTCC
>JAGWRA010000254.1 GCA_028876655.1 Acidobacteriota bacterium | reverse complement strand
GCCTCGCACAGGCAGAGGCCGTTCACCATCTGACCGTGCCCCGAGCAGGCCAGCGGCGCGGCGCAGGCGCCCGACTGGCAGGTGGTGCCGCCGGTGCACGTGTTGCCGCAGCTGCCGCAGTTGTTGTTGTCGCTGTTGAAGTTCACCGACTGGATCTGGCCGAGCGCCACCGTCTGGCCGGCCGCGACCGCGCCGGTGTTCACCGAGGCGACGAGCTGGCCGTTCTGCTCGATGTCGAGCACGTAGGTGCCGGCCGGCACGTAGTCGATCTCGAACTGGCCGTTGGCGCCGGTGATGGCGCTGAACGAGCGCCCTTCGAGGAACACCGTGGCGCCGGCGAAGGAGTTGCCGCTGCAGCCGACCAACTGGCCGGTGATGACCGCGGTGTCGAGGCCGTTCCCCTGCGGGCCTTGCGCACCCTGCGGACCAGCGGGACCCGCCGGTCCTGCCAGACCTTGCAGGCCCTGCGCGCCCTGCGGACCGGCCGGGCCCTGCGGACCCTGCACGCCCTGCGGACCCATCGGGCCGATCGGCCCCTGAATCCCCTGGTCGCCCTGCGGTCCCTGCGGCCCGGTGATGTTCCACTGGATCTTCGTCTCGTTCCGCAGGCACGTGTCGTTCGGGCCGACGATCCGGACCTGGCCCAGCCGTCCGTGGTCGTCGCCGCGGCGGTCGTCACGGTCGCGTCGGCCGCCCCGATCGTCACGGTCGGCAGGCGGCGGCGCCTGCACGCAGGCGTAGATCACGCTGGCAGAGCCACTCGCCGAGGAGCTGCCGGACGACGATCCGCCCTGGCCACCCTGGCCCTGTCCGCCCTGACCACCCTGCGCACCGCCCGATTGCGGCGCGGCGGTGAGCGGCGCGCTGGCGAGCCAGCAGGCGATGGCGGCGGCCCCGGCGAGGCCGAAGGTGCAGCGGATCAGACGATGAGTCGAGCGGTTCATACGCAGTGGTCACTCCTGATGAGCTGGCAGCCCAATCCTGTGAACAGCCGTGCAGGCCCGCGCATTTTATCGGGCGCCCGTCGCCCGGTCAATGAACGATCGCGTCATTTCGATCAGACTCAGCCGTTTCGCTTGCGCCAGGGGCGGCCATGCAGGCCGCCCCTACGTGGCGAAATTCTTTGTCAGTCGCAGGCGCCGAGCTTCCGCCGCCGCTGAAGCTCCGGCGGACTCGCCGTAGCCTTGGCGAAGGCGGTCAGCTCGGTGCACAGGGATCCTCGTGGCATGATGGGCTTCATGGCCACAGCCGAAGTCGAGGCGGAGATCCCCCAGATCTCCCACGAGGAGCTCGCCCGGCGGATTGCCGATCCGTCCCTGCTCGTCGTGGACGTCCTCGCCCCCGAATCGTTCCAGAACGGCCACCTGCCGGGCGCGATCAACCTGCCCCTGGCCGACCTGCCGCAGCTGGCGCCGCAGCTCGTCCCGAATCGCTCGCAGGAGATCGCCGTCTACTGCGGCAGCCCCACCTGACCGCTCGGCGCGCAGGCCGTGCGCCTGCTGAACGGGCTCGGCTACGCGAACGTCCGCCACTATAGGGGTGGGCTGGCCGGATGGCAGGAAGCCGGTGGCGCGATCGAAGCCGAGGGTGTGGAGGAGACGGAGATCGTCCCGCTGCTGTCGGGCCCGCCCGAGAGCGAGCCCGTGGTGCCTGTCGTCCGGACCTCGCATCGCGCGACGGCGCGGACGCCCTGGGCCGTGCGCGCGCTCGACGCCTTCGGCGACCGCAGCGTGGGCCAGCTCCTCTCCCTCTGGCTCGGCGTCGTCCTGACCTGCGGCCTCCTCTATTGGTTGGCCGACGTCTCGCTGCTCAACGACCTGCGCCAGGGAGGCGCGCCGGTCGGCCACGGCTGGCGCGACTTCCTGACGGCCGAGTACTTCAGCTTCGTCACCGCCACCTCCGTCGGCTTCGGTGACGTCGTGCCGACGGGCCTCTCGCGCGTCCTCGCCGTCGTCGAGGCGATGGCCGGCCTGGTCATCTTCGGGTCGCTCATCTCCAAGTTCGTCTCGCGGCGTCAGGACCGGATCATCGCGGAGATCCACCAGACGACGGTCGAGGAGGGGCTGGCGCGGGTGCGGACCAACCTGCACCTGGTGTTCACAGAGCTGCAGAACATCGAGACCAGCTGCGAGCAGCGCGGCTGGCCGGCCGAGCGGATGCTGATCCGGGTGGAGAGCGCGGCGCTGGTGCTGGTGGGCGAGCTGCGGATCGTGCGCGGGCTGCTCTATCGTCCGCGGCAGCTGCCGCAGGAGACCGACCTCGAGGGGATCCTCGTCGGGGTCACGCTGGCGCTGCAGCAGCTGATCGACCTGCTCGGCAACGTGCCGGCCGGCGCCGCGCGACCGCAGCGCCTCGAGGTCAACCTGACGACGATGGCGGCGCTGGCGCGGGACATCTGCGGCGAGTGCGTCCCGCGCGCCTACGAGCCGCACATGGTCGAGTGGATGGACCGCATCCAGGGGCTCGCGGGCCGGCTGACGGCGGCGTGACGCCGGCGGCCGGCATCCTTTATTGGAAGTTGAAGATCAGCGGGAAGCCCGCCACCACCACCCACATCCAGACGAAGTACACCGGCAGGTAGGACGTCTGCCAGCGCTCGAGCGGCGCGATCGCAGCGCGCCGGCCGAGGAACCGCGCGTAGAGCACCGCCGACCAGGCCAGGTTCACCAGCAGGATGATGTTCTCGCCGAGCGCGGCCACGCGGTTCGGGCTGAAGCCGAAGTCGGTGATCCGCGCGGCGATGGCCCACAGGGCGAAGGCGTCCACCACGAGCGCGCAGATCACCAGCACGAGCTGCAGCCAGTCGAAGAATCGCGGCCCGGCCTGCGAGTCCCGCGCCGAGATGGCATACAGCAGCAGCCCCACCACCAGCACCAGCAGCAGATCGAACCCGATGAGCGCCTCGCGCTCGACGTGAATCCCCTTCCCGGTCCACGCCATCGTCCCCAGGAAGCCCAGGAGGAGGATCGTGAAGAGCGGCGTGAAGATCGTCGTCAGGACAGGCGCGAGGTTCTCGATGATGCTCTGCTTGGCCTCCACGAGCCAGGCGGCAACGATCACCGCGCCGACGGCGCCGCAGGGGGCGATCCACTGCTGCACGAGCGCCTGCGCGTTCAGGCCGATGGCCCTGAAGATGAACATGGTGAACATCATCAGGACGCCGCCGCCGAAGGCGATGAGCGCGTAATAGATGAACCACTCGCCGGAGAAGCGGACGTAGTGCATCCGCTGGTCGTGCGCGCGCCAGCGGCCGCCGGCGTAGGCGAAGCCCAGGACGAGCCAGAGCGCGAGGGGGAGGTGGATCGCTTCGAGCGACTCTGTGGACCCGCCGGTGACGAAGGGGTAGAGGTTCACCAGCAGCGCGGCGGCGACGAACGGCGTGGCCAGCATCCAGCGGTCGGCCGGCTTCAGTTCGCGCTTCCACGCGAAGAAGCCGGCGAGGAACGGGAGGACGAAGAGGCTGAAGTTGCGGGCGTAGAAGGCCTGGTCTGTCTTCGGTCCGACGAGGCTGACGCCGAAGAGTTCAGGGAGCTTGATCGCGATGGCGGCCAGGATGGCCAGCCCGACGGCAACGAGGCCTTCCTTGTTCCAAGTGCCGGTGTCGAGTCCGGCGCCGGTCGGCGCCAGCACCAGGCGCTTCCAGAGCCGCTCCGAGTATTCGCGGGCGAACTCGCGCGACAGCGTGTCGAGCTGGCCGATGCGCTTTGCGGCAATGAGGAAGGCTTCCTCCTCGTCCAGGCCGGCCTTCCCGAGCTCCGCCATCTGCGCGCGCAGGTGATCCTCGAGCTCGTCGGCGTCCACCGTGTGGATCGCCTGCTGCCGGCGCACGTACGAGCGCCACTCGGCAATGCGTTCCTCGAGCACGGGTCCGGCTTCGTGTGCGTCGGCCATCAGATCCCCTCCGGCACGAGTTCACGCTTGTGGAACGAGGTCCCGCGCAGCGCGTCGTTCACGACCTTCCACTGCCGCCGCTGGTTCGTCAGCTCCGTCAGGCCGCGATCGGTGAGCTTGTAGTACTTGCGCCGGCGTCCCGTGTCCGACTCGCCCCAG
>JAGWRA010000253.1 GCA_028876655.1 Acidobacteriota bacterium | reverse complement strand
AGCGTAACGGCGCGCACCGCGCGCCCGCGACCGGAGTGGAGCGAGCTGAATCGCGAGCGTAACGAAGGGAGCCGGGGTTCGGGGCGGAGCCCCGATTGAAGTTGGTGCGGAAGAGAGGATTTGAACCTCCACGACCTTGCGGCCACAAGCTCCTGAGGCTTGCGCGTCTGCCAGTTCCGCCACTTCCGCACGCGAGGAACACCGTCGGCAGGAACCGACAGTATACCGCATCACTCGCCGCCCGCCAACGGCCCCGGCAACCCGGACCGGCGCGACGCCGGACGTGGGGACGTCGGACGTCGGACGTCGGACGGTCAGGCGAGTACAATGTTCCCCCCGGCCCGTCCCCGCCTCAGCCGTGGCTGACGGGCGGACGCGCCCCGGTGAAGGAGGCCTGCCGTGAGTGTGCGACGAGGCGCCGTCATCATCCTCGTGTTCCTCGGCCTGGCGTGCGTCGTCTCGATCGGCGGACTGTTCGCCTTCTACTACTTCATGACCCGCGGCCCCGCCGTGCCGCAGCAGACGCTGCTCGTCATCCACGTCAACGGCCCCCTCCCCGAACGCTCCCCGGCCAACGTCGTCGACTACCTGCAGCAGACGCCGCCCACCACCGTGCGCGGCCTCGTCGGGCTGCTGCAGAAGGCGAAGGTCGACCCGCGGGTGCGCGCCGTCCTCCTCGAGCCCTCGGGCCTCGACTCGCCCTACTGGGGCAAGCTGGACGAGCTGCGCGATGCCATCCTCGACTTCCGCCGGTCGGGCAAGCCGATCGTCGCCTATCTGGAGGATCCCGGCGAAGACGAGTACGACCTGGCCACGGCCTGCGACCACGTCTACATGATTCCGTCGAGCGAGCTCGACCTCACCGGCATCGCCACCTACGAGCTCTTCCTGCGCGGCACGCTCGACAAGATCGGCGCGTATCCCGACTATCACCACATCGGCGACTACAAGACCGCCATCAATACCTTTACGCAGAAGGGCTTCACGCCGGCCCACCGCGAGATGGACGAGTCGCTGAACACCGACCTCTTCGGCCAGTTCGTCGATGCCGTCGCCCGCGGCCGGCAGATGCGCGCCGCCGACGTCCGGACGCTGATCGATCAGGGACCCTTCCTGCCGGAGGATGCGCTACGGGCCGGCCTCGTGGACGACCTCGAGTACGAGGATCAGGTGGAGCAGGGGCTCCGCCACGACTACGGGCCGATGAAGACGATGGATGCCGACGAGTACGCGCAGGTGAGTCCCGGGTCGCTGGGGCTGGACCGCGGGCCGAAGATCGCCGTGATCTACGTGGACGGCGCCATCGTCTCCGGCACCAGCGGCTACAGCCCGACCGAGGGGGCCGTCGTCGGATCGACGTCACTCATCGACGACATCCGCGCCGTCCGCCGCGACTCGTCGATCCGGGCGGTGGTCCTGCGGATCAACAGCCCGGGCGGGTCGGCGACCGCGTCCGACGCCATCTGGCGCGCGCTCGAGGTCTCGCGCAAGGAGCAGCCCGACCGGCCGCTCGTCGTTTCGATGTCCGACCTGGCCGCGTCGGGCGGCTACTACATCGCCCTGCCGGCGCAGGTGATCGTCGCGCAGCCGGGGACGCTGACCGGCTCGATCGGCATCTTCGGCGGCAAGATGGTGACCGGCGGCACGTTCCAGAAGCTGGGCGCGGCCATCGACGCGGTCAGCGTCGGCAAGTACGCGCAGATGAACTCGCCCGCGCGCCCCTACACGCCCGAGGAACAGGCGAAGCTGGAGCAGCAGCTGCAGGCCTTCTACGACCAGTTCGTCGAGAAGGCCGCCGCCGCCCGGCACAAGACCCCCGAGCAGATCGACGCCATCGGCCAGGGGCGCGTCTGGACGGGGCAGCAGGCGAAGGCGAACGGCCTGGTCGACGAGCTGGGCGGCCTCGACCGGGCGATTGCCATTGCCAAGGCCCGGGCGAAGATCCCGGCCGGCCAGTCGGTGCAGCTGGTCACCTACCCGGCCCGCCCGAGCCTGTTCCAGATGCTCGCGCGCCCGTTCGGCGGCAGCGGGGAATCGGCGGTGCTGTCGACCTTCTTCACCCGCAGCGAGCAGCGGGCGATGGGCGCCGTCGCGGCGCCCCTGGCGCTCTTCCGCCGCGGGGAGCCGCTGGCGCTGATGCCGTACGCCTTTCTCCGCTGACAAGGGCTCGGGCTCGGGACTCGGGGCTCGGGATTGGGGATTGGGGATTGGGGATTGGGGAGCGATGGCTGAACCACGTCTTTCGGTGACCGATGCGCTCGGCACGCGGACGCTGCCGCTCGAATCGGCCACCTTCACGATCGGCCGGCGGGGCAGTCACCACCTGTCGCTGACCGGCAGCGACACGTCGCGCGACCACGCCGAGATCGCGCGCGAGGACGGGCGGTGCGTCCTGCGCGACCTCGGATCGCGCTACGGCACCTTCGTCAACGGCGAACAGATCCAGGAACGGGAGCTGCGCCACGGCGACCACCTGCGCTTCGGGATCGGCGGCGGCCTCGAGGTCGTCTTCCTCACCGAGGACGGCGGGCCGTCCATCCAGCAGTCGGCGGCCTCGGCGGCCAGCGACCTGCGCCGCATGGCGACGCTGCTCGAGAGCCTGCGGGCGCTCGGCGGCGGCCGCGTGCTCGACGAGGTGCTGCAGATCGTCCTCGATTCGGCCATCGACGTGACCGGCGCCGAGCGGGGCTTCATCATGCTCGCCGACGCCGGCGGCCGGCTCGAGTTCAAGCTGGGACGGGCCCGCGGCCGCGTCTCGCTGTCGGGCCAGCGCTTCGCCACCAGCCGGAAGATCCCCGAGGACGTCTTCGCCACCGGTGACGCGCGGCTCGTCAGCGACCTGCTGGACGGCGACCTGGCCGCGCAGCACGAGGGGACGATTGCGGTCGGCATCCGCCACGTCCTCTGCGTGCCGCTCGATCTCGTGCAGTACGTCGAGACGGCCGACGGCCCCCTCGAGCGGCGCCGCATCGGCGTGCTCTACCTCGACAGCCGCGAGCGGGGCGCGCTGCTGTCGTCCACCGCGGTCTCGGCGCTCGAGACGCTCGCCCACGAAGCGGCCGCCGCCATCGAGCACGCGCGGCTCTACCGCGAGGCCGAGGCCAAGGCCCGGCTCGATCGCGAGCTGGCCATCGCCGCCGAGATCCAGCAGGCCCTGCTGCCGCACGCCCGGCGGACCGGGCCGCACTTCGACGCCATCGGCTCGTCGATTGCCTGCCGGGCGATCGGCGGCGACTTCTTCGAGTACGTCGACCTGCCCTCCGGCGCCTTCGGGCTCGCGCTCGGCGACGTGGCGGGCAAGGGCCCCCCGGCGGCGCTCCTCACCGCCATGCTGCAGGGGATGATCGACGCGCAGGCCGGCTCGGCCGGGCCCGCGGTGACGATGGCGCGGATCAACGACGGCCTGATCCGCCGCGCCGTCAGCGCGCGCTACGCCACCGCCTTCTACGGCGTGCTGGAGGCCGACGGCCGCTTCACCTACTGCAACGCGGGCCACAACCCGCCGTTCCTCATCGGCGCCGGCGGCGTCCGCCGGCTCGAGACCGGCGGGATGGTGGTCGGCCTGTTCCCGGGGGCGCCGTACCAGGAGGAGACCGTCACGATCGCGCCGGACGACCTGCTGGTGCTCTTCAGCGACGGGATCAGCGAGGCGTTCGATGCCGCCGGGCAGGACTTCGGCGACGACCGGATTCTGGAGGCCGTCCAGCCGCGCGCCGCCGAACCGGTGCCGGACGTGCTGGCGGCGCTGCTCGAGGCCGTGAAGGGGTTCTGTGCGGGGGCGGTGCAGAGCGACGATCAGACCGTCGTCCTGCTGCGCTATCTGGGACCGCCAGCCGCCTGAAAAGGAAAGGGCGGCTGCGGGCACGCGTTGATGCCCGTGGCCGCCCTTGTGCTCTCCACCGTTATCCGGAGCCCGAAGCCCGGAGATCTCTTCCTAGCTCCCCACCACCCGCTGCAGCGTCTCGCGGTTGACGAGGATCTTCATCCGCGCCTTCGCCTTGTCCATGTAGGCCGAGAAGAACTGGGCGCGCCGCTGCGAGAGCAGCTGGGCGATGAAGCCGTCGCGCGCCTTGGCGTACTCCTCGGGCGTCGCGATCTGCCGCTCGGTCACCCGGCAGATCACCACGCCGGTCGGGGTGGTGATCGGCGCGCTGACGTCGCCGACCGGCAGCGAGAAGGCGGCGGCGGTGAGGGCGGGGCTCGCGCCGACGCCCGGCAGCGGGGTGTTGCGCGTCATCAGGGCCGTCGACTGGGGCGTCAGCTTCGCCGCCTTCACGATGGCGTCGAAGTCCTCGGGTTTGGCCTTCAGCTTCGCCTCGAGCGCCTGGGCCTGGTCGCGCGCCAGGGCGGTGGCCTTCTCCTGGATGACGTCCTGCTTCACCCTGGACTTCACTTCGTCCAGTTTGGGGATGTAGGGCGGCTGGCTGCCGTCGAGCGCCAGGATGGCATAGCCGCTCGACACCTGCACGGGGCCGCTCACCTCGCCCGGCTTCAGCGCGAAGGCCGTCTGCGAGGCGTCGGGCGAGGGCCCGAGGCCGAGGATCGGCTCGCCCGGCAGGAAGTAGTCCGACTCCTGCACGGTGAGGCCGGCCTGGCGGGCGACCTTCGCCAGGTCGCCAGGGGTGTGGATCTCGCCGGCGAGCTTCTCGATCTCGTCGGCCCCCTGCGCCTGGGCCCGCTGCATGGCGATCTGGTCCGAGATGGCGCCCTGCACTTCGGCCAGCGGCTTGGTGGTGGCCGGCTTCCGGTCCTCCATCTTGATGATGTGGTAGCCGTACTGCGTCTTCACCAGCCCGCTGATCTCGCCCGGCTTCAGCGCGAAGGCCGCCTGGTCGAACGCCGGCACCATCTTGCCGCGGCTGAAGTAGTCGAGGTCGCCGCCGAGTTTGGCCGTCGCCTCGTCCTGCGAGTACTTCTTCGCGAGATCCGCGAAGTCCGCGCCGGCCTTCGCCATGGCCAGCACCTTCTCCGCCTCCGCCTTCACCTGCGCGTCGTCCTTCCCGGTCGTCTTGAACAGGATGTGGCGGACGCGGATCTGCTCGGGCGTCGAGTACATCTGGATGTTGTCGTTGTAGTACTTCTCGATGTCGGCCGCCGACACCGTGACCTGCTTGCGGAGCGCCCCGACGTCCACCAGCAGGTACTTCACCCGCCGCTTCTCGCCGATCCGGTAGTGCTCCTTGTGCGCGTCGAAGTAGGCGGCGATGTCGGCGTCGGTGACCTGCACCTGCGGGATGAAGGTGTCGGCCGGGATCGTCACCAGGTCGAGCTTCACCTTGTCGTTCTGAACGTGGTACGCCCGCTGCGCCTCCGCGTCCGACACCGTGATCCAGCCCGTGAGCGTGTCGCGCAGCTTCTGCACGAGCAGGCTGTCGCGGACGCTCGACTCGAAGTCGGACGGGGTCATCGGCGGCCGCTGCGCCCGGAGCAGCGCCACGTAGCGCGCCTCGCCGATGAACCGGCCGTTCTCCTGGAACGCCGGCATCGAGAAGATCGCGTCGCGCACTTCCGCGTCGCTCACCGACAGCCCGAGGTGCGCGGCCTCGCTGACCGCCGCGCGCTCGTCGACCATCTGCTGCAGGATCTGCTGATCGATCCCGAGCTGGCGCAGCATCTGGTCGCTGATCTTCCCGCCGTACGCCGCGCGGTAGGAGTCGAGCTGCGCCTCGTAGGAGCGCTGGAACTCGGTCGCCGTGATCGTCTGCCCGTCGACCGACGCGACGGTGTCGCGTCCCGACGCCCCGGCGTTCGACTGCAGGAAGTCGGGGATGTAGAAGACCACGAAGGCGAGACAGACGATCGCGAGGATCCACTTGAGGACGCCCAGATGCCGGCGCATCCGGCTGAGCATGGTCATGACGACTGCGGCTCCTGATCCGCCCGTCCGGCCCCGGACCCGGCAGAACGCCGGGCATCGGACCTGAACGGGACAATTCTCCCGAAAGATTCCCCCATCGTACGCCATGAAGTCATACTGCGGCAAGCAGTTACATCCAGCGGCGGCCCGCCCGTGCCACGGCGGGCGCCGCCAGGCCGCTGGCGGGGGGACCTGGCCGTCAATTTTGTCGTCCCTGTGTTATTATTTGCGTGGTATAGAAGAACTTAGCGGGATGGAGGTCCCGGTCCCCCGGAGGGCTGCGCATGGGCGCGCCGCCGGTGCGGTGACGCAGGACCGCGTGCGAGGGCGGTTGACCGAGAAATGAGGGCACCGGTTTCGCCTGACCAACCCGCGCGAGCTTCCTGGCACAGTCTGTCGTTGCGGCCCACGGTGAAGGTGTGTCGCCCCCGGGCGGCAGTGGATCGGTGCATCGACGCGCCGGCCGCGGCCGCGTCGGCCGGCGGGGCGCCGGGAGCCAGTGAGAACAGTGCGTTGTCAGCGGGACCAGTGAGCAGACGGCGCGTCGACGCCGTGGCCGATCCGGCGGCGCAGTGGCGGACCGGGCAACCCGAGGCGGGGGCCCGGCTGAGCGGGCGTGGCGCGCTCGTCGAGATGATGCGCGCCGTCCACGCCCCGGCCGATCCGGTGGGGGTCGCCGAAGCGGTCATCGGCCGGCTGGCCCCGTCGCTGCCCGCACCGGCCTGGGCGCTGGTGGCGGCCGATCCCTCCGGGCGCCTGGCGACGCTGGCGGGGCGCGACCTGGGGAACGGGCTGGGCCGGGCGGCCGAGGCCGTGGCGGCCTGGGTGGTCGAGCGCGGGCAGGAATTTGTGACGGCGGATCTGCGGGCGGACCCCCGCGTGTCCGATACAACGAGTGCGACGGTCGTGGCTTTTCCCCTGGCGGGCCGCGATCGGATGGTGGGAGCGCTCGTCGGGCTGGCGGGGATCGCGTCGGCGCAGCCGCCGGTCATGGGCCGGCGCCTCGCGACGGCGGTGGCCACGCTGCTCGAGCCGGCGGCGGCGGCGCTGGATGCCGCGCTGCAGCGCGAGCGGCTGGAGGCGTTGTCGGTCACCGACGACCTCACGCAGCTCTACAATTCCCGCTATCTGAACCTGGCCCTGCGGCGCGAGACCAAGCGGGCGGCGCGCAGCGGGCTGCCGCTCTCGCTGCTGTTCATCGATCTCGACGGGTTCAAGCTCGTCAACGACCGGTACGGCCACCTGTGCGGCAGCCGGACACTGGTCGAGGTGGCGGCGGTCATCCGCACGAGCGCCCGCGAGACGGACGTCGCCGCCCGGTTCGGCGGCGACGAGTTCGCGGTGGTGCTCCCCGAGACCCACGCGGCCGGCGCGCTGGCCGTGGGCGAACGGGTGCGGTCGCGGATCGAGGCCACCCGGTTCCTCGAGGACGGGCCCGGCATCCGCGTGACGGCGTCGGTCGGGGTGGCGACCCTGCCCGACGTGGTCGACACGGCCGAGGGCCTGGTGAGCGCGGCCGACGCCGCGATGTACGCCGTGAAGGACGCCGGCAAGAACGGCGTGCTGGTGGCGCGCCGCGGCGCGGAGGCGTCCGAACCGCCGGTGGGGGCGCCGCCACCGGTTTCCGGCCGGGCCGCGCCATGAGGGCGGCCGTGGTCAACCCCGTGTCTGTGCGATTTCGTGAAGGAGCCCGTCGTTGAGTCTGCGCTCGATGCTTTCGCTCTTCTCCAGCGATCTGGCGATCGATCTGGGAACGGCCAACACCTGTGTGTACGCCCGCGGCAAGGGGATCGTCGTCAACGAGCCGTCGATCGTCGCCATCAACAAGCTCAACGGGCGGGTTGAGGCGGTCGGCAAGGAAGCCAAGGAGATGCTCGGCCGGACCCCCGGCAACATCGTCGCCATCAAGCCGATGAAGGATGGCGTGATTGCCGACTTCGAGGTCACCGAGAAGATGCTGACCTACTTCATCAAGAAGGCGCACAACCGGAACGTCTGGGTGCGGCCGCGGATCGTCATCGGGGTGCCGTCGGAGATCACCCAGGTCGAGAAGCGGGCGGTCAAGGACAGCGCCTACCGCGCCAAGGCCAGCGAGGTGCACCTGGTGGAGGAGGCGATGGCGGCGGCCATCGGGGCCGGCATGCCGATCACCGAGCCCTCGGGCAACATGATCGTCGACATCGGAGGCGGCACATCGGACGTGGCGGTGATTTCTCTGGCGGGAATCGTGTTCGCCAAGAGCGTGAGAATCGGCGGCGACAAATTGGATGAAGCGATCATTCAGTACGTCAAGCGCAAGTACAACCTGCTGATCGGAGAGCGAACGGCAGAGCAAATCAAGATTGGGATAGGGACCGCCTACCCGACTGACGAAGTGATGACGATGGAAATCAAGGGGCGCGATTT
>JAGWRA010000252.1 GCA_028876655.1 Acidobacteriota bacterium | reverse complement strand
CGCGCGGCCGGCTACCGGATTCATGCCTCGCCGGGAAGCCTTTCCCGCGATCGCGACAACCAGCGGGCGATGTACGCACGCGCGCTCCGCAAGCATGCCTATGCCGACGTCCGGGGTCTGTATGAGGCAGCCGGATACGCCTCGCGCCTGACCGACTGGGGCCTGCTGTCGATGGCGATGTTCCGGCAGGAATACGAGGCGGCCTGGGAACGGCTCGCCGGGATTGCGACGGACCTGGACGAGCCCGCGGAGGTGCTCGAACCCGACGGCCCCTGCACGGCTCCCGAGGGCTGGCGAGTCGCGTTCCATCGCGGCACGCTCGCCTTGCTGCTCGGCGATCCAGCCGCGGCCGTCGAGGCGCTCGAAGAAGCCGAACGGCTGCAGCCCACGGCCGAGGGGGCAAACAACCTCGGCGTCGCCCGGGCGCGGATGGGCGGCCTCGACGAAGCGCGCCGCTGCTTTACCGCCAGCCTCGCCCGGTTCTCCGCCGGACGCGATGCGGCCGACAACCTGGCCGCGGCCCGCCCCGAGCGGGTCATCACCCACCCGCTGCGCCGCTTCGGGGCACGGGTGGACTACCCCGCCGCCCCGGCGGCGTAGACGCCGCCGCCCCCGACACCGCACGGCAGGGGCAGGATGCCTGCCCGTCGTGGCATTCCGATTGCTTCGATCGGAAATGACTGCTTTCAACCTCTTGATGCGCCATCACTTACGGCGCCAAAGAGGTCGAAGTTCGTGCCAGGGGTGTCGGCCGGCCGACGGCCGGCTGCGCCAGTCAGCGATCGAGACCGGGGACGTCGAGCCGCAGTTCCACCGGGCCGACGGTGATCGGGTCGAGGAAGGACACGTAGTCGAAGCCGTGAGTCATCCCCAGCGCGTCGAGCTGTTCGGCGATCTGCGGGCCGTGCGCGCGGGACGCCACGATGATCAGGTCGAAATCATGAGCCGCAAGGCGGTCTGGTCCTGCCACCGGAATCCCGTCGACGAGCGTGTCCCAGCGCCGCCGATCGTTGTCGACGATGTAGCGGACCGCCCATCCGCAGCGGTGTGCCAGATCGCGCGCCAGCGCGCCGTACTCTCCCGCGCCGAACACCACGACGGACTCGACATGATCGAGGCTGATGCGATCGGCGGCATCGCGTGCAGCGGTTCCTGCCAGACCGCGGACGCAGTCGGCCAGACGCGTGGCCGCGCCGGCGCCGCGGAACCAGACGGCGGCCGCCGTCCTGGCCAGCCCCGCACCGCCCGCGATGGCCGCGATCGCCGCCGCGAGACGTTCCGCCGCCGTCACGCGCGCGCCGCGCGCCAGCTCCACTTCGACTTCGTCGAGTGCAGCGAGGAAACCGGCCGGCCCGTCTTCGGCCCTCCCGGCCGATGTCTGTCGCCCGTCGAGTCCTGCCTGCAGCCCCTTCAGCGCTGCATCGTCCGGCGCCTGCGCCAGTGCCCGATCGAGCGCGCGCCGCGCGGCCTCGTCGCGTCCGATGAGCATGGCCACGCCTGCGAACGGCTCCACGGTTTCGGCGCCCGGGTGCTGCCTGGCCAGACGGGCGAGCAGCCCGTAGGCGCGCCGCCACTGACCTCGCGCGATCGCCGCATCCGCGGCCTGCAGACCGACGCCATCCTCGTCGGCGCGGCGGGCATCCGCCGTCCGCCCTTCAATCGCCTGGCCAATGCCACGACTCCAGACGTGCAGCGGCTCCTGGATGAGCATCAGCGTCTCGACACTCCACAGCGCCGGGTCGCCCAGGACAGCGCGGACGACCTCGTCGCCGAAGTGCGACAGGACGCTGCCGCGGGCGAAGTACGGCAGCAGGTCGCGGTACTCCGGCGACTGCAGCAGCCGCAGGATCGCCGCGAGCACCTCGCGCTGCTGCACCCGGTCGGTGCGCGCCGCGGCGCCGTAGCTCGCGCCGTGCGAGCGGATCGCCGCCAGCGCCTCCGGGATGTAGCAGACGCCGTGACGGAACCCGACCGCCAGCCAGGCGAACCAGTCGCAGTGCCAGCGCAGTTCAGGCCGGTAACCACCCGCCTCGCGGAACGCGTCCAGCCGGACGATGGTCGTGTGCCCGGCAACGGCGCCGCCGGCCATGACCTCGGCGAGTTCGACCGGCGAGAAGAACCGTGGGCGGTCGCTCCAGCCGAGCGCGTTGCGACGGATGACGGAACTGCCGTCCTCGAAGCTGGCCGGGTCCGAACAGCACAGCCCGGCCTGCGGATGGCGGGCCAGCAGATCGAGCGACCGTTCGATGAAGCCCGGAAGCACCCGGTCGTCGGAGGAGTGCAGGTACACGTAATCGCCGCGCGCTTCCGCCAGCCCCGTCGCGAAGGCGTCGAACAGGCCGCGATTCGCCTCGTGGCGGATGAGACGGACGTGCGGCGCCCGGGCCACGTGGCGTTCGGCCACCGCCACGCTGTCGTCGGTCGACCCGTCGTCGACCACGATGACCTCGAGCGGCTGCACCGATTGCGCCAGGATGGCCTCGAGGCACTCGCCGAGGTACCGGCCGTAGTTGAAATTCGGAACGATGATCGACAGCCTCGGCGTCGTCACGGCAGCGGGCACCTCGCGGGGAAGCGGACCGCGGCCAGTGTATCGCGGGGACGCATCGCGCGCCAGTCGCCCGAACCGTGGCGGGCAGCGGGCGCAAGGAAGGAGGCACGCCCATGTGCGGCATAGCCGGCCTCCTCTGCACCGACGGGATGCCCGCACCGCGGCCCATCGTTGACGGGATGACCGCCGCGCTGGCGCACCGGGGCCCCGATGGGTCGGGCGTGACGCTGCGAGGCGCGGCTGGCCTGGGCCACCGCCGGCTCGCCATCATCGACCCGGCGTCGGGGGCCCAGCCGCTGTCGAACGAAGACGGCCGGCTGTGGATCACGTTCAACGGCGAGATCTATAACTATCGCGACCTGCGCACCGACCTCGAAGCTCACGGGCACCGGTTCCGAACGCAGTCGGACACGGAGGTCGTGGTGCACGCCTACGAGCAGTGGGGCGCAGCCGCGGTTCCCCGTCTGCGCGGCATGTTCGCCTTCGGCATCGTCGACGAGCGCGACGGCCACCTCTTCCTGGCCCGCGACCCGCTCGGCATCAAGCCGCTCTATTACGCGCAGACGCCGACACTCACCGCGTTCGCCTCGGAGCTGCAGGCCCTGCGACCGGTTCCCGGCCTTGACTGGACGCTCGATATCCGGGCCATCGACCAGTATCTGCGGCTGCAGTACATCCCGGCGCCCCGCACCGTGTACGCGCACGTCCGCAAGCTGCCGCCGGCCCACACACTGCGGATTGAGTTCGACGGGCACACGCAGGGCCCCCGCGAATACTGGCAGATCCGGTTCCAGCCGGAGTTCCGGCGGACCGAACGCGAATGGCTCGACGCGCTCGACGAGGTACTGCGTCGATCCGTCCGTGCGCACCTCGTCGCCGACGTGCCGTTCGGGGCGTTCCTCTCGGGCGGGCTCGACTCGAGCGCGGTCGTCGCCTACATGGCCCAGGAGCTGGACGCGCCGGTCGAGACGTTCAGCATCGGCTTCGAGGAGCAGGACTTCACGGAGCTCCATTATGCCGAGCAGGCGGCGCGCCGGTGGCAGACGCACCATCACGCCGAGATCGTCCGGGCGGACTGCCTCGAACTGCTGCCCGCGCTGGTCCGCCACTACGGCGAACCCTTCGGCGACAGTTCCGCGCTGCCGACCTTCCTGGTGAGCCGGATGGCACGTGGCGCCGTGCCGATGGTGCTGTCGGGCGACGGCGGCGACGAGGCCTTTGGCGGCTACAACGACTACGGCACGTGGCGGCGCTGGCTGCGGCAGGACGATCAGCCGATCTGGAAGCAGCATGGATTCCCCAGTCGCCCGACCCTCGAGACCTGGCTGACGTTGAAACAGCAGACGGCTCCCGAGACACGATGCGCGCTCTGGCGGCCCGAACTGCGCGCGGTCACCAACCAGCCGATCGCGACGCTCGAAGAGGCCTGGCGCCGGGCGCGCGGCGCGACGCCGGT
>JAGWRA010000251.1 GCA_028876655.1 Acidobacteriota bacterium | reverse complement strand
GTGTCGCCCGGCCGGATGGGCGCGCGGAAGTTCCAGTCGACCCCGACCAGCGCCACCAGGGTCCCCGCGGTGATCCCCAGCTGGCTGAAGAGGCCGGTGGCCACCGCCAGCCCCAGCGCGCCGTGCGCCACCCGCCCGCCGAAGGCCGTCGTCTTCGCGTAGGCCTCGTCCACGTGCAGCGGATTGCGGTCGCCCGACACAGCCGCGAAGGCGGCGATGTCCTCGTCGGTCACGAGCCTTCCGGGGGTCTCGAACCGCCGGCCGGAGGTGAAATCCTCGAAATACAGGCCCATAGGGCTTCAGGCTCCGGGCTACAGGCTACGGCTGCAGGCTCCGGCTCTATATTGCACTCTTGACACGGCCGTTGCAACAGTGAAATATTATGGACCGAGAGGCTGATGATGACCGGTTCCCGTTCGCAGGATCTCGTCTTCACGCTCTACGGCGACTACCTGCTGGGCCGCGAGCGCCCGGTGTGGGTCGGCAGCCTCATCACGCTTCTCGGGGCGCTGGGCGTGTCGCCGGTGGCGACGCGCACGGTGCTCTCCCGCATGACGCAGAAGGGCTGGCTCGCCGCCGAGCGCCGCGGCTCGCGGGGCTACTACGGCCTCACGAAGCGCGGGCGCCGGCTGCTCGAGACCGGCCGCGAGCGCATCTACCACCCGCCGCGCCGCGAGTCGTGGGACGGCCGGTGGTATCTCGTCGCGTACTCCATCCCCGAGTCGGGCCGTCATCGCCGGGACGCGCTGCGCGTGAAGCTGCAATGGCCCGGGTGCGGCCTGCTCGCCAACGGCCTCTGGATCACGCCGCACGACGTGCGGCCGGAGCTGGAGGAGATTGCCTCGTCGCTCAAGGTCGCGAAGCACCTGGAGGTGTTCCGCGCCGAGCACCTCGGCTATGCCTCGACGGATCAGCTCGTGGCCGAGTGCTGGGACCTGGCGGCGATCAACCGGCGCTACGCGGCGTTCCTCGACCGCTGGGCGCCGACGCTCACGCACTGCGCGGCCTGCCGCCGCGCGGGTGCGGGGGTGGCCGAGGGGCAGCCGGGCGTGCCGTGCCTGCCGCCGCAGGCCTGCTTCGTCCGGCGCTTCGAGCTGGTCCACGAGTACCGCGCGTTTCCCCAGGAGGACCCGTTCCTGCCGGCGCCGCTGCTGCCGGCCGGCTGGAAGGGCCACGAGGCGGCGCGCGTCTTCGACACCTGTCACGCCGTGCTCGCCGAGCCGGCCGAACGATACGTCAGGGAGATCTGTGATGCCGGCGACGTAGCCGATGCCGCGCCTGCCGCCTGAATCAGTAAGGAGCTGATCATGGGTCAGTTTCCGTCGCGTCCCGCCGAGAGCCTCGGCTTCCAGGAAGTCGGCTACACCAAGGCCGACCTGGTGGCCACGATCACGATCAACCGTCCCCAGAACTACAACGCGTACAGCACGCGCGCCCTCGAGGAACTCGCCGCCGCCTTCCGCGACGCGAGCTTCGACGATGCGGTCGGCGTCATCGTGCTGACGGGCGCGGGGCACCATGCGTTCTGCACGGGCGGCGACGTCAAGGAGTACGCCGCCGACTACGTGACGCGTCCCCGCGACTACTGGAAGTACATGGCGCTGTTCCGCGCCTACATCGAGAGCATCCTCAACACCGGCAAGCCGGTGATCGCGCGGTTGAACGGGATGGCGGTCGGCGGCGGCAACGAGACGCAGCTCGCCTGCGACCTGACGGTGATGGCGCAGCACGCCTTCATCAAGCAGGTCGGCACCCACGTCGGCTCGGTGGCGTGCGGCGGCTCCACGCAGTGGCTGCCGCTGGTCGTCGGCGACAAGCGGGCGCGCGAGATCCTCTTCCTGAACGAGCCGGTGCCGGCCACGAAGGCGCTCGACTGGGGGCTGGTGAACTGGGTCGTGCCGTCCGTGCGGCGCGGCGACGACTGGCTCGAGCATGCGACGCCCGAGGAAATCAAGAAGGCGCAGGCGGGGAAGGACGGCTACCGCATCGACCTGTCGCGGCTCGACAGCCAGGTGCACGCGGTCGCGCAGAAGCTGCTCGATTCGTTCCCCGAGTGCGCGCGCTACACCAAGCAGCAGGTGAACTTCTGGAAGGACCTCGCGTGGCACCAGACCGTGCGCCACGCGCAGGACTGGCTGTCGCTCCACTACACCTGCTGGGAGCCGGTGGAGGGGATGCGGGCGTTCGTCGAGAAGCGGCCGTCGCGCTACCGGCTGCTGCGCCAGAAGGCGGCCGAGGGGGGATCGTCGGAGACGCCGTGGGGGCCGCCGACGCACGTCTGCCCCGCGTGCGGCGCCGACAACCTGCCGGAGGGCTTCGGGTTCTGCGGCGCCTGCGGCGCCACGCTGCCCGGGGAGACGGTGCGGTCATGAGCACGGTGCACGCGACGGCGGAGCACGGCGTCGCGCGGCTGGTGCTCGACCACCCGCCGGTGAACATCCTCACGCGGGGCGTCATGCAGGAGCTCCGCGAGGAGATGCACCGCCTGGCGGCCGACCCGTCGCTGCGCGTGCTGGTGCTGCAGGCGGCCGGGAAGCACTTCTCGGCGGGGGCGGACGTCGGCGAGCACCTGCCGCCGCATCACGAGCAGCTCATCGCCGAGTTCCTCCAGACCGTCGCCGAGCTCGATGCCTTCCCCGTGCCGGTGATTGCCGCCGTGCAGGGCAAGTGCCTCGGCGGCGGCTTCGAGCTGGTGCTCGCCGCCGACCTCATCGTCGCGGCCGAAGGGGCGGCGTTCGGGCAGCCCGAGATCGTGCTCGGCGTGGCGCCCCCGGTGGCGGCCGCCTGGCTCGCCTCGCGCACCTCGCGCGGGCTGGCCGCCGATCTGGTTTTCACCGGCGATCCGATCACGGCCGTCGAGGCGGCGCGCGGGGGACTGGTCCGCAGGGTCGTGCCCGACGCCAGCCTGGAGGCCGAAGCGCTGGCGCTCGCCGGGCGCATCAGCCGCCACAGCGGGGCGTCGCTGCGCCACGCCAAGCGGATGCTCCGCGCGCGCGAGGACGACACGAACCTGATGGCGCTCGAAGCGGCGGCCGCGATCTACGTCGACGGCCTGATGAGCACCGAAGACGCCGTGGACGGGCTGCGGGCGTTCGTCGAGAAGCGGACGCCGGCGTGGAGGGACCGATGACCGCCGTCACCGTCTTTCCGGAGTGGCAGGGGCGCCCGCTCGACGAGGTGCTCTACGAGTGCCGGGAGCTCGTGGAGGACACCTCGTTCCCGACCGTCCGCCGGTGGCGCGAGGCCGGCGGCCGGGTCGCCGGTCACTTCCAGGTCTACTTCCCGGAGGAGATCGCCGACGCGGCCGGCCTCCTGCCGTTCAAGGTGCGGGGCGCGCCGATCGAACCGGCCCACGCCGACTCGCGGTTCGGGTCGTATCTCTGCTCGATCCTCAAGACGTCGCTCGAGCTGGCGCTGAGCGACCGCGTCCAGCTCGATCTGTTCGTCACGCATCCGATCTGCGACGCCGCGCGGAACCTGGCGGCGGTCTGGGGGCGCAACGCCCCGCACCCCTGCGAGATCCTGTACCTGCCGCAGAACGCGAACTCGGCGCACGCCGCCGAGTACCTGCGCGGCGAGTACGCCCGGCTGCAGCGGACGATCGAGCAGGTGGCCGGGCGCGACGTCTCCGAGGCCGACCTGCGGCGCTCGATCGCCGTCTTCAACGAGAACCGGGCGCTGCTGCGCGACCTCTACGCGCTGAAGCGCGAGACCCCGTGGCTCGTCTCGGCCCACGAGGCGTACGTGCTGGTCGCGCTCGCCGGGCTGCTGCCGCGCGAGGAGCACAACGCGCTGCTGCGCCACGTGCTCGCCGAGCTCGGCACGCGTCCGGCCCGCCGGCAGGACAAGATCCGCGTGGTCGTCGAGGGCGGCTTCTGCGAGCAGCCGCCGCTCGATCTCATCCGCGCCATCGGCCGCTCCTGCTACGTCGTGGACGACGACCTGCTGGTGGGCCTGCGCTGGATCCGCGAGGACGTCGCCGCGGACGGCGATCCGCTGCTGCGGCTCGCGGAAGCCTACCTGGACAAGTCCACCTACAGCCCGGTGCAGCACGACCTGCGGAAGCCGAAGGACCGGATGCTGCTCGAACGGATCCGGGCGGCCGGGGCCGACGCGGCGATCGTGATGGCCGCGAAGATGTGCGAGCCGGGGCTCGAGGAGCAGGTGGCCTACACGCGCGCGCTCGACGCGGCGAAGGTCCCCTATTTCGTCAGCGAGTTCGAGGAGAACATGACGAGCTTCGATCACCTCGAAATCCAGCTGCAGACGTTCGTCGAGAACCTGTTGTTCAGCTGAGGGCCGAGCCATGACCACCGACACCGGCGACGGCACGATCGTGGGACGGGGCAACCGGGACGGCGCGCAGCTGT